>NZ_JAXFPT010000064.1:0-68509 GCF_034179595.1 Clostridium sp.
ATATACAAGAATCATAGGATTCTGCTTTAATCGTTTTTTGAGGTCTCGTTCATACGGAAACGCTACTTTCCGTACAGTTCTCTTATGAACTTCTTAATATTTCTATTAAGCACAGACTATATCTTATCCTACAGCATTATCTGTTTAGGTCTACCCACTTCCACTACCAATAGCTTGTAGTGTACTCCCCTCAGGAGGGATAGTCGTTGAAGTTTCTCCTATTCGGAGCTTACCTGCTGATTATCCATTATATAAGCACTTAGGATTTAACCATATACCATCTAACTAATTTTTTCTACTTTCGTAACATTCACATTTACCCTTATTTCATGGTTATGCTGTAGTTTAGTTAGCTTTAGGATTTTCCAGCAATTCAAGTAGTATTGGATAGGTTTTACCTATCTCTACATATAGATTTCTCTATACGCTGACTATTTTGGCTACTAACTCATGACTAATAAAGTCATGATTGTGCGTAGCCATTCTAATCAAATCCGTTTTTCATATCTTTTCTCCAAAACTTTTTTATTTTTACTTATTTACTATAACATAAAATTTTATTCATAAACAAAAAAAGTGGTCATATGACCACTTTAATTTGAATTAAATAGCTTATTTTATTTAGTTTTGCTTAATAGCTAATCTTTTTAACTTTACTAAAGGAAGAAAATTCATAACTATAATGCTAAGTATCCCCTCAACTCCTACACTACTTATATTATAAGCACATGAATATATCCATACATTCATTCCACTTGGTGCATACTGACCAAAAAATACAACACCTGATATTATTGATATAAAAACACTTAAAACTACAGCAATAAATGAACCTATATTTATTTTTAGTCTAGTATCATTTCCTAAAATACCAGCAAGACCAAATGCCATATTAGCAAGTATACAATCTAATAAAAACTGTACTGGATGAATTATAAATGCACCATTTAATAATTTAAGCAGTCCAAAAATCAGTCCACCAGTTACTCCTGTAGTTGGTCCATAAAAAATTGACAATAGCATTATCGGAAGCATTGAAAATAACGATATTCCTCCTCCTTGAGGATAACTTATAAAATGTATTAAATATAATAAAAATGATATTGCACAATACATTCCTATTACAACTAATTTCTTGGTGTTTAATGGATTCTTTTTTAAACTAATTCCATATAATACAAACATACAAACCGTAAAAAAAAATTATTAATATATTAATCATCATATCTACTTACCTTCAATCTTATATGCCATATTCCAAAATTTCATCTCATAAAGGCATGAATTTATAAATATATCTTTTAGTTTTTTCTTTTTAGAATCACTTAAATTTTCACACATAATATTTGTATAATCTATCCATTTGTTCGCAAGTTCATGATATTCTTCATTAGAATAAGATTCTATCCATTCTTTATAGAAGTTATTATCTAAGTTATCTCTATACTTTGTATAAAGTTTATGTCCTATATAATCATAACTCCATGTACAAGGAAGAATAGCTGCTATTATATCATATACATCACCAGTTAAAGCTTGTCCTAACATATAGCTAGTATAACTAGAATTGACTAAATTCATCTTTTCATTTTCTAAATCTTTTCTGCTTATTCAAAAATTCTTTAGATATTTTATATGTACAGCTGTTTCATCTTCCATGATTCCTTTTACTGACTCATAAAAGAATTTCATATCATCCATATCCTGAGACTTTACTATCCCAATACAAAATACCTTTGCATATTGTTTAAGATACAAATAATCTTGTATTAGATAATCTTTAAACTTTTCTTTATCTAAAATACCTTGACCAAGCTCTTTTAAAAATGGATGTTTTAAATATTCATCAAATATTTCTTTAGTTTCTTTAAATAAATAATCTGTAAATTTCATTTTTAACTCCTTCTAAAGAAAAAAAACATTAATTTCCTAAACTACTAATGTCATTTAGGAAATTAATGTTTTTCTCTTAATAAATTTAAAAAGGCTTTCTATGTGAAACACACAGAAAGCCATAAAATACAATATAAAATTAATTATATCCTTGCTTCCCTACGTTGGCATTATCCATATCAGGTAAAGGGTTAATAGCATTAATTAACTATTTCTCAGCTTTTTTAAGCACCCCTAGCTATTTAATTCTTCTTTATTATACATTATTTTATAAAAATATAAAACAACCTTTAAATTAAATCTTCAGTAGATCTCTCTAATATCCCTGTTAAAAAGGCAAGTACAACACCATAATTAGTTATTGGTATATTTTTTTCACCGCAAGATTTAACTCTATTTAAAACAGTTTTTCTGTTTATCATACAAGCTCCACAATGAATTATTAAATCATACTTTTCTATATCTTCTGGGAAATCATGACCTACTCTAAATTCAAAATTAAGTTTTCCTCCAACATATTTTTCTAAAAGCTTTGGAATTTTGACTCTTCCTATATCTTCATGAGAAACATTATGAGTACAACTTTCTGATATTAATATAGTATCATTAGGTTTTAGATTTCTAATCTTGTTTACACCTTCAATAAAAGCATTTAAATCACCTTTTTGTCTTGCAAAAAGTATAGAAAAACTTGTAAGTCTAATGTTTTCCGGAACTATTTGACTTACCTTTTTAAAGGCTTGTGAATCAGTTACTACTAAATCTACATCCTTTAAATCTTCTAAAGCATCTTTAAGTTCAGTATCACGAACTACATAACTTTTAATCCCATTATCTAAACAATCTCTTATAAGTTGAACTTGTGGAAGAATTAATCTTCCCTTTGGCGCTTCTGAATCTATAGGAACTACTAAAATTACTTTTCCATTGTAAGGAACTAAATCTCCAATTAGTGACTTTTCATCATCTTCTTTTTCTAATAATTTTACTAATTCATCCTTAAGAGGAGTTATTCCTATATCAGTTACTGTAGATGTGCATATAACATTTTCATACTTCTCTTTTAATGCTTCAACAATCTCTTTATTTGCAACTTCTGCCTTATTTGCAACTACAATAAATGGAATATTATATCTTAAAGCTTCAATTTTCCATTTATCAAAAGATTCAAAATCTGGGCTTGAAGCATCAAGTACAAATATTGCAACATCAGTCTTTTTTAAAACTTCCATTGTTTTTTCAACTCTAAGTTTTCCAAGTTCTGATTTATCTTCAAGTCCTGCTGTATCTATTAAAAGTATTGGACCAACAGGTATAAGTTCCATTGCTTTTTGAACTGGGTCTGTTGTTGTTCCTTCAACATTAGATACTAAAGACATTTCTTGTCCTAATATCTTATTCATTAAGGAAGATTTTCCGCTATTTGTATTTCCAAAAATAGCAACATGCTTTCTATTTGAATTTGGTGTATTATTCATACAAATCATCTCCTAATTATAAGAAAAGATCCCTCTTTCCTTCTTTTAACTTTTCAATATTGCCTAAAACAATATTCTTTGTTTTTTCATTTTTTATTTCATTTGCTACTTTATATGCAGTCTTTAATGCTTTTTCTTTAAATTCTTCATCACCATAATCTAATGCATATTCTACAAGTGTTGATATAGCATTTGGTTCACATACATTTTGTATTTCTCCACTTTTTGCAAGAGACATAAATCTATCCCCTGTTCTTCCTTTTCTATAACATGCTGTACAATAGCTTGGTATATATCCATCATCTAATAATTCTTTGATAACTTCAAGTGGTGTTCTGTTATCTGATGCTTCAAATTGAGTATCAGCTTTTCCATGTTGTTCTCTTTCTTTATATCCACCAACTCCTGTGCTTGATCCTGCTGAAACTTGAGAAACTCCATATCTTAATAATTCTCTTCTCATTTCTGCTGTTTCTCTTGTTGAAAGGATTATACCTGTAAATGGAACTGCAATTCTAAGTACTGCAACTATTCTCTTAAACATTTCATCACTTGGGATGTGTGGTAAATCTGCCATATCAACTCCTTTTGCTTTTCTTATTCTTGGAACTGAAATTGTATGGAAACCAACCCCAAATTTTTCTTCTAAGTGAGCATTATGCATCATAAGTCCTAAAACTTCAAATTTAGGATCTGCAAGTCCAAATAATGCTCCTGCACCAACATCATCTATTCCAGCTTCCATAGCTCTATCAAAAGAAGTTAAGTGATATTCATAATTTCCTTTTCTTGAATTTGGATGCATCTTTTCATATGTTGGCTTATGATAAGTTTCTTGGAATAAGATGTATGTACCTATTCCTGCTTCTTTTAGCATTTTGTATTCTTCAACTGTTGTTGCAGCTATATTTACATTTACTCTTCTTATTTCTCCATTTTTATTTTGAGTATTATATATTGTCTTTAAACATTCTAATACATATTCAATAGGAGCATTTACTGGGTCTTCTCCAAGTTCTAATGCTAATCTCTTATGACCCATCTTTTCTAGGATTCTAACTTCTTCTGCAACTTCTTCTTGTGTTAATTTTCTTCTATGGAAGTCGTTGCATCTTTGATATCCACAATAAACACAATTATTTACGCAATAATCACTTACATATAGTGGTGCAAACATTACAACTCTTTTTCCATATATGCTTTCTTTTATTTCTCCAGCTAACTTATACATTTCTGAAAGAGTATACTCATCATCTGTTGATAAAAGTATAGCTATATCTCTATAATCTAAATTTTCTCTTCTTTTTGCTTTTTCTATTACTTTTCTTGATTCTTCTACAGTTGGATTTTTTGTTTCTTCTAAAATATTATTAATTAATTCGTGATCTATAAACATTTTAATTCCTCCAAACTATTCTTCTATTGTTTGTTGTCCTTAAGCCACTTTACATTGTCGCCTCTACCTACTTCTACTTCATATCCAAATCTTCTCATTCTTCCTTCTATGCACATTCTGCATTCTGCTGCTTCATCTCCTGTACATATCTTACCATCATATAAAGCATACTTATCTCTAACTTCTGTTGGTGAAAGATTTGGCATAACAACATTTGCACCAGCTTTAACTCCTTTTTCACGTCCTAATGGATCAACACTTCCTAAAGCTGTTGATGCTGGAAGTAATACATCTGGAAGTAATAATCTAATTATAGCTAACATTATAACTGTCTTTTCTAAAGTTCCACCTTCTTCTTTACCAAGTGGTGTATCCTTTTGTGGTATAAATGGACCTATTCCACACATCTCAGGCTTAAACTCTTTTATAAATAATAAGTCATCTACTAAATCATTATTTGTTTGACCTGGAAGCCCAACCATAAATCCATCTCCAACTTGATAACCTATTTCTTTTAGATTCTTTAAACACTGTATTCTTTCTTCAAAAGATGCACCTGGATGAAGCTTATCATATAGATGCTTTGATGCTGTTTCATGTCTTATAAGATATCTATCAGCACCTGCTTCAAATAACTTCTTGTATGAATCATAACTTCTTTCCCCTAATGAAAGTGTTATTGCATTATTTGGATGTCTTTTTTTAATTTCCTTTATAATTTCAATCATTCTTTCATCAGTAAAATAAGCATCTTCTCCGCCTTGAAGTACATATGTCTTATAGCCAAGCTTATCTCCTATATCAGCACACTCTATTATTTCATCAAATGTTAATCTGTATCTATCTGCTTTATTATTGCTTTTTCTTATTCCACAATACATGCAATCTCTTTTGCAGTAATTAGTAAACTCTATAAGTCCTCTCATATACACTTTATTTCCGTAATTTTGAAGTCTTATATCATTTGATTTTTCAAATAGATATTCTTGATCCTTTTCTGTTATATTATCTAAAAGATATAAAAGTTCCTCTCTACTAGCATTATGTTCCTTATATAATTTATCTATAATGTTTTTTATATCCATAAAGTTTCCTTTCCAATTTATCGGCTATTATTTTTAAAATTTAACCAATAATCATTTTTTAATAAAGGTTTTTTCAAAAAAAGACTAATTTTCTAGTTTTTAATTTAGAAAACTAATCCTATATGTACTAAATAATAAAGATATAATACTAAAATATATCCTTTAAAACATTATCAAATTAACTCGCTTCCAGATTAATTTATATTTCTATTAATTTGTTTGTAAAGTAATTTAAAGAAACAAATTTAAAAGAACATTATATAAATAATATTACATAATTATTATAGTACAAATCTTTTGAAATTTATATACCTAACTTAACTAAAACACTATCTATTATTTGTTTTTTCTTTTCAGTTAAATATTTTCCATAGTAATCTTTATTTTCATCAATATTATCTATATACATTAAGAAGAAATTATCAAATTCCCAAGCATATTTATCTTCTATTTCTTTTACTATTTCTCTAAATTCTTCAATAGAATTAGTTCTTTTGAATTTTCTTATCTTACTATCTAATAAAGTATTATATTCTTTGATTTTTGACACAATTCTTGATATAACCTTTTTCTTATTCTTCAAGAAATATTTTTCAAACTCTACTTTAAGTTCAATAAGTTCACCTACAGCATATCCTCTACCTTCTATAAATAAAAGTGCTTCGCCTTTAAAGAATAGATTTTTTAATATTTCCTCTATTAATTGTGATTCATTATTTATATTCTTTAAATAATCTATCCCACCAACTATTTCTATTGCTTTTTCTAATTGTTTAGCTGATTCTTCTATTTTTTTATCTTTAATTTCAATCACTGTTTATTACTCCTCTTTTACATTAATATATTAAATATTATAGTAGGGAAAAATTTTATTGTCCATCTCAATAGTTTAAATTTATTAAATGAAAGTTAACTTTATTAAAAAAATTTATCATTATATAAAGTTTTTTAAAATTTATTGTTATTAAATGTATTAACTTGTATAATTTTATATAAATACAAATTAGAACAAAATGGTTAAATAATTTACACAAGCTATATTAAATTAGAATTATGAATAAATATATAAGAGGTTGATCGGATTGAATTTACTTAATGATATAAAAGAAAGATTATCTATATTTAAAGATCTTTACGATACTATAATATTAATTAATCCAAGAAATCACACTATTATAGATATCGATTCTAAAACCAATTCTAAAAAACTTAAGCAAACTAGATATTATAGATATATTGGTTTTTTGAATAACAAAAGGAATAATAAAGATTGCATAATTTTTCAAGCATATAAAACAAATAAAACTAGCGTAAAATTTGAATTAGAATATAATAAAACATTTTTAACTATTGCAACACCAATTACATATGATAATAAAAAATATATTGTTGTATTAGAAAAAAATATATCTAATACTAAAGTTATATTAGATGATCCAGAATACAAAAAACTAGAGAATTCATGTTGTAACTTGCATAATATTTTAAATAAAGATGTGTTAACTAATATCTACAACAAACGAGCAATAAATGAAAGATTATCTAAACATTTATCTAAAGATAGTATTCCAGCTTCAATTATAATGATTGATATAGATCATTTTAAAAGAATAAATGATACGTATGGCCATATGATAGGTGATAAGGTTTTAGTAGAATTTTGTAATATTATTTCTTCATGTCTAAAAAAAGATGAATCTTTCTTTGGTAGGTTTGGTGGCGATGAATTTATGATAATTTTAGAAAACGTTTCTCTAGGAACTGCAAATAAAATTGCAAATAAAATCAGAAAAAAAGTAGAATCTCACATATTTATTTATGATAATATAGCTTTAAAATTAACTTGTAGCTTAGGTGGATGTGTTATAGATAATGCAAATTTAGAAATAAAAGATTTTATTGAGATAGCTGATAAAAATTTATATTTTGCTAAAAATAGTGGCCGTAATAATATACTTTTATTATCAGATTTAGATTATATGAAAAAGAGTTGATTTATTTAAAATCAACTCTTTTAAATTTGTATTAATATATTAAATTTATAAAATACTATTGTTATTAATTATATGAATTTGTATAATGTGAATTGGAATAAAACTATTAATAATATATAAGAAGGTTGATTTAATTGAATTTACTTAATGAGATAAAGGAAAGATTATCTATATTTAATGATTTTTATGATACTATGATGATAATCGATCCTGAAAAACATATTATCATAGATATCTATAATAAAGTTGACCCTAAAAAATCTAGCGAAACAAGAACCCCTTTAAGGTGTGTTAATTCTTGGACCAAAAATGATAAATGTAACAATTGTATAGTTTTACAATCACATAAAACAAAGAAAACTGTAGTTAAAATAGAAGTGCAATTTGAAAAAACATTTTTAATTTTTGCAACTCCAATTACATACAATGATTATAGATATGTAGTTGTATTAGAAAAAGATATATCTGATAATAAATTAATCTTAGATAATCCAACAAGTACATTTTTAGAAGATTCATATCATAGCTTACATAGCATTGTTAATAAAGATATATTAACTAATATTTACAATAAGAGAGCAATAAACGAAAGATTATCTAAGGAATTGACTAAAGAAAATATTCCTGTATCAATCATCATGATTGATGTAGATCATTTTAAAGAAATAAATGATACATATGGACATGAAATAGGTGATAAAGTTTTAGTAGAATTTTGTGATATTGTTTCTTCATGCATTAGAAAAGATGAATCTTTCTTTGGTAGATTTGGTGGCGATGAATTTATAATAATTTTAGAAAAAGTTCCTCTAGAAATTGTAAATAAAATCACAAATAGAATTAGAGAAAAAGTGGAATCTCACACATTTATTTATGATGATATATCTTTAAAATTAACTTGTAGTTTAGGTGGATATGTTATAGATGATGCAAATTTAGAAATAAAAGATTTTGTTAAGATAGCTGATAAAAATCTATATTCTGCTAAAAATAGTGGCCGTAATAACATAATTTTATTATCTAATTTAGAAGATATAAAAAAGAGTTGATTTTAAAATCAACTCTTTTTTATTTGCGTTAATATATTAAATATTATGATAATTAAAAAATTTATTTTCTATCTTAATGATAAAATATAGCCTAAATTTATTAAGTGAAAGTTAACTTTTAAATGAAATACTAATTAAATATTAACTTTCAAAAATTTTATTGTCATTTAATATATCAGTTTGTATAATGTGATTTGAAATAAGACTATTAATAAAATTATAAGAGGTTGGGAGCATTGAATTTACTTAATGATATAAAAGAAAGATTATCTATATTTAATGATTTTTATGATACTATGGCATTAGTCGATCCTAAAAATCAGATTATCATAGGTATCTATAATAAAATTGATGATAAAAAACATATGAGCACACAAAAGCCTTCAAGATGTATTAACTCTTGTGGTGAAAATGATAGTTGTAAAACTTGCAAAAATGATAGTTGTAAAACTTGCATAGTTTCACAAGCATGTAAAACAAATAAAACTGCAGTTGACATTGGAATAGAATATGATAAAACATTTATGACTCTTGCAACTCCAATTACATATAATAATTATGATTATATACTTGTATTAAAAAAAGATATATCTGATAATAAATTTATCTTAGATAATTCAAAAACTCCATTTTTAGAAGATCCATATTATTCTTTTAATAGTATTGTCAATAAAGATGTATTAACTAATGTCTATAATAAAAGAGCAATAAATGAAAGATTATCTAAGGAATTGACTAAAGAAAATATTCCTGTATCAATCATAATGATTGATATAGATCATTTTAAAGAAATAAATGATACATATGGACATGAAATAGGTGATAAAGTTTTAGTAGAATTTTGCGATATTATTTCTTCATGCATTAGAGAAGATGAGTCTTTCTTTGGTAGATTTGGTGGAGATGAATTTATAATAATTTTAGACAAGGTTTCTCCAGAAACTACAAACAAAATTGCAAATAGAATCAGAAAAGAAGTAGAATCTCACACATTTATCTATGATGATATATCTTTAAAATTAACTTGTAGTTTAGGTGGATATGTTATAGATGATATAAATTTAGAAATAAAAGATTTTGTTAAGATAGCTGATAAAAATTTATATTCTGCTAAAAATAGTGGTCGTAATAATATAATCTTATTATCTGATTTAGAAGATATGAAAAAGAGTTGATTT
The DNA here is from genome assembly GCF_034179595.1 of Clostridium sp. Lineage (GTDB taxonomy): Bacteria > Bacillota > Clostridia > Clostridiales > Clostridiaceae > Clostridium. The sequence continues at coordinate 10,074 of NZ_JAXFPT010000064.1, forward strand.
ATTTAAAATCAACTCTTTTAAATTTGCATGAATAATTAATTATTATTTAAATTCTTTTTTTCTAATTTAACTTTAACCCTTTCAAGAGCAAAAATTATAGCTCCACCTATCACAAAATATATTATGCTAAATGAATGAATATCCATAGGTGCTTTAGGTACTTCAAGTGAAGTAGGTCCCATAGTTACTGCATATAATGAACCTATCATTAAGCCTAATACACAATATATTGTTTGAGATCTATAATTTGCAAGAGCATATTTTACTCCTCTTATAGTAACTAATATTCCAGTTACTACTCCAAGCACAAATACTATAACTATTGGCAAGTAATCAAAATTAAATTTAATAACTTCTTTTATAGCTCCAAGTATTGGCGCATATAGGCCAAATATTAAAAGTATTGTTGAACCTGATATACCAGGAAGAACCATTGCAGATATTGCAATCATTGCAGATATAAATATATAAATAACAAGACCTATATTTAAATGATCAATTGATACACTTACACCTTTTCCACCTGATGATGCTGGATTAAAATATGTAATCCCAGCAACAATAACTATTCCAATTATTAAAAATATTATATTTTTATACTTTCCTATAATGCTCTCTCTTTCTTCTTTAAATATTATAGGAATAGCTAATATGATAAAGCCTATAAAAAGTGAGCTTATTTCATAAATATGTTTTTCAAATATTGATGTTATGAATAATACAGATAAAACAAATCCAAATATCCATCCTATACCAAGCTTAACTAAAAACTTTATTGCTTCTAATCTTTCTTCTTTACTACCAGTAACTAAATTATTTAGAGAATTTATAAATTTATCATAAAAACCTAAAATAAATGCAATAGTTCCACCTGAAACCCCAGGTACACTATCAGCTAATGCCATACAAAAGCCTCTTATGAAATTAATAATATACAATTAAATCTCCCCTTCTTTTAATTATCATAATAGATAATAACATATTCTCACATTATAGCGAAAGTATATTTTATATTTTTCTTTTTAAAAATATAGTTTTTATTAGTATCATAAAAAAAGGATAGATTAAACTTATAAATCTATCCTTTTATATACTATTATATAATAAATTTTAAAATTTCTACTACTATACCTGAAATTATAGCACTTAATGGAACTGTTAAAATCCAAGCCCATATGATGTTTTTTGCAACTCCCCATTTTACAGATTTAACATTTTTTGATGCTCCAACTCCCATTATAGTAGTTGTAATAACTTGAGTTGTACTTACTGGTGCATGGAATAAAGTTGCTCCTAAAATTGAAGTAGCTGCTCCCATTTGGGCTGCAAATCCACTTACAGGAGTAAGTTTTGCCATTCCGCTACCCATTGTTTTTATTATCTTTTTACCACCAATTGATGTTCCAAGAGCCATAGCAAGTGCACATGCTGCCATTACCCAATCTGGAACTTCAAATGTACTTATAAATCCACCACTTAAAAGTGCCATTGTAATTATACCCATTGACTTTTGTGCATCATTACCACCATGATTTAATGCCATAAATGCTGATGCTAATATTTGAAGTTTTTGGAATAATCTATTTACAAATCTAGGTTTGAAAGGTTTAAGTATCCAATTTAATGCTACCATTATTATGTAACCTAATGCAAAACCAATAGCAGGTCCTAATACTAACCAAACTATTACATGGTTAAATACATTTGACCATTGAACTACAGCAAAACTTCTATTATATACTATACCTCCACCTATTAATGAACCTATTAATGCATGAGATGAACTACTAGGTATACCAAAATACCAAGTTAATAAGTTCCATATTATACAAGCAATTAGTACCCCAATTAATACCCATTGTGGCATATACTTATTACTTACTATATCATCTCCAACAGTTTTAGCAACTGCTGTTCCAGTGAATGCCCCTATAAAATTAAATACAGCACAAAGTAATATTGCTGTCTTAGGTTTTAATGCTCTTGTTGTAATTGTTGTTGCTACTGCCGTTGCAGTATCATGGAATCCATTTATAAAGTCAAATGCTAACGACAAAACAACTATTACTACAGTAATTATAACAGCTGTACTATGCATTCTTCATTACAACTCCTTCAACAATAGTTGCAATAGTTTCGCAATCATCTAATGTATTTTCTAATAATGAGAATATATCTCTCCATTTTATTATTTCTAAAACTTCATCTCCACTTTTAAATAGGTCTGTGATAGTTTGTCTATAATATATATCCCCTTTATGTTCTATTGAGTTAATTTCTCTTATTTTTTCTAATATTCTATTATTTTTCTTTCCTATCTTTTTAAGCTCTTCCATTAAATTTACAACTTCTTCTGTAGCGTGTACTATCATATCGCACATCTTTATAGCTTCTTCTCTAGTCTCCTTTAAATCATATATGATAAGTCTACTTCCAGCTGAATCGATAGAATCTAAGATATTGTCCATCTTTTTTATCAAACTATAAACATCTTCTCTATCTAAAGGTGTTATAAATGCATCTTCTAACTCTACTATGCTATCATGCACTATCTTGTCCCCTTTATGTTCAAGATCTCCTATAGCTTTAGAATTTTTTTCTTTATCCTCTAATTCAACAAAGCCCTTTTTTAATAACTTAGCAGCTTCGCAAATATTTTTTGCTTCTTCAACAAACAGTACAAAAAATTTATCTTCTTTTGGATTTAAATTGAACATTTCTGTCACTCCTTATAAACATATAGCAGTATAAATACCGCTCCTATATTAGTATAATCGTTAGTTTTTTTTATTTAAATGCTTTAACTGTTTTGTTTACTTATTGTTTTAATATTTAACCTAAATTTAATATTAAAATTTATTTGTTTAAAATTTAAATTGTTTACATTTTGTTTATATTAATTACATCAAATTCATAAAAAAGAGAGAATTTTCTTCTCTCTTTAAAATTTGTTAATATTATAAAGCTTAGTAATATAAATTTTCTGTTGCATATTCTGCATCACAAGTTATATCAATGCCAAGTTTTCTAAATGCTTGCTCATCATTATTGCTTATTATTGTTGTTGAGTGAGCTTGTGCTCCTTTAAGCATAGGAAGCTTTTCTATAGCAACTTGAGCCATTGGATTTGTTGCAGCACAAATACTTAACGCCATAAGTACTTCTTCACAAGTAAGTGCTGGTCTTTTTGAAACTAATGTTTCTTTCTTTAATTTTATTATAGGGTTTAATATAACTGGCGATATTAAATGTATATCATCTGAAATATTTGCAAAATGCTTTATTGCATTTATGATAACAGCTGCTGTTGCATCCATTAATTCTGAAGTTTTACCTGTAACTATTGTTCCATCTTCTAATTCAATTGAAACTGATGGACATATATCATTAGTATTTTTAAGTTTTCTAAGTCTTTCTGAATTTTCTCTTGCCTTTGTAACAACTTTTCTATCTGATTCTTTTAAATTTAATTCACTCATTATAAGGGATACTCTTTGGAATGTTTCCTTATCAACATACCCTTTTTTATATTCACAAGCAGTTTTAAAATATCTTCTTATTATTTCTTGTTTTGAAGCTTCTTTTACAACTTCATCATCTATAATTCCAAAACCTACTCTATTAACTCCCATATCAGTTGGTGATTTATAAACTGATTCTTCTCCTGTTATCTTTTCAATTATTCTCTTTAAAACAGGGAAACTTTCAATATCTCTATTATAGTTTACTGCAATTTTATTGTATGCATCAAAATGGAATGAATCTATCATATTAACATCTTTTAAATCTGCTGTTGCAGCTTCATATGCAATGTTAAGTGGATGCTTTAGCGGAACATTCCATACCGGGAATGTTTCAAACTTTGAATATCCAGCTACTCTTCCATTTTTATTTTCATGATAAAGTTGGCTTAAACAAGTTGCAAGCTTTCCACTTCCAGGTCCTGGTGCAGTAACAACAACGATTGGTTTAGTTGTTTCTATATAAGGATTTTTTCCATATCCTTCATCACTTACTATTGTATCAACATCAGTTGGATATCCCTTAGTTGATCTATGTTTATAAACTTTAATTCCTCTTCTTTCAAGTTTATTTATAAATATCTTTGTAGCAGGTTGATCATCAAATCTAGTTATTACAACACTATTAACATCTAAATCATATGATCTTAATTCATCTATTAATCTTAAAACATCAGCATCATATGTTATTCCAAAATCGCCTCTTATTTTATTTCTTTCAATATCTCCTGCGTATACACAGATTATAATTTCTGCTTTTTCTCTTAATTTATGTAATAATTTAATCTTAGCATTTTCATCAAAGCCTGGTAATACTCTTTTAGCATGTAAATCTTGAATTAATTTTCCTCCAAATTCTAAATATAGCTTGTCGTAATTATTTACCCTTTCTAATATATATTTAGATTGTTCTTCTAAATATTTTTTATGATCAAATCCTATTTTCATAATATATCCCTCTTCCTACTTTTTGTAATAAAGTACTATTATTGCACAAAACTTTTTTAATGTAAATTATATTTTTAGCTAAATTATAAGAAACTATTAAAAAAAGTAGTGAAATTTATAAAATTTCACTACTTTTTCTTTGATTAACTCACTTAAATTTCTTATACACTGGACTGTTTTCATAAAACCAAGTAAACCAAATTAGATTTAGAAAAAATATATAATATAATGGTTGGCTTGCTGTAAATCCTTTCAATCCTATAAGTGATAATAATCCTAAAAGCCCTATATATTTATGTTTTTCATATACCATAAACCTCTCCCATAATCTTATTTAATATATAATATGTATATACAAGTATAGAGCTCTATATAATAATTTTTTAAAACTTACTTAAATGTATACTTAAATTCTGGTCTACCAACATTTCCATAGTCTATGTTAACTATAACTTTATCTATACTTTCTAAATAATCTATGTATTTTTTTATAGTTACATTACTTACACCAGTCTCTTTTGATATTTGTCTAATAGTCCAATAAACTTTATCATTTTTTTCTATAACTTCATATATTTTATTTAAGGTAGTCTTATTTATACCTTTAGGTAAATCAGTATATTCATTGTTTACAACATTATTATTAGATATTTTATCAATAGATAATTGATCTAATCTAGATTTACCTATTAAAATCCTATTATTTTTAAGATGCTTATCTACAGCTTTTTTAAACCTATCAAATTCAAATGGTTTTATAAGATAATCTATAACTCCATATGCAAATGCTGTTTTTATTCCTTCTGTATTATCAGCAGCCGTCATCATTATAACATCTACTATTATGTCCCTTTCTCTTATATATTTTAATATTTGTATGCCATTTTCTTTAGGTAAGTATACATCCATTAAAATTAAATCTACATCATTATTTTCTAACAACTTCATCAAGGCTTCTTTATCCGAAACTGTCCCTATTACTTTAAAACCTTCTATCATTTCTATGTATTTTTTATTTATAAGAGCTACCATTGGATCATCTTCTACAATAATAACATTTCTCATACTATTCCCTCCTTTTTATTGAAATCTTAAATTCTTTATAACCTTTATGTTGTTTTATTTTAATATTTCCATCATATAAATCCACCTTACTTTTAACAGAAAATAATCCTATACCACGCCCTTTTCCTTTTGAACTCACTCCATTTTCAAATAATTTATCTATTATATTTTTATCTATACTATTCCCATTATCAGATACTTCTATTTTTATATCTTTATCATCTTCATAGATAAATACCTTAACAAAGCTTTCTTTATCATTTTCAGAACATGCATCAAAAGCATTTTCAATAAGATTTCCTATTATTGTTATCAAGTCTATAGATGTTATATTTCCATGTTCTTCTTTCATATAAGACTTTTTATCAATTATAAAATTAATATTCTTCTCTTTTGCAATTAATTTTTTACTTTGCAATATAGCACTTATTAAGTTATCATTTATGTTTCCTAAGCTTATTGAGCTTTCTGATACTTCTTTTTGAGAATCATAAATATATTTCTTAGCTTCTTCATATTCTTCTATATTTATAAGCCCAAGTATTACATGAAGTTTATTTTTAAATTCATGCACATTTGCTCTAACATTTTTTAAAAGATCATCTATACCTGTTATTTCACGAGCAAGTCTATTTATATTCTCAGCTTTTAATAATGTGATTACAGCTCCTAAATGCTTATCTTGTTCTTCTATAAATTCTAAATTAACAAAAACTTTTTCTCCAGATAAATATACTTCTTTCATTTTAATCTTTTCACGCTTTTCTATATAACTCGATAATTTTCCTATAAGCTCATTAATATTTAAATTTTCAAACATTTTTAAGCAATTATTATTTATCTCTAATATTTTATTTTCATTATCTATAGCAATAATACCCTCACTTATTGAATCGAGTATTATTTTTTTCTCATTATATAATCTTGCAATTTCCTCTGGTTCCATACCAAGCATTTCTTTTTTTATTTTTTTAGCTAAGTTTCCTGAAAGTAAAATAGTAATTATTAATACAATTACAAAAAGAAACAATGATACACCTATAATTTTAATAGTAAGAGATTTAATATCTTTAAAATACTTCCCTACCATCACAAAGCCAACTTGATGTCCATTATAATATATAGGCTCAAAATATCTAAATGTAGTCCCCATAGACCCCTTCATGGTTGAATAATAATTAGAAGAGTTTTTTACAGCATCTATATAATCAGGATTTACATATTTTTGTCCTATTTGTTTATCGTCTAAATGTGAATATTTTTTTCCATTCATATCTCCAACAACTATAATATCTACATTATTAAATTCTTTTATATAATTATTAACATAATTTTGAATAGAAAAATCAAGCTTTTTATATTCTAATTTTTCTTGAACTAATGAAGTATGTGCTACTACATAAGCTGTTTCTTTTAAATCTTTTTTTATGTCATCTCTCATGGTACTTACTCTAAAATTCATAAAAATAATAAATGTAAGCACTATAGGTATTATAGCTATTATTATACTTCTTATTTTAATTCTCTTTTCAAAAGTCATTCTAGCCCTCCTAATTATAACTCATATACTAAGTTATTATAATATATAAATAATTTAATAGTAAAAAAATAACCCCACTAGATTATTTCTAATCATAGTGAGGTTACTATAAAAAATACTAAGCTATTGCATTTTTACATTCATTTCCTACTAAGTAATCATTTAAGTTGTCATATGAAATACTTATCATGTTTGTTAATGCTTCATCTGTGTATGAACCCATATGAGGAGTTAATAATACTTTAGGGAACATTTGTACAAGTTTTTCAATATTCTTATCTGCTATTTCTTGTCCATTTAAGTTCTTGAAGAATACATTTCCTTCTCCTTCTAATGTATCTGCTCCAAATCCAGCAAGTTTTCCACTTTCAAGACCTTTTATTATAGCGTCTAAATCTTGAAGTTCTCCTCTTGCAGTGTTTATAAGTATTGAATTATCTTTCATTTTTGATATAAATTCATCATCGATGAAGTGATAGTTAACATCCTTTATATAAGGCATATGAACTGATATTACATCTGATTTATTTAATAATTCATCTTCACTTACAAATTCAACAACTTCTTTTGCAGCATCACTTTGGAATACATCATATCCTAAAACTTTAGCTCCTAAACCTTTGAAAAGTCTAGCTGTTGTAAGTCCGATTCTTCCTGTTCCGATTATACCTACTGTACAGTTTCTGATTTCTCTACTAAACATAGTAGCATCTATTGTAAAATCTTTATCTTTTGTTCTGTTAACAGTATAAGCTGTATGTCTAAGTAACATCATAGCTAAAGTTACTGCAAGTTCTGATATTGCATTTGGAGAATATCCTGGAACTCTTGCTGACTTAAGTCCTAAATCCTTAACTGCTTCTAAATCAACGTGGTCAAATCCAACTGTTCTTGTAAGAACATATTTTAATCCGTGTTTGCTTAATAATTCTAAGTTTTGTCTGTCAGCCATACAGTTTCCTCTAACCATTATAGCTTCAGCACCTATTGCTTCTTTAACATTTTCATGATTTAATCCTTTTTCTACAAGTTTTAAATCATATCCGTATTTATTTAATTTATTGAAGAATTCAACTTCTGTTTCTCTTACTCCAAAACAAACTAATTTAATTGACATATAAGTCACTCCTTCTTATGTTATCTATACAAATAATCCTATATTTTTAATAACTTCTAATACAACTATCCAACATGGGATACCTACTACTGCTACGATTGTTGATAATAATGAACACTTAGATGATAAAAGTGATTCTTTATCAAAACTTATAGCATATGCAGCTGCAACTGTTGCAGTTGGTGTTGCCATCATTATTACTATTGTAGCTAGTCCAACATATGATACTGGTAATATACCTGTAACATTTAAGATATATAATAATACAACATTTATTAATGGTACTAATATAACTTTCTTTATACTATAAATCCATGACTCTTTTGAAGATATAGCTTCACTAAATGGTACTGTTGCAAGATTTGCTCCGATTGCTAACCATGCAAGTGGTGAACATAATGAACTTAAGTATGTTAATGGTTGATAAAGCCATGGTACTGTTTTATCTATTCTTAAAAATGCATAACTTTTTACACCTTCTGGAGTTGCAACTGCAACTTGTGGTAACATATCTTGGAATAACCATATAAATAGTCCTAAGAATGTAGCAATTATTACTGGATTTAAGAACATGCTCTTTAAATTCTTTTTAAAATTGCTTTTATCCATTTTTATACCAGACATTTTTATGTAACCATATGAATAAAGGAATACTCTATAAGCTATGTTAAATATTGATGAGTACATAACCCCTACTGTTCCGTAAACAGCTTGTACTATTGGTGTACCAAAGAAAGTAGTTGAACCAAATATAGTTAATACTCTTAAAGCATCTTGCTTACTTCCTTTATATCTTACATAAAGTAATTTACTTAAGAATATAAGGATTATATATATTGCAAATCCCCATATTAAAATATTCATTCCTTCATGCATGCTTTGTTTATTTATATCTACTAAGAATGATTTTAGTGCTAGAGCAGGTATTGCTACTGATAATGCAACCTTTGATAATATCTTTGATGCTCCATCTTTTATTATATCTTTCTTTCTTAAATAAAATCCTAAGAAAATAATAGCTATTGATGAAAAAATCGCTCCAATAATTGAATTATCCGTTAATGTTTTTCCAAGAATACTTAATATATTCATGAATTACATCCTCCTTTGTTTTTTATTTTTATTTATCAAATGCTTTGTTATTAATTTCACATTTATGTTATAATATTAACAACAAAATTTAAACCATATTTAAGTTTCTAAATAATTATTTAACTTATTTAAGTAAAATTCGATTTAAAACGACAAAGAGTTCAATAACATATGTTATTGAACTCCTAATACACTTACAATGAAATCTTCATTAAGTTCTTTTGAAATTATATTCTTTATTTTTATTTTTGCATGTTCATTTGTATACTCTAAAATAGGATCTGTAATATATGATAGTGTGTCTAAGTATAATTTTTCTCCACTAATTATATTTAAAACTATTTCTTTTTGAGAATATAATTCTTTATACTCTCTTAATATATCATAAACCACAAACCCACATCTTTTTATTGGAGATTTTTCTGATACATAAACTATCCCTTTAGAACAATCATCTGTATTAATCAATTTACTTATATAAAACTTCACTATCTCTTTAGATATTACAGTTTTATCTATAAAATTATCTACTTTAGTTATTTTTTTATTTATAATTACATCTGTATATTTTATATTATTAAGTAAAATATATTGCTTTAAATTTTGTGCTAAAACTTCATCATGATTTCCAAATACTATTATATTATCGTTAGATTTTATTTCTTGCTTAAAAACATCAACTATTGTACTTTCATTTGTTTTAGTTAAATCTATAAAATAAATATTATACCTATCAATATTTTCTCTGCATGTATAATAAAAACTTAAAATATTTTCTTTTAAGATTATTTTCTTTTGTAAATCACAATTATTAAAATGCTTTATCCATTTAATCAAAACAGATCCTTCTGCATTAAAACACAGTACTTTTATATTATTTTTTTCATTCACAATATACTTACCCTCTTTTAATTTTCTCTCATAATGCAATAATATAACTTTTATTTATGTAATTGTTTAATTTATAAAAAAGTGATAATAAGATTTATATCATCACTTTTTAGATATATATTATTTTTTATTGTTTTCTATAAATCTATTTATTCTTTTAATAGCTTCAATTAAATCATCCATTGATGCAGCATAGCATGCTCTTATAAAGCCTTCTCCACATTCTCCAAAGGCATTACCTGGTACTGTTAAAACCTTCTCTTCCATCAATAATTTTTCGCAAAATTCATCTGATGTCATTCCAGTTGATTTTATGCAAGGAAATACATAAAGTGCACCTAAAGGTTCAAAACATTCTAATCCCATTTTTCTAAACCCATCAACTAATACTCTTCTTCTTCTGTTATATTCTTTTGCCATATCTCTTACACTGTCATCACCATTTTTAAGTGCTTCTATAGCTGCATATTGAGCAGTAGTTGGCGAACACATTATTGCATATTGATGTATCTTTTTCATAGCATCTATTAGTACCTTATTTCCACATGCATATCCAAGTCTCCAACCAGTCATTGCATAAGCTTTTGAAAATCCATTTATAACTAAAGTTTTATCTTTAACTTCTGGAAAACTTGCAATTGATACATGTTTTTTATCATAAGATAATTCACTATATATTTCATCTGATAAAATAACTATATCTTTATCTTTTAAAACATCAACAATCTTTTCAAGTTCTTCTCTTGTCATAATAGCCCCTGTTGGATTATTAGGAAATGGTAATATTACCACTTTTGTCTTTGGAGTTATTGCTTCTCTAAGCATATCAGGCATAAGCTTAAAATCATTTTCTGCCTTTAGATTAATTATTTTTGCTGTAGCCCCAGTAAATGCAGTGCATCCTTTATAAGCTACAAAACTAGGTTCTGGTATTATAACTTCATCTCCAGGACCAACTAAAGCTCTAAGCGCTAAATCAATACCTTCACTTCCTCCAACAGTTACTAATATCTCATCTTCTGGTCTATAAGAAAGATTATATCTTCTATTCATATAATTTGATATTTCTCTTCTTAACTCAATAAATCCTGCATTTGAAGAATAATGAGTGTGTCCTTTTTCTAATGAATATATTCCAGCTTCTACAACATTCCAAGGCGTTACAAAATCAGGCTCCCCAACTCCAAGTGATATGACGTTTTCCATCTCATTTATCATATCAAAATATTTTCTTATTCCTGATGGGGGCATATCCTTTACTTTATCTAAAATCATTTTTTCCATAATCATATAAATATATTCTCCCTATCATCTACTTTTTTGTCTTTAAATATTGTTCCATGATCTTTATATTTCTTAAGTACAAAATGAGTTGCAGTTCCTTGAACATATTCTTGTACTGCAAGTTTTTCAGATACAAACATAGCAACTTCTTTCATAGTTTTACCCTCAACTATAACTGTTAAGTCAAAACCTCCAGAACTCATTAAGTAGCATGCTTTTACATTTGAAAATTTATATATTCTTTCAGCAACTTTATCAAAACCCTGACCTCTTTGTGGAGTTATCTTAACTTCTATTAAAGCTGTTACTGTTTCTTTGCCTGTATTTTCCCAATTAATAAGAGTAGTATATCCAGCAATTATATTTTTTTCTTCATAGTCTCTTATAGCTTCCCTAACCTCATCTACAGTTTTATTAGTCATTATTGCTATTTCTTCATCAGTATATCTGCTATCTTTCTCTAATACTTCAAGAATCTCATCCATATATTTACTCCTCCCTATTATCTCAATAATCCTATTTTAAAATAAAAATCCTTCATCCCTCAAAACAAGAGAACGAAGGTTAGGTTTATATATATTTTTATTTTCTATATTATATAACTATATTTTAATAAGTTCAATGCCTTTTTCTATTTTTTAAATATCTATAAAATTATCAAAAAAGAAACTATAAAAATTTCTTTTTATAGTTTCTAAAAAATTTAATTATCTGCAGTTCCAGCGACCATTAAAGTCACAATCGTCATCGTCTTCTTCATTAGCTTCTGCTTCATTTCTCCAGCATTCAGCAGCTTTTACAAATGCGCAGTCTGTAGCTTTTACCATTTCTTCAAGCTTTTTAACTAAACATTTAACTTCTTTAGTTTTGTCTTCTGCTTCAGCAAATAAGCATTCAGCTTTTTCAAGATATCTATCTGCTTCTTGTTGTAAGCCCATTACTTCATTTATTTTTTTATTTATGCATTCTATTAATTTTTGATTTCTTGCTGCCATTTCCATTGCACATTTTTCCAATTTATCACATTTATTACAGTTATATCTGTTATTTCTTCTACCCATGGCTTATACCTCTCTTTTGTATACTTATTTCTCATCTCAATATAATTATGAGTTTTTCATATCTCAATATAATATATGAGTTATGTCTCTTATTGTTACTAATATATTTTAAATTTAATAAAATAAAACAAAAAAAAGATAAGATTTTTTAATCTTATCTTTTTTAAAATTATTCTGTATCTATTACTTTAAAACTATCTTTGTAAAGTCCAATTACATCTTTTTTATTATTTATATAGCTTTTAACAATATTTATAGCATCTTGTGTTATAATTTCACCTTGGCAAACTAATGGTATACCAGGTGGATATGGTATTATAGCTTCCTTTGCTATAAGCCCAACAGACTCTTCAATCTTACAAAGCTTGCCTTGCTTTTCAAAAACCTCAAAAGGCTCTAGAACCTTCTTTGGTGAAATTTCAAAGAAATTACATGAATTTTCTTCTTTTATAGAATCTATTTCTAAATTTTCTATAGCTTCATATATTTTTCTAAAATCACAATCTTCATTAAATGGAGATAGTATTAAAACTACTCCTCTTGAAAAACTCATCTCTGCTTGAATTTTTCTGCTTCTTAAATAACTATGAAGTTTATGACCACTATAATTTTTAGGTAATATCATTAAATATCTACTTAAATCAAATTCATATCCTTCCTTTAAGTCTTCTTTAGAATATATATGAACCTTTTTGAGATTATTTATTTTTTCTTTCCAAGTTTCAGCTCTATTTATAAGCTCTTCATAATCTTTATCACCATATTCATCTAAATAATATCTTGCATAATCTAAAGATGCCATTAAAAGATATGATGGTGAAGTTGTAAGAAAAGCATTTTTATAAAATTCTACATTTTCATTATCATCATTTACTATTAAATATCCACCTTGAGTTAATGCTGGTATAGTTTTATGAGCACTTAAAATTGTATAATCTGCTAAATTTGAAATATTTTTAGGTAGTCTTTTATTTATTCCATAATGTGCCCCATGAGCTGCATCAACTATAACTTTTAGTCCTTTACTTTTTAAATCCTTAATTATATCTTCTAATTGATAACTTATACCAAAATAATTTGGTGAAGTTAATATTATTCCTTTTGCTTTTTTGCTCTTTTTTAGTGCTTCATAAATCTTTTCTTTATTTGGAGGTAAAAATATATCTCTTTCTTTATCTATAATAGGGTTTATATAAGTAACTTTAAGCTTTCTTAATATTAATCCATTGTATATAGACTTGTGACAATTTCTCTCTACTATTACTTCATCACCTTCATTAAAAGCACTAAAGATAGATATTAAGTTACCTCCTGAACTTCCATTAACCATAAAATACCCTTTTTTACCATTATAGGTTTTTGCCAAAAGCTCTTCTGCTTCTTTTATTATACCTTCTGGATGTTGAAGATTATCTAAAGGATCATTTTCCGTTATATCTAAAAAGCCCATTCTTTCTGCAAATTCTTTTCCTATTTCATCTTTTAAAAACCCTAAACCACATTTATTACCTGGCATCGATAAGATTAAATTCTTTTCATCATGATAATCTAACAATGTCTGTAATACAGGTATTTTCTTCATAGTATCTCTCCTTATTTTATATATTCGTTTATAATACTTAATATATGCTACTTTAATTCGAAATTTAATATAAAAAAAATTGCCTTAAATTAATAAGGCAATTTTTTATTTAATAATCTGAACTAATTTATTTTTAAATACTTTTTCTATTGTATTTACCATTAAATCCAAATCAATATCATCTATATTTTCAGTTTCATCTGTATAAACCTTATAGTCATTAAACATAGTATCATAAGTAGATAACTCTTTAGCTAAAACTATGCTTTGTTCTTCTCTAAATAACCTCTTTAATCTAAAACTTTTCTTCCACTTTAAAATATCAGATTCATAAGTTTTTTCTTTAAGATTTTTAGCATCTAAAATACACTTATCTATTAAAGCTAATGATTTATCTATATTTTCTTTAGCTGTACTAAATGTAATCTTATAAAACTTTATCCCATTTTCATGGCAAACTCTAGTTAAAACATCATATACCAATCCATTTTTAGTTCTTAATGTATCAAAAAGCTTAGAATTTATGCCTTCACCAAAATATTCATTAAATATTCTAAGTGCTCTTACTTCTTTATTAGTAAGACTATCAATTGGGAAGTTTATTTGTATTTTACTAGTTTTTATATCATTTTTATTATCTTCAAAAACTTTTGAACAAATATCTTCATAAACTACTTTTTCTGTAATCTCTGAATCATTCTTCCATTGCCCAAAATATGTTTTTACTATATCTAAAACTATATCAAAATCTAATGAAGTGACAATTGCAATCTTAGTATTCTTTGGGAAATATGTTTTTTTATAAAACTCTTTAATATCTTTTAAAGTTATAGTTTCTAAGCTATCAAATGTTCCTATTATAGGATATTTAATTCTTCTATCTTTAAATGAATTTAAAAACAACTTATCTTCTAAATATTGTTCTAAATCTTCATCCCATTCTCTTAATTCTTCAATTATTACATCCATTTCTTCTTTAAAGCCTTTATTTTCAAAAGAAGGATTTATAATAATATCTGAAAAAAGCTCTATACCTTTTTTAAAGTCTTCACCTAAAAGAGTTCCATAATATATTACATATGGGAAATTAGTCATAGCATTTTGGAATCCAAAAATTTCACTAAGTTCTTTATTTATATCTTCTTCGCTTCTATTTTTAGTCCCTTTATAAATCATATGCTCAGTTGCATGTGCTATTCCGTACTTTTTTCCATCTCTTAAGGCTCCAGCATCTAAAGATATACATATAGAAGTAAGATCTGAAACGCCTTTTTTATATATTAATTTAACTCCATTTTTAAGAGTATACTCTTTCAACATTATCACTCCAAAATATTTTAATCTATTCTACTGCCTTTAATGCAATTGCACATTCAATTCTCTTCTTTTGCATCTTACATCCAATTTCATATGGAACATTTATGTCTCCATTAAAGTTTATATTATTAGCTTGACATCCTCCACTACAGTAGAATCTTGCCCAACATTCTCTACACTTTGGCTTATTATATATATGAGCTTTTTTAAACTTCATTCCAAGGTCTTTATCGTAAGTATCATCAAATATTGTACCTAATTTATATTCTTCCTTACCTACAAATTGGTGACATGGATATACATCACCTTGAGGAGTTATAGCTACATATTCAAATCCAGCTCCACAACCTGAAATTCTCTTATAAACACATGGTCCGCCATTTAAATCTACATTAAAGTGATAGAATCTAAATTCGTCCCCTTCTCTCTTTCTTCTAGCCATTTCTTCATAAAGCTTATCATAATTTTCAAATATAGTATCTAAATCTTCTTCTCTTAATGAAAGTGGATGTTCATCTGGTAATACTACTGGTTCTATTGAAATTTCTCTAAAACCTTCTTTTGCCATTTCCATAACATCTTCATAGAAATCAGTATTAGCTCTTGTAAATGTTCCTCTTACATAGAACATCTTGTCCTTATTTCTCTTTTCAACCATCTTCTTAATGTTTGGAAGTATATCATCATATGAACCTGAACCATCAACTTTAATTCTTACATTATCATTTACTTGCTTTCTTCCATCTAATGAAAGGATTATGTTACCCATTTCTTTATCCATAAATTCCATCATTTCATCATCTAAAAGAGTTGCATTTGTAGTCATAGTAAATCTAATGTTCTTGTTCCACTTCTTTTCATTATCTCTTGCATACTTTATTATATCTTTTATAGTATCCATTATAAGAGTTGGTTCTCCACCGAAAAGATCTATTTCTATATTTTTTCTAGGACCACTTCTTTTTACTACATAATCTATTGCTCTTTTTGCAGTTTCTAAATCCATAACACCTTTATGTCCATGGTATTCCCCTTCATCTGCAAAACAATACTTACATCTTAAATTACATCCATGTATGATGTTTAAACAAACAGCTTTTATATAATCTCTATCGTCCATTGAACTGTGAGCTATATCTTCATATAAATCTTTTGTGTAAAGCATATCTTCATCTACTAATTCTTTTATTTCATCATAAGCTTCACTTATTTCTTTTTCATCATACTTTGATTTTAATTCATTTATTATTGTATCTTTATCTCTTAATCCGTTGTCATCTACTAAATCATATACTAATTCGTCAACAACGTGAACTGCACCTGTATTAACATCTAAGACAAAACAATTGTCACCTTGTTTAAATTTATGTATTAATGCCATTATTAAAATTCCTCCTAAACACATTAATAATTAAGCAGTAACTTAAGTTTAAGTTACTGCCCATTTATTAGTTTTCGCATTCTAAGTTTGCAACTGTACATGAAGTTTTACATGCTGATTGGCATGAGTTTGCACATTCTTTGCATCCTGGCTTCTTTAAACTATTTTTGATGTTTGTTTTATTAATTGTTTTTATGTGTTTCATATACTTACTCCTCCATTATTAAAGAATAACATGAAAATTATAACACAAACCGATTATATCTTCCACAACTATTAATATATTTATTTTGCATTTGTTTTAATTATACTTATACCTTTTATAAATTATTTATTTTCTTTTATATAAAATTTATAGAAAGCTTTGTATTTAATTTTATATTCATAAAGTTATATTCTATAATCTAAGTAAAACACTAAATTTAACTTAATAAAAAAGTCTATCATATGAATATGATAGACTTTTTAGAATCTTATATCTTATAGAGCATTAAGTGCTACTGAATTTAATAAACTCCAAGGTTTATTAAAGTGTGGTTGGAAGAAGAAATCAGTCATTGCAAGTTCTTCTACAGTCATCTTATTTTGAATTACAACTGATAGTGTATTCATAAATTGAGTTAAATCAGCCTTTGAAATAATTTGACCTCCTAGAATTCTTCTTGAATTTTTATCAAACACAATCTTAACCATTGCCTTTTCATATGTTGGCATAAATTCTGGTCTGTAATTTTCTTCAATTGTTGAAGTTTCAACTTCTATTCCTGAAAGTTTAGCTCCTTCTTCTGTTAAACCTGTAGATGCTATACATTCTTCATAAATTTTAATACCTGATGTACCTTGAGTACCCATATATTTAATTGTAGGTCCATTAATATTTCTAGCAACTAAAGTTCCCATTCTTACTGCATTTGTAGCTAATGGAATATATCTATCTTCTCCAGTTGGATTAAATTTAACAACACAACAATCTCCAGCTGCAAATACATCTTCTCTACTTGTTCTCATATATTCGTCGATGATTATAGCACCATTTGGAAGAGTATCAATCTTTTCCTCTACTAATTTTGTATTTGGTTTAAATCCGATACATAAAACTACTAAATCTCCAGAATAAGTACCATTATCAGTTACAACCTTTTGTACCTTTCCGTTTTCTCCTTCAAACTTTTTAACTTTTTCACCAAGAACTAAATTAATATTATGTTCTTTAAATGATTTTTCTACTATATCTGTAAATTCTTTATCTAAATACTTAGACATTATTCTTTCTTCTGCATCAATTAATGTTACATTCTTACCTAGCATTTCAAATGCTTCTGCAAGTTCAACTCCAATATATCCTGCTCCAATTATAACTACATTCTTAGCCTTTTTACCTTTTTCAGTAATATCTTTTGCTTGATTGTAGTTTTTGCATAAAACAATATTTTCTAAATCTCCACCTTCAAAATTTGGAACTATTGGCCATGAACCAACTGTTAAAACTAATTTATCATAGTTATCTTCGAATATTTCTTCTGTTACTAAATTCTTAACCTTAACTTTTTTATTATCAAAATCTATATCTAAAACATCATGTTTCATATTTGTCTTAACACCAAGCTTTGCTAATTGTTCTGGTGAACTATAAAACATATCATTTAAATTCTTAACAACGTCTCCAACATGAAGTGCTATACCACATGATAAAAACGAAATGTTATCATTTCTTTCATATATAGTTACTTCACTATCTGGATATAATGCCTTTAAATTTACTACCGCTGCTGTACCTGCATGTGTACATCCTATAACAAGAACCTTCATAATTAATTCCTCCTTATTTATATGAATTATTAATCAATAATTATTATCTTTTAATTTCTATAATCATATAATACTTCTTAAAGTTATATTTGTAAATAGTTTTTGTTAAAACTTTTACATATATTCATCAAAAGCATACAAAATTAAAGCAATTAATTAAAAAAATTTATGTTTTTTAGACAAATAACTACAAATGAAATATTTTTGAAATATTTTTCTTAATATTATATACTAAAATAATAAGGATAAGTTTTATCAAGGAGGAGTTATGAGTAATTTTGATAAAAAACTAGACAAAGCAACCAAACACTATAAAAATAAAAATTATAAAGAAGCTTTAAAGATTTGCGATAAGATTTTAGCAAAAGATTATAATAATGAAAAAGCTTTAGAACTTGAAGGAGAAATATTATATAAACTAGACAGAATAGATGAAGCTGTTTTAAACTGGAAGATTAATGCTGAGTATAACAATAATCCAACAGCAAAAATGCATCTTGAAGATATAGATAAATCTACTAAAGATAAAGCTTTAAGTTTTGATAACCTAAATGCTGTAAGTAGTACTCCTGAAGATGAAATTGAAGAAGTTGTAAATCCTACAATTGATGTTGCACCTAAAAACATTAGCGATGAAAAAGTTAATAATGAAAGTGATGAAAACTCAATTGTAAATAATACTTCAGATATAAACGAAGATTCAAAACAGGATAAATTAGTAGAAAATGATACAAATATAAAAGAAGATATAGCTATCACTTCAGAAGATGACAATAACAACAATTCTAATTCTGAAACCATTGAAAATAATAATGATACTTCTCAAAAATCAGAAACAGCTGAACCTAAAACTTCTGAAAAGAAAGGTAAAAAATCAGCAATCATTGCAGTTTGTGCAATTATCGTAGTTGTTGCAGCTTATGCTGGAGTTAACCACTTTAAAGCGTCAAATGTAAACAAAGCAGAAACTGAACAAGCACAAGTAAACCAAGAAAATGAAAAAGAAATACCTAAAGATTTCAAAGAAAATCTTGATAAGGCTATTCAAGATAAGGATATAAATAAAATTTATACTTTATTAGATGAAGCCCCAGCTGATAAAATACCAGCTGATGATAAAGATAGTTATGATAAAGCTATTGAAATCATGAAAAAAGATGGTGTAGAAAAATATTATAATGATGGTTTAAATGATTATAAGGATAAAAAATTTGACAAAGCATTAGAAAACTTATCAAAAGCTTACCAATATAGTAATGATACTTATTTAAGACCTCATATATTATACTTTATGGGAGCAACCGAAAATGCGTTAGACAAAAAAGATGATAGTGTTAAATATTTCAAGGAATACTTAACAGATTATCCTCATTCTGATCTTTATACAGCTGAAATATTATATAATTTATGTTTATATTATAATGATAAAGGTGATAAAGCTGAAGCAAAGAAATATGCTCAACATTTAGAAGACTCTTATCCAAGTTCACCATATTATAATGATATATCAAAAGAAATATTATATAACTAAAATAAAAAGTAACTTTTCATATTTTGAAAAGTTACTTTTTATTTTTTATTTCATATTATTTAGTTGTAGCATCAGCACTACTATTTGTTGTACTTGTTGAATTACTACTATTATTATTTTGAGAGTTTTGAGTTTTATTATCTGACTTAAAATAACTCATTGGAGCATTTTTTATAACTTTAAACTTATATCCATTTTCTTTAAACATCTTTATAATTGATGGTAAAGCCTTAACAGTTGATTTTTTAGCAGCTGCATCATGCATTAATAATATTATATGTTCTTTACCTATACTTTTTTTAGCTCTAGAAATTAAATATTCAACTGAATAAGTATTAGATTCTGCATCACCAGTTTCAGCATCCCAATCTATAGACATAATTCCTTCTTTATTCATTTCCTCATTTAATTTCTTTAAATGTGGATCGCTATAATATTTTCTTGACATATATCCACCAGGCATTCTTAAAACTCTACAGTCAAAATTTTCACCTAGTATTTCTTTCATTTGTGCATTATTTTCATTTATTTCATTCATAAATTTTGTTACGTTAACACTATTTCCTGGATATAATATTCTGTAATCATGAGTCATAGTGTGATTGGCTATAGCATTTCCACTATCTATTTCATCTTTTAATAATTGTTGATTTTTAGGATTATTTTTAAGTTGAGATCCTAATACAAAGAAAGTAGCATGTACATTTTCTTCTTTTAATATCTTTAATATATTACTTGTATTTTCACTAGGACCATCATCAAATGTTAAAAATACTTCTTTTTCATTATTTACTTTATCTGCAGTATTTATCATTCTGTACACATCATTTGCAGGAACTGCATAGCTATCTGCTGCATAGATAATATTTTGTCCTGGCATAATATCTGTTGGTTTTGGTGCTTCTTTTTGAGTATTTTCTGAAGCATTGTTTGCTTTATCTTGCTGATTTGAAGCATTGTTTGCTTTATCTTGCTGATTTGTTGTAACTTCACTCTTCTTATCAGTATTACGCTCATGAGCATAAATACTAACGCCTGAAGCTATAAGTACTATTAAAATAGCTCCAAAAATAATTCTTCTTCTAATTTGTTTTCTTTTTTGCATTGCTCTTCTCTTTTTCTTATCCATTTGCATTTTTGTTCATTCCCCTATTTATCATTTGAATATTTCTATACTATTATTATATCACTTTCAGTTATTTATATTATATCACTTTCAGTTATTTAAAAAGATTAAATTTTGGAAACAAAATTACTTATTAATAAAACATTAACTTATAGCTAACATATTATTTATGTAAATTTCAAATTATAGGATATTATAATGGTAATTTTATATATTTTACTATTTTCATAATTCCAATTTTGAGTTATACTACTAGGTAGAGAGAAATATATGTAAAAATTATTTGATTTATATTTAACTTATTATTTTAAGTAATCATTATAAATATTTCTCAAAATAATAATTTATAAGTATATGGAGGTTTTGCAAATGTTAGTTTCAGCAAAAGAAATGCTAAATAAAGCAAGAGAAGGCAAATATGCAGTTGGACAATTCAACATCAATAACTTAGAATGGACTAAAGCTATTTTATTAACTGCTCAAGAAAATAATTCACCTGTAATCTTAGGAGTATCAGAAGGTGCAGGAAAATACATGTGTGGTTACAAAACAATAGTTGGAATGGTTAACGGAATGTTAGAAGAATTAAACATAACAGTTCCTGTAGCATTACACTTAGACCACGGTAGCTATGAAGGTGCTAAGGCAGCTATGGCAGCTGGATTCTCATCAGTAATGTTCGATGGATCACACTATCCATTAGCTGAAAACATAGAAAAGACTTCAGAATTAGTTAAATTAACTTCAGAAAAAGGTTTATCATTAGAAGCTGAAGTTGGATCAATCGGTGGAGAAGAAGACGGAGTTGTTGGAGCTGGAGAAATCGCAGATCCTCAAGAATGTAAGAAAATCGCTGATTTAGGAGTTACAATGTTAGCTGCTGGTATCGGTAACATCCACGGAAAATACCCAGCAAACTGGAAAGGATTAGACTTTGATGCATTAAAGGCTATAAACGAAGCTACTTCACCAATGCCTTTAGTATTACACGGAGGTACTGGAATCCCTGCTGATATGATCAAAAAAGCTATATCATTAGGAGTTTCAAAGATTAACGTAAACACAGAATGTCAATTAGCTTTCCAAGAAGCTACAAGAAAGTACATTGAAGCTGGAAAAGACTTAGAAGGAAAAGGATTCGACCCAAGAAAACTTCTTGCTCCAGGATTCGAAGCTATCAAAGATATCGTTAAAGAAAAAATGGAATTATTCGGTTCAGTAAACAGAGCTTAATATTTATAAATAAAAACCACCAAAAGGTGGTTTTTATTTTTCATTTACATATTTTATTAAAGGAATTAAACTATTTTCATTTGTCCAATCATGTGCTTTTTCATAATAACTTAAAATCAATCTTTCCTCTTCAGTTAATGGTTCTTTTTTATTTACTAATGTATTTCTAAATAATTTTAGTGCCATCTTATCACAGAATTTTAGATTTTTAAAATCTAAACCACCTCTAAAATAAAATAACTTAATATCTTTATCTAATCCATTTTGTAAATTATTCTTCTTTATCTTATTTAAATTCTTTTCGCTTTCAAGAGAACATCCAACAGCAAAAACTATTATTTTCTTTTTTGATAGTTTGTTTATATTCTTTTTAATAAGATCAAATCCATTTAATTTTCCCATATATATTCCACCACCATATATTATGGTGTCATATTTAAGTAACTCTTTTATTTTAACCTTATTACCTTCATATATATCACATTTTAATTTTTCTTTTAACCAATTAGCATATTTTTTAGTACTTCCATACTTCGACTTATAAATTAATGCTATTTTACTCTCCATACCTCATCCCATCCCTTTTAATAAATTAAGCTTTAACAAATTCTAGGTATTTGTTCTCCCTTTGCTTTTTCTAATATTCTTTCTGCTCCTATGAAAGTTTTATAATATAACTTTTTCTTGTTATCATCTATAACTTCACCTATTATCTTTGAGTTCTCTCCAACTTTTAAAGATTTCATTACTTCTAAAACTTTTGTGCTGTCATCTTTTGAAACTATACATATAAGCTTACCTTCATTTGCAACATACAAAGGATCAAGCCCTAACATATCACAAATACTATAAACCCCATCATTTATAGGTATATCTTCTTCATTTATTCTCATACTCATTCCTGAAGAATCTACAAGTTCTTTTAAAGTAGTAGCCAATCCCCCTCTTGTTGGATCTCTCATAACTCTTACATTATTACTGCACTTTAATATTTGTTTTGTTAATTCATATAAACTTGCACAATCACTCTTTATGTCACTACTTACTCCCAATTCTTCTCTCTCGCACATTATACTCGTGCCATGATCCCCAATAGTTCCACTTATTATGATTTTATCCCCACTTTTAATATTTTTATAATCTAAAACTTCTCTATCTTTAGGTATGATACCTATTCCTGTTGTGTTTATATAAATTCCATCACAACTACCTTTTTCAACTACCTTAGTATCTCCAGAAATAATAAGTACATTATTATTTTTAGCTTCATTACTTATTGACTTAACTATTTTTTCTAAATCTTTTAATAAGAATCCTTCTTCTATTACAAAAGCAACCGTAATATATTTAGGGATAGCACCACTTACTGCTAAATCATTTATTGTCCCACAAATGCTAAGCTTTCCTATATCACCATTTTTAAAAAATATAGGCTTTATAACAAAGCTATCTGTTGATACAGCTATTTTTTCATTATTTATATCTATAATAGATGAATCATTCCCCTTTATTAATTCACTATTACCAAAATACTTATAAAATAAATCATTAATTAATCTACTACTTTCCTCTCCACCATTTCCACAAGCTAATGTTATAACTTCCATACTTTCTCCTTTATCTAACTATTTATATAAATATAAGATTGAACATACTCCCTCTTGTGATACCATACATGGCCCTTTTGGATTATCTGGATTACAAACCTTCTTAAATAATTTGCATTCATCTGGAGCTTTTTTTCCCATTAATATATCCTTACAAATACATCCATTATCTATATTTTCTTTTTTATTTTCTAATTTAAAATATTTTTTTGCATCATATTTCTTGTATTCTTCTTTAAGTTCATAGCCTGTCTTTTCTATTTCGCCAATTCCTCTCCATATTCCTATTGAATCTATAAATACCTCATCTAATATATTTTTAGCCTTATAATTTCCACTATCTTTAACTGCTCTTTTATATAAATTTTTTAGACTATACTCTTTATTATTAATCATCTTAACTAGAATAAGTATACTTATCAAAATATCTAAACATTCAAACCCACTAACTACCATAGGTACATTATATGTTTTTGAGAGTTTTTCAAAATCATAAGTTCCAATTATTGTACTTACATGACCTGGAACTAAAAAACCATTTATCTCTATATCCTCATCTTGTAATAATGATTCTATTATTTTAGGCATTTGCTTTCCTTCTTGAAGTATATAAAAATTACTTATATTATTCTTTTTAATTTCCTTTAAAAGAATAGCTATAGCAGGCATTGTAGTTTCAAAACCTACTCCTAAAAAAACTACTATTTTATCTTTATTGTTTCTTGCAATATCTAATGTTTGCATAGGCGAAGTTATAACTCTTATGTCTCTTCCTTTTGCCTTTTCAATTTCAAGTGTTCCTATGTTACATGGAACCTTTATCATATCTCCAAATGTTACTAATATAACCTCCTCTCTTCTACAAAGCTTTATTGCATCTTCTATAAAACCTTCTCTAGTAACACACACAGGACATCCTGGCCCTGATATTAACTTAATATTGGGAGGTAATACCTTATCTATTCCATATTTATATATGCTCCTTGTATGAGTACCACAAACCTCCATAATTTTTATATCTTTTTTACTGACCTTTTTTATCTCTTCAATTATATCTTTGCATAACTTAATCTCTTCTTTATTCAAATTACTCATACTTCTCCTCTAACTTTGAAATCATACTTTTAAAGATTTCAACTGTCTTTTCCCCTTCTTCTTTATCTATTTTTTCTATTGCTACCCCTACATGTATAAGCAAATAATCTCCAACTTTAACATCTTTAATTAAAGATGTATTAACTTTTTTCTTACTCTCTATAAATTCTACTAAAGCTTCACCTTCATATAATTCAATAACTTGTCCAGGTATTGCAACACACATATTATCCTCCATCTATATTTTTTCATTTCCAATCAATAATTGACCATATGATATACCACTATCATTACATGGAATTATTTTATGAGTTATAACTTCAAATCCATAACCTTTTAATCTATTACTTATCCCACTTAATAAGATTTCATTTTGGAATACTCCTCCACTTAAGGCAATCTTATTAATTTTATAAATCTCTCTTAATTTTATGGCTACAGTTATAGAAAATTCTATAACTGTATTATGAAATTTAAATGCTATTTCATATTTAGATTTTTTATTATATATATCTTCTAAAATTCCTATTATTATTTTTTTATAATCAATTTCTAACATTTCGTCATTTTGTATTATTTCATATCTATAAAAATCTTTATATGAATTATTATCCTTTAAGAATTTATATGCTAAATTTTCTAAATATATAGAAGCTTCACCTTCATAACTTCTCTTCATAGTAAACCCTAAAAATGATGAAACTCCATCAAATAATCTTCCTATACTTGAGCATATTGGTGAATTTATATTTTTATCTATCATAGCTAATATAAGATTTATATCTTTTTTATCTTTTAAAATTATATTAGATATCTTATCTACTAAAGACTTTTCATATCCTAGAGCTTTATAAATAAGACTTACTCCAACTCTCCACGGGTTTTCTGTTGCCTTATCCCCACCTGGAAGCTTAAATGTAGATATATGTGATACTCTTTTAAATTCTTTATAATTACAAATTAAAAATTCTCCACCCCATATAGTTTTATCTTCTCCAAACCCTGCTCCATCATATGCTATACCTATAACATTATCTTTTATATTATTTTCTCCCATACAACTAACAATATGGGCATGATGATGATATATACCTATCTTTTTTAAGTTTAAGCCCTTAATATACTCATTACTCCAATAATTTGGGTGCATATCATAACATATAATCTTAGGTTTTATATCATATATTTTCTTTATATGATCTATATTTTTATTTAAATTAGATATTCCACCTACATTATCCATATTTCCTAAATACGGGCTTAAAAAAATATATCCCCTACTACTTATAGAAATAGTATTTTTAAGTTCTGCTCCTAAAGCTAATATCTCATCTTTACTTTCTTTTTTTATTGATAATGGTGCATATCCCCTTCCATTTCTAATAACTCTTTCTTTAGAGTCAATAACCTTAATTACAGAATCATCAACTGGCATATTTATTTCTCTGTTATGAATTAAATAATAATCTACAATATTATTTAATTTACTTAGTGATTCTTTATCTTTATATATCATTGGAGTTTCACTGATATTTCCGCTTGTAAAAATAATGCTATCTATCTCATTATCAAATAATAAATAATGTAATGGACTATATGGTAATAAAGCGCCTATACACGGACTATCAAATGATATATTATCTGGTAATAACTTGTTTTTCTTTTCTAAAAGTACTATGGGCTTTTTATTACTCTTAAGAATACTTAGCTCTATTTCATTTAAGTTACAATACTTACTAGCAACATTATCATCTCTAAACATTACTGCTAATGGTTTTGTTTTTCTAATCTTTCTTTTTCTTAATATTTCAATACTTTCTTTGTTCTTAGCATTACAAATTATGTTATAACCACCTATTCCTTTAACTGCAATTATATTGCCTTTAAGAATATATTCTTTAACTTTAGCTATAACATCATCACACTTAATTCTTTTTCCATGCTTATCTAGCAAAAAAATACTAGGACCACATTCTCTGCAACAAGTAGGTTCTGCATGAAATCTTCTATCTAATGGATTTTCATATTCTTCTTTACAATGATTACACATATCAAATTCTTTCATAGTAGTAAATTCTCTATCATATGGTAGGCCTTTAATTATAGAAAATCTTGGTCCGCAATTTGTACAATTAGTAAAAGGATATCTATATCTTCTATTTTTTAAATTATTTTTTATATCTTCTATGCAATCATCACATATTCCTATATCAGGAGATATAAGCGTTAACCCCTCTTCATGTTTACTATTAATTATTTTAAATTCCTTATATCCAATAAACTTTTTATCCTCTACATAAATACTTTCTATATAACTTAGTACTGGTGCTTTATATTTTATATCGCAGATAAAATTTTTTATATTTTCTTCTTTTCCCTCTACATCAACATAAACTCCTTTTGATGTATTATAAACATTACCATAAAGATTATTATCTAAAGCTATTTTATATATAAAAGGCCTAAATCCAACGCCTTGTACTATTCCTTTTATAATAATAAATCTTCTAACCATTAGATCACCTCTATTTAATAAATACTTATATTTATTTTGATTTATTACACTTCACATAATAAAAAAGCTTAATACATAAAAAATGTATTAAGCTTAGATTGCTAATATATAATTTAGTTTTAATTATTCATGGTTATGTATTTCATCATCATGCTCATGTTCGTTACTATAAGTAGGCTTTACTATGTTGTTTTGCTTTATATCTTCTAATAACTTTTTATCTTCTTCTATAATTTTCTCATTTTTCTCTCTTTTTATATTATTAGATATATTAATATAAATTAAACCTAAAGCAATTACTGCTACAACAGCCATTAAACCTATTATTATTTTCTTCTTTTTGTCTTTTAAAATCTTCATATTCATCTCCTTTCTGCTATATGTCATCTTTATTATAACAACCAAATCTATATATGTATAATAAAAAAGACTGCATATATCGCAATCTTTTATTATATCTAATTAAATTATAACTTTTCTCTTATCCTTTAAAATAAAAATAGCTCTAAATAAACTTACATATTCACAGCTATTTCTATAATTATCTCATATCTAATACTGCTAGGCCATTATCAAAATGCGTACTAAGTAATTTATTTTCTAAAATACTTAATATTTCTGATTCTTTGTCTTTCCAACCTTTAAACACCTCAAATGTAGTCATTGTTCTTTTATATAACTCAAGTGGTGTATGTATACAGTTATCCACTTCATTTTTACCTATATGAAGAATAATTTTAATATCTTTAATTAATTTCATATCTAATCTACTTAAAAACTCTATTAATTCCCCTTTAGATTCTTCCTTATATTCTCCATCCTCTTTCGAACACTCATGAAATATTCTTGAGATGTTTTTAAATTCAACATAATGATCTATTAACATTATACTTCCCCCTATTAATTTTTAAGTATTTCTTTAATCATCTTTAATTTTTCACTAATAATATGATTATACTATCTAACAAAATAATTTCAATAAACATTTTTTTACACAAAAACATAACTTATAATAATTTAATAATTTTTATACCTAAAAACTACATTTTTCGCATCACAAAATAAACTTAAATTCCATAATATAATCTTGAATTAAGTTTTATTGAAAGGACGAAAAAAACTAGATGTGTGATTATTATAAATTAATGCCAGATTTTAAAGATGATGATTCTAGAAAAGATTATTATGCAAAAGCATATGTACTACCTCAATTATATAAAAATTTATTTACAGTAAACTCTGCTTTAAACAAAGGAACTATATTTAAAGATCTTTATAAACCTTATCATGGAAAATAAATTTTAGGAGGTAATTACATGTCTAAAGAAGAATTATTAGAAAAAATCATGAAATATCAATTTTATGCAGTTGATTTAAATCTTTATCTTGATAACTTCCCTGAAAATAAACAAGCTACAAAAGATTATGAGGAAGTATCTAGTAAGCTTAATTGTTTAATATGCAAATATGAAAATCTTTATGGACCACTTACTAATTTTGGATCAGCTTTTGTAGAAAATCCAAAGGCTTGGGTAGATTCTCCATGGCCTTGGGAAAATTGTTAAAAGGAGGAATTATTGATTTATGTGGTATTATGTAAAAACATTACAATATCCAATAAACTTAAAATGTAAGGATCTTCAAATGGCAAAATTCCTTATATCTCAATATGGAGGCCCAGATGGAGAATTAAGCGCTGCTTTAAGATATCTAAATCAACGTTTTACTATGCCAACTAGAAAAGCTAAAGCATTATTAACTGATATAGGAACAGAAGAAATGGCACACGTTGAAATGATTGCAACTATGGTATATCAATTAATGGAAAACGCATCAGTTGAAGAATTAAAGAAAGCTGACCTTGGAGGACACTATACTGATCATGGAAGAGGTTTATACTATACAGATGCTACTGGAAATCCATGGACAGCAACTTATATACAAAATAAAGATGACGTTATTGCTGATTTACATGAAAATATGGCAGCAGAAGAAAAAGCTAGAGCAACTTATGAATGGCTAATAAATTTAACAGACGAGTATGAGATAAAAGAAATATTAAAATTCTTAAGACAAAGAGAAGTTGTTCATTTCCAAAGATTTGGTGAAGCTTTAGTAAACGTTCAAGAAAACATGGATAAAATAAAATAATTTTTAGTTATTTTATTTTAAAATAGAGGATTTAAAATCCTCTATTTTAATTTTCTATAATATCTATAACCTCTTCTACTGGTCCTGGAATCTTAAAGATAATATTTTCATCTATTCTTAATTTACATTCTTTATCATTTACTTTTATTTGATTTAAAGTTAATTTACCTGGCTTTAATTCCTTGTATGTTGCTGATGAAATATCAACCTTAAATTTTTTATCTCTAATACTTGTAATCTTTAATGAAGTACCATGTTCACTATCTTTTGACTTAACTCTTATGCTTATTATATTATTACTTTTACCCTTACAAGTAACATTTTTATCTGGAATACTTTCTACCTTTGCTTCTCCATGCATAGTCATAAAGCCACCACTTAATTCCATTTTAGCCATAAGTTCTAATCTATATTCATCACTTAATTTTTTAAGTAGATTACCTAATTCATTTATAGTCAATTCAAATTTCATATTAAATATATCCCTCACTTTATTAGTTTTTAATTAATTATTTTAGTACGTATTCTTTAATAGCTTCAATAACTCCATTTTCCACATTACTTTTAGCTATAAAGTTCCCATATTGTTTCATATCTTCATTGGCATTTTCCATAACAAAGCTATAATGAGCTCTCTTTAGCATTTCTACATCATTATAAAAATCTCCAAATACCATAGTTTCATCTTTAGATATATTAAAGTCATTTTGGATTTTTTCTAAAGCATTACCTTTATTTATATTTTTATTCATTATATCTAACCATATAGCACCTGAAACTACAACGCTAAGATCTTCTCCAAATCTAGGTTCTAAAATCTTGTAAGAGTTTTTTGATGAATTTCCTAAATCACAAACAGTTATCTTAAATATATCATCATCAACATTATATAAATCATCAACTATATACTTCTTATTATAATACTTATTTATTTCTTTATTAAAATTATCAGAACAATCTAATTGATAAGCTCCTTTTCTGCCACATAGCAATATTTGAACGTCTTTTATGTCTGAGCAAACCCTAACTATCTCTTTAACCTTTTCTCTATCAATAATTTCAATGCTTGAAATTTCATTATTTTCTACAACAAATGCTCCATTATCACATATATAATCAATCTTACCTTCCATGCCTTTAAAAGTTTCTTTAAGCTTAACATAAGAACGTCCACTAGCAACAACGAATTTTATATTTTTTTTTACTAATTTATCTAAAACCTCCGGAAATTCCTTTGGGAGTTCTCCATTTTTATCTAATAAAGTTCCATCCATATCTGTTGCAATTAGTTTTATCATCTTAAAATCTCCCCCTATATCTAATTTATATTGATTTCATTATATCACATTGTTATTCTTTTCTTCCTTATTCTACTTTAATTTATATTAATATTTTTAATACCCATGAATATAATATCAATATATTTTTTACTATATTAAAATGGAGGAGTTTATTTTATGAGTAAAATTATAATTCCTAAAAATTATAAATCTTATTTAAGCCTTTACGAAACTCAAATAGCAATCGAATTTATAAAAGATACATTTGAAAACTTCTTAAAAAGTAGCTTAAATCTAAAAAGAATTTCAGCGCCTCTATTTCTAGATCCATCTACTGGTCTTAATGATAATTTAAATGGAGTTGAAAAGCCAGTATGCTTTAAAATCAAAGAAACTAATAATTATGCTGAAATAGAAACTTAGATTATTTAAAAAATACAGCATCTATAATTATAAATTGTATATGTAATACTTTAGATTTGGTAAAGGAAAAGTTTCCAAACATTCCAGTTGAACTTTCAAGAAATATAAGCTTTATTTCTGCTCAAGAATTAGAAGATATGTACCCTGATTTATCCCCTAAGATGCGTGAAGATAAATATTTAAAAAAGCATAAAACTGCAGTAATAATGAAGATTGGTGATAATTTAAAATCAGGACAAAAACACGATGGAAGATCTCCTGATTATGATGATTGGCAACTTAATGGGGATATATTATTTTGGAATGATTTATTAAAAACATCATTTGAAGTATCATCTTTAGGCATAAGAGTTGATAAAAATTCTTTAGATGAACAACTTAAAAAATCAAATTGTGATGATAGACGAAATTTATTATTCCACAAATTATTACTTAATGATACTCTCCCACTTACTGTAGGTGGTGGAATAGGTCAATCTAGAGTTTCTATGTTACTTCTTGGAAAGGCTCATATAGGTGAGGTGCAAGTTTCTATTTGGGATGAATATACTTATAGAGAATGTAAAAAATCAAATATAGAATTATTATAAGGGGGATACTAATATGAGTAATATTACAGAAATTTTTGGTTCTATGGTCTTTAATGATGAAGTAATGAAAACTAGACTTCCAAGTGATATATATAAATCTTTAAGAAACACTAGATTAAATGGTACTAATCTTGATATAAATGTTGCAAATATTGTTGCAAGTGCTATGAAAAACTGGGCAATAGAAAAAGGAGCTACTCATTTTACACATTGGTTCCAACCAATGACTGGAATTACAGCTGAAAAACATGATAGCTTTATCTCTTCAACTAATGAAGGAACTGCTATAACAAAGTTTTCTGGGAAAGAATTAATAAAGGGTGAACCTGATGCCTCAAGTTTCCCATCTGGTGGATTAAGAGCAACTTTTGAAGCAAGAGGCTATACTTCATGGGACCCTACTTCATTTGCATTTGTAAAAGACAATACCCTTTATATACCTACTGCATTTTGCTCCTATAGTGGTGAAGCACTTGATAAGAAAACTCCACTTTTACGTTCAATGGAAGCTTTAAATAAAGAGTGCCTTAGAATTTTAAAATTATTTGGAAATTCTGATATATCTAGAGTATTATCTACTGTTGGGCCTGAACAAGAATATTTTTTAGTAGATAAAGATCTTTATAACAAAAGAAAAGATTTAATATTCTGTGGTAGAACACTATTTGGTGCAATGCCTCCAAAAGGACAAGAACTTGACGATCATTATTTTGGAACACTTAAACCTCGTGTAGCTGCCTATATGAAAGATCTTGATGAGGAACTTTGGAAGCTTGGAATATTTGCTAAAACTGAGCACAATGAAGTTGCTCCAGCTCAGCATGAACTAGCACCTATTTTTACAACTACTAATGTCTCTACAGATCATAATCAATTAGTTATGGATTTAATGAAGAAAATTGCAAATAAACATAATCTAGTTTGTTTACTTCATGAAAAACCTTTTGATGGCATAAACGGTAGTGGAAAACACAATAATTGGTCAATATCAACTAATACTGGAGTTAATTTATTAGATCCTGGTGATTCTCCTATTGAAAATACGAGATTTTTATTATTCTTATCTGCAATAATAAAGGCTGTAGATGAGTATCAAGACCTTTTAAGAATTTCAGTTGCAAGTGCTGGTAATGATCATAGACTTGGCGCAAATGAAGCACCTCCAGCTATAATTTCCATCTTCCTTGGTGATGACTTAACAGAGATAATAGAATCACTTGAAAATAATAAAGCTTATATTAAAAAAGCTACTTCAAAAATAGAAATTGGTGTAGACATATTACCTAACCTAAAAAAAGATACAACCGACAGAAACAGAACATCACCATTTGCATTTACAGGAAATAAATTCGAATTTAGAATGCTTGGCTCTAATTTATCATTATCTGGCCCTAACGTAATTTTAAATACAATTGTATCAGAAGCTTTATCACAATTTGCTGATACTCTTGAAAACTCAACTAACTTTAACGAAACACTAATGCATTTAATTAAATCCACAATAAAGAATCATAAAAGAATTCTTTTTAATGGAAATAATTATTCTGATGCATGGGTTAAAGAAGCCAAAAGCCGTGGACTACTAAATTTAAAAACAACAGTAGATGCATTACCTTATTTAATAAAGGATAAGAATATAAAGTTATTTGAAAAACATAATGTACTTACAGAATCTGAAATCTATTCAAGATATGAAATACTTTTAGAAAACTATTGTAAAACTATAAATATTGAAGCACTTACAATGTCTGAAATGGTCAAGAAAGATATAATTCCTTCAGTATGTTCTTACATTAACGACTTAAGTAATACTGGACTTTCAAAAAAATCACTAAACCCTAATATAAATTGCTATTTAGAAACAAGTTTAGTTTCTAAATTATCAGATTTATTGTTAAGCCTTTATAATAAAACATCAGAACTTGATGATAAACTATCAAAAGTAAAGTATAATTCTACTGATATACTATCTAGTGCAACTTATTATAAAGACACTATACTTTCACAAATGGAATCTTTAAGAAAAACTTATGATGAACTTGAACCACTAGTTGGAAGAAAATATTTACCTTATCCAACTTACGAAGATTTATTATTTAGCATATAATTAAATAAATTAGTACCAAATGGCGTATATTTTTCATAGACTATTTAAATATATACGCCATTTTTAATATTTTATCTTAAGGGGGAATTTTATGTATTCATCTGTAGATACTATATGGGTACTAATCGGAGCTATTCTTGTATTCTTTATGCAAGCTGGATTTGCAATGGTTGAAACTGGCTTTACTCGTGCTAAGAATGCAGGAAACATAATAATGAAAAATCTCATGGATTTTGCAATTGGAACAATTATTTTCTGGGTAATAGGTTTTGGAATTATGTTTGGAGATTCAATCTTTGGAATTATCGGAACTCCTGACTTTTTTGTAAGAGGAGACTATTCTTCTACTTTTCCAACAATGGCGTTTCTTATATTCCAAACAGTTTTTTGTGCAACTTCAGCTACTATAGTTTCTGGTGCAATGGCTGAAAGAACTAAATTTTCATCATATTGCCTTTATAGCCTTATTATAAGTGCTATTATATATCCAATCTCTGGACATTGGATATGGGGTGGTGGATGGCTTGCAAATCTTGGCTTCCATGACTTTGCAGGTTCTACTGCTGTTCATATGGTTGGTGGTGTTGCTGCATTAGTTGGTGCAAAAATTTTAGGTCCTCGTATAGGCAAATATTCTGAAGATGGAAAACCAAATGCTATTCCAGGTCATAGTTTAACTCTTGGCGCACTTGGTGTATTTATATTATGGTTCTGTTGGTTTGGTTTTAATGGTGCTTCAACTGTATCTGCAACAGGTGATGCTACTTTAATTTCAATGTCTTCAATATTTGTAACAACAAATCTTGCAGCTGCAACTGCTGCTACTGTGACAATGATTATAACTTGGATAAAATATAAAAAACCTGATGTATCAATGACATTAAATGGTGCTCTTGGTGGACTTGTAGCCATAACTGCTGGATGTGACTTAGTCTCTCCTACTGGTGCATTTATAATTGGTATAATCTCTTCTATTGTCGTTGTATATGGAGTTGAATTTGTTGATAAAGTTCTTAAAATTGATGATCCAGTTGGTGCTATTGGTGTTCACTGCTTCTGCGGTGCTATTGGTACTATATTAACAGGATTACTTTCAACTACTAATGGATTATTCTATGGTGGTGGATTTAAATTTTTAGGCATTCAAATTATAGGTGTAGTTTCTGTTTTTATTTGGGTATTAATAACTATGACTATAGTATTTCTTTTAATAAAGCGTACTATTGGACTTAGAGTATCTGAAAATGAGGAACTTACTGGCTTAGATATAAATGAGCATGGAATAGAAAATAGTTATGCTGACTTTATGCCTGTGCATAACACCTTAAATTTAAGCCCTCAATCTGAAGAAGTGCATTTAGAAAACTTAAATGAACATAAAGATTATCCTAAGTCAAATAAATTTACTAAAGTTGTTATTGTAACTAATCCTAATAAATTTGAAGCTCTTAAAAATGCTTTAAGTAAAATAGGCATTGCAGGAATGACTATTACAAATGTAAATGGTTATGGAATGCAAAAAGGAAATATTGAATACTACCGTGGTGTTCCAATAGATATTAAAGTTTTACCAAAAATCAAGATAGAAATAGTTGTTGCAAAAATACCACCTCAAGAAATCATAGATACAGCTAAAAAAATATTATATACAGGTAATATAGGTGATGGAAAGATATTTGTATATAACGTTGAAAATGTAGTAAAAATTCGTACTGGCGAAGAAGGATATGATGCTCTTCAATACGATAATGATAACTAAAACAAAAAATACTATGCAAAATTGCATAGTATTTTTTATTTTTCCCTACTTAAATTTAATCTTATGCTATTTGGCATTGCTTTTAATACAGTAAATACTATAAAGAAGCTTATTGCCTTATCTAATAAATCAGTAAATATTTGTGTAGAAAATACTGATGTTATTATATTAACACCTGAATTCTTTAAAACTGCAACTATCATACTAGATCCAGATGAAGTTACTCCATCAAATACTAAAGCTGTAATAATTGAAGATGTAATTGATCCTAAAACTGTTATTAATATTATAGATAAAATAGATTTTATTCCATTAAATTTACCGCTTCTAAATAATAAACCTGTACTTACACCTAAAACTAATTGTACTGGTATAAAAAAGAATGATACTGGATCATAAGTTGCACCATTAACTATAGATGTTAATATCCCAACTATTCCTCCACATATAGGTCCTAATGTTATAGCTGACATAATCGTTCCTATAGTATCTATATATATAGGTAATTTTAATGTCAATGCAATAAATCCACCTAAAATGTTTATAACTATACATAATGCCATAAATACCATAGTACTTACATTAATTTTTTTCATATTTTATCTTCCTCTTTCTTTTTTTATTTATAAAATTAATAACTATACTTGTCTGAATTTAAAACAAGTTCTATATCTTCTGTGTGATTTTTAAATAATCTGCTTAAGAACATTTTCATAAATCTTTTAGAATCTACCTCTGTTAATACTAGGCAATTTGATTTTTTTCTATAGAAATTACCCTCATCAACTAAGCTCATTCCTATAGCTTTTCCTTCTGTAACTATATCTACATAGTATTCTTTTCCACTACAAAGACTTCTATCTATAAAATATGCAACTGCAAGAGGGTCATTTATAACACATCCAAGCGTTCTTTCTTGCATCCAATGAAAATCTACATAAAATCTAGTTATATCAACAATTAAATCACCTAAAGGCTCATTAAATTGTTTTATCATTTCAATATAGTTTGGAGTTAATACTACTTCTCTTGTTACATCTAATCCAACCATCGTTATGCTTTTTTCTAACTCATTAAATACTTTTTCTGCTGCATGTGGA
Source organism: Clostridium sp. (assembly GCF_034179595.1). Taxonomy (GTDB): domain Bacteria; phylum Bacillota; class Clostridia; order Clostridiales; family Clostridiaceae; genus Clostridium. The sequence goes on from NZ_JAXFPT010000064.1 coordinate 47,199, forward strand.
TCTACCCAAAAATTAAATTCTGAAACTTGTGAGCAATTTCCGTGACTCTTAAATGCCCCACCCATAAGAACTAATTCTTTTAAATTTTTCATTGCTTCTTTATCTTTATCAATAGCTTTTGCAATATTTGTAAGAGGTCCTAGTGCAATTATTGATACATCCTTTTGAGTTTTTAGAGTTTCAATTATAAAATCTACTGCACCTTCTTTATATGATACTTCTGTTACTTCTTCTAAAAAAGTTTCTCCAAGACCATCTTCTCCATGAGTATCTTCAGCTGTTATAAGCTCCCTCTTTAATGGATCAACTTCTCCTATATAAACACCTACATCCAATCTATTAAGTCTTTTTAATATCTTTAATGCATTCTTTGCACCTTTTTGTCCGTGTACATTTCCTGAAACAATTGTAATACCTAAAACATCTAATTCTTCTGAATTTAGCGCTAACATAATAGCTAATGAATCATCTATTCCAGGATCACAATCTATTATGACTTTTCTTTTTTCCATAAAACTTACTCCTTCTTATAATTAATTGCATAAAAAAATACCTTAAGACTATCTTAAGGCATAAAAAATAAAAAGGTTGCAGAAATGACCTATATATCTCTGCAACCTATAATAGTTATATTTGCCTAGTTTTTTATAGAGGGATGGTCTCGAACCTCTACCACATAGTGGATTTATAACTTTTACTTATTTAATTTACTACAATTTTGCAATATTTTCAACCTGTTTTTTGCTTGTATCTTTTTATAGACTAAATTATATACCCAAAGTGCATTTAATAATAAAAGTGCACTTGTAATAAAGAATATATATTTTATTCCAAAATGAGATGCTATTTGACCACCTAATATTGAACCACTAAATGTACCAAAATATTGTGCAGTCATATTGAACCCAAAAGTTCTTCCTACAATTTCATCTGGAGTTATTTTTTTAATTATAGTATTTATTGAAGGATTAAGTCCTGCAGCTGATAAACCTAATACAAATCTTAAGCCCATAAGTTGCCAAGGATTTTTAACAAATGCTTGAGGTATAAATACTACCCCAGCAAATATAAGAGCTACTAGCATAACTTTATGTGCACCAATATTATCAGATAACTTACCGAGCTTTCTTGCTGCTAAAATATTTGCAAATCCTGATGCTGAAAATACCATTCCGGCTACAAATGCAACATTTGAAATATTTTTAGATAAACTTGTTACATATACAGTTATAATAGGCTCTATTGAATAAAATGCTAATTGTAACATAAATGTTGTTACAAACATAGCAATTACTAATTGTTTGTTAGGAATCTTATTCCATACTTCTTTAAATTTAAGTGTATGATCTTCTATAGGATGGAAGTCTTCTTTTACAAAAAATATAGTAAGGATAAATACTACAGATAATAATGATCCAATTACAAAGAAAACACTTCTAACTCCTACTACTCCTTCTAAATATCCCCCAAACATTGGCCCAAGTAATGAACCTGCAACACCTGCTGTTGATAAAGTTCCAAGCGCAGTTCCTGCATGTTCTTTATCAGTTTGTGTAGCAATAAGTGTTGTGCAAGCTGTGCTATATCCTGATATAGTACCTTGCAAAAGTCTAAGTCCTATAAGAACATATACATTATGAACAAATCCCATAAGTAAAACTACAATAGCCATTCCAAGACTTGCTCTTAAAAGCATAGGCTTTCTTCCATATTTATCAGCAAGTTTACCCCAAATTGGCGAGAAAATACCAGATATTATATAGGTAACACCAAATGCTATACCTGATAATTGCTCAATTAAATTAACATTATTTATACCAAGATCTTTTATGTATATAGGTAGAATTGGTGCTAATTGGCTTAATCCAATCATTGTTACAAACGTCCCAAACCAACAAACTATTAAATTTCTTTTCCAAATATTCACAACTTTTTATCACCTCCATAGTTTTATTAATTTATATATGTATAAAAGTTATTATATCATGTATTATATTGCTTTTTTTTTAACAATTTGTTAGATTTAAGCAAACTTTTTAATAAAAAAAAGACTAGTCTAACCTAGTCTTTTTTAATTTAATTATTAAGTCATTGTATATCATTAAAAGATTAATTTACTTCTTTATCTGCAAATTGGCTATTATAAAGTTTTTCATAAAAACCTCCCTTAGCCATAAGTTCTTCATGATTTCCTTGTTCTATGATACTTCCTTCATTCATAACTAATATTAAATCAGCATTTCTAATTGTTGAAAGTCTATGTGCTATAACGAAACTTGTTCTGCCTTTCATTATGTTTTGCATAGCTTTTTGAAGTAATTGTTCTAATCTTGTATCTACTGAACTTGTTGCTTCATCTAATATAAGAATTGACGGATTTGATATTATAGCTCTTGCTATAGTTAAAAGTTGCTTTTCACCTTGTGATATATTAGATGCCTCTTCATTTAAGAACATATTATATCCATCTGGAAGAGTCTTTATAAAATGATGTACATTAGCAATCTTAGCTGCTTCTACAACATCTGCTCTTGTTGCTCCAAATCTTCCATATTCTATATTATCATGTATTGTTCCATTAAATAGCCATGTATCTTGAAGTACCATACCAAACATTGAGCGCAAATCTTCACGTTTCATGTCTCTAGTATCTACTCCATCTATCTTAATTGAACCACCTTTAATATCATAAAATCTCATAAGTAAATTTATTAGCGTAGTTTTACCTGCACCAGTAGGTCCAACTATTGCAACCATTTGCCCACTTTTAACATTTATATTTAAATCTTCTATTAATATCTTATCATCACTATATCCAAACTTTACATGCTCAAATTTAACATCTCCACGTAAGTTTTTAATCTTTACTGGATTTTCTGGATCTTTAACTTCTTCTTTTTCATTTAGTATCTCAAATACACGTTCTAATGCTGCAAAAGCTGATTGTATAGTTGATGATAATTGAGTTATTTGAGAAAGAGGCTGATTTATTTGCCATATATAACGAATAAATGCTTGTAGATTACCTACTGTTATTATTCCTCTTACAGCATAAACAGGACCTATAAATGCTATGCAAGCTATTCCTAAATAAGTTGTTAATGAAACTAAAGGTGACATTATTCCTGACACAAATTGTGCCTTAAATCCATTGCTACAAAGCTCTTCATTTATTTCTTTAAATTCAGCTACTGCATCATCTTGCTTTCCATATAATTTTATTTCATTAAATCCTGTATACATTTCTTGAACTGCACCATTTAACTTTCCTAGTGCATTTTGTTGATTTTCAAATAATTTTTGTGACTTACCAACAATAAATCTAGAAATAAAATAACTAATTGGTATTATAAGAAGTGCTATAAATGCCATAGTAGTATTTATAGTAAACATCATTGAAATTGCTAAAACTACAGCAAGTACAGAATTAATTACTTGGCTAAAGCTTTGTTGCAATGCATTAGATACTGTATCAATATCATTAGATATACGACTTAGTACATCTCCATAACTATTTGCATCAAAATAACTTATAGGTAATCTTCTTATTTTATTTTGTACTGCATTTCTTAAATCTCTTATTGTATTTTGAATTGCATTTGTTAATAAAAAATTAGATATATAAGTTAATGTTGTATACATTATATAAAGAAAAGCAAGTATTAAAAGTATCTTACCAACATAATTAAAGTTTACTGAAGCTCCCTTTACTCCTTTTGCAATTTCTATTACGTCATTTGTAAGCTGAGTTATAATAAGACCTTCTATTTTAGGAGAATTTGCACTTATAGTTACAGCTCCTATTATACATAATATAGATATTATAAAACCTACCTTATAAGGCTTTACATATGGAGAAATATTTTTGAAAGTTGTTTTTAAATTTTTAACTCTACTCATTTTCTAATTCCTCCTTTGTAAGTTGTGATGTAGCAATTTCATAGTAGATTTCACAATTTTTTAGTAACTCTTTGTGAGTTCCTTCTCCCACAACTTCACCTTCATTTAATACTATAATCTTATCTGCATCTAAAATTGAGCTAACTCTTTGAGCTACTACTAAGACTATAGAATCTTTAGTCTCTTCTTTTAACTTAGATCTTAATATTGCATCTGTTTTAAAATCTAATGCTGAAAAACTATCATCAAATATATATATTTCAGGTTTTCTAACTATAGCTCTTGCTATAGATAATCTTTGTTTTTGACCACCTGAAACATTTGATCCACCTTCAGTAATCTCTTCATTAAATTTATTAGGTTTTTTTGATATAAATTCATATGCTTGAGCTATTTTAGCTGAATGTTCAAGTTCTTTATGGCTTGCATCTTTTTTACCAAACTTTATATTATGTCCTATAGTACCTGTAAATAACAATGTCTTTTGAGGAATAAATCCTATTTTACTTCTTAAAGCTTTTAAGTCATAATCTCTTACATCTACTCCATCTATTTTTATGCTACCTTTTGTAACATCATAAAATCTTGGAATTAAATTTATAAGGGTACTTTTACCACTACCTGTACTTCCTATAAATGCTACCTTTTCACCTTTTTTAGCTGTAAATGATATATTTTTAAGTACTGGCTCTTCTCCATATGGATAAGTAAATGTTACATTATCAACTTCTATGCTTCCTGTTTGCTTTGTATCTTTTACCCCATTTTCTGGATTTTTTATTAAAGGTTCTTCTTCTAATAATTCTTGTATTCTATTTGCTGAAACTTCTGCTCTTGGATACATTACAAAAACTAATGAGAATAACATAATTGAAAACATCGCATGGAATAAATAATCTACAAATGCTACTAATTGTCCAACTTCTAAAGAACCTCTATTTATCATATGGCTAGCTATCCAAAATATAGCTACTGCTGCTAAATTTAATAAAAAGAAGAATGTTGGTTGAGTAGTAGACATAAGCTTATTAAGCTTTTTAGAAACAGTTGCATAAGCTTCATTTGTATCTTTAAATCTTTCTGTTTCATAATCTTCATTGCCAAAAGCTCTTATTACTCTTATACCTGTAAGATTTTCTCTAGATATACGATTTAATTTATCTAATCCTTTTTGTTGTCTTTTAGATAATGGATATGAAAGTTTAGCTACAAGCACAATACCAGCTATTATAAATGGAATTGTTATAGCTAAAACTAAAGATAGTGATAAGTTAGTCTTTATTATCATAATCAAACTTACTATAAACATAACAGGTGTTATAAGCGATGCTTTTAAAATAGTATTCATAAATTGTTGCAATTGGAAAGCATCATTTGTTGTTCTTGTAATCATTGACGATATACCAAACTTATCATACTCACTATGTGAAAATTCTTGTGCTTTCTCAAAAATATCATTTCTTATATCTCTTGTTATACTTGTTGATATTTTTGATGAACAATATCCAAGAATTATTGTTCCTAAAGTACCTACTAAAGAAATTATTACAATAATTACTGCCATTTTTCTTGTATATAGTATATTATTTTTTACTATTCCATCATCTATGATTTTAGCCATTACAGTTGGAATACCAAGTTCAACTAATGCAAATCCTAATACAGATATCACATTAAATAAAAACAGCAATTTATAGTTTTTTAAATATTTTAAAATCAGTTTCATTTTATCCCTCCTTATATTATTTTTATGAATTAAAATATTTAATTACAATAAGAATAGTCATTCTTATTGTAATTAAATATTTATTCCTTATTCAGATAAATTATATATTTATAAAATTAAATTTAAAGATAAAAAAATACCTTAGCATTTACATTGCTAAGGTAAATTATATTTGATAATATATCATATTTAAATTAGATTGTAAATATATACAAATACCAAATTATACTTTACATATAATCTCTTGTATCAGTATTCATTCCTTTTTTTTCTAATCTCTTTTCTATAACTTCTTTTATTATAGAATATACAACTGCAAATAATGGAACACCTATAATCATACCAACTAACCCTAAGAATTTTCCTGCAACTAATATTGCAAATAATATCCAAAATGCTGATATTCCAATTGAATCACCAAGAATTTTAGGTCCTATTATATTTCCATCTATTTGTTGTATTATAAATATAATAATAACAAGCCAGAATGCACTAACCGGAGAAACAAATAAAACTATTATAACAGATGGTATTGCACCTATGAAAGGTCCGAAAAATGGAATTATATTTGTTATACCTATTATTATAGATATTAATAGTGTGTATGGCATTTTAACTACTGCTAATATAATAAAAGTTAAAACTCCAATTATTAATGAATCTAATATTTTTCCACTTAAAAACTTACCAAATGTTTCATTACTCATATGTGTTAGCTTGATTACTCTCTGTGCAATTGTTTTTGGAAATAATGCATAAGTAATCTTTTTACTAAGTGCAAAAAACTTCTCTTTTTCTATCAAAAGATAAATAGAAATTATTATCCCAAGCACTATATTCCATACACTTGATAAGATAACAGCAAATATTCCTCCAATCATAGGAATCAAATTCGTTGAAAAATTAATTACATAATCAATAAACGTATTAAATTTATCATTTAATGTAACTAGATAATGTTCTTGTATACCCACTTTAGAAATAGTGTCATTAATAAATGTACTTGTTTTAGCTATATAATGTGGAACATCATTAATTAATCCAATTAAGCTACTTATAAGTTGTGGAAGAACAAATTGAATAAATAATCCCACTATTAAAAAAGCTGTTATATATGTTAATAATAAGCCAATTCCTCTTTTTGATTTCATTTTAAATTTCTTAAAAAATGAAAGCTTAAATACCCTATTTTCATAAAATCTTAAAATAAAATCTAAAATATAGGCTATAGCAAATCCCATAATAAATGGCTTAAATATGCCTACTATACTATTTATCTTGTCTAAAACTACTCCTAGCTGTGATACTGCTAAATAAAATAAAATTACAGCACACACTACAATAAATACATATGCAGCTATTGTATTGTATTTTTTATTCCAATCTATTTTCATTTTCCCCTTCTCCTAATAAATATTTTATAATACTTAACTTTTACCCACGTTTTAAAATTAAGTTTTCTTTATTATACACCAAAAAATTCCGTAAATCTTTAAAATTTTTTATTATTTTAAATTATATATTATTCTGTGAATATCTATATATATTTAAGCCAAACTAATTAATGAATAAAATTATAGGAGGATATAATTATGGATATTGAAAATAAATCTGCACACGACTTAGCAAAACAAATGATTATTGATGGAGAAACTTTTGAAAAAATCATGGATAAAACACATCTAAGACTAAAAGATTTAAAAAGAATTCAAAGAGAAGAAATAAGTAAAAAATTTTAATTAAATATATTTCATAACAAAAAGCAGAAATGCACTGCACTTCTGCTTTTTATATTTTTATTATTCATTTAATAATCTACGTATTATTTCTGTTGCATCCATGTATTTAGCAATAGATTTACCATAGTTTAATCTATTTATTATTCTTGCTAAGAATTCTGACATATCAACTCTAAAGAACCATTCTGAATCTCTTAACTTATCTGGTACATATGTTAAGTTAGTTGAGTAAACCTTTGTTATTACTCCATCTTTATAGAATTTATCAAACTTTTCTAATCCTTCTGTGAAGAATGCAAAAGTAGTTGCAACATATACATTTCTAGCTTTTCTATTCTTTAATTCTAGTGCAATATCTAAAACTGATTCTCCTGAAGCTATCATATCATCAACTATTAATACGTCTTTTCCTTCAACATCTCTTCCCATGTATTCATGTTCAACTATAGGATTTTTACCATTAACTATTAATGAATGATCTCTTCTTTTATAGAATAAACCAACATCTACACCTAAAACACTTGAATAATAGATAGCTCTATCCATAGCTCCTGTATCTGGACTTATTACAAGTAATTTATCTTTGTTTAATTCTAATGAACTTTGATCTTTTATAAGTGATTTTACTATATCATATGTTGGATATATGTTTTCAAATGACATTAAAGGAACTGCATTTTGAACATTAGGATCATGAACATCAAAAGTTAAAATTTCATCAACGCCTAATCTTTCAAGTTCTCTAAGTGCTAATGCACAGTCTAGTGATTCTCTTCCCTTACGTCTATGTTGTCTTGACTCATATAAAAGTGGCATAATTACAGTAATTCTTGAGGCTTTTCCTTTTATAGCTGAAATAGTTCTCTTTATATCTTGGAAGTGTTCATCAGGTCCTTTATGATTTTCAAAACCAAACATTTTATATGTGCAACTATAGTTTCCTATATCGCATAATATGTAAATATCTTTTCCCCTAACAGTTTCAGAAATTTTTACTTTTCCTTCTCCATTTGAAAATCTTATTTCATTTGTTGGAATTAAAAATGAATCATTGCAATTTCTTTTTGTTTGAATATATTTATCTACTGCATTTCCTAATTCCTTACAACTTTCTAATGCTATTATTCCAAGCTCATGATTTAATTCAGTCATTACTCATCTCTCCTTTTAATAATTTCAAATATAAATTACATTCTACTCAAAAATAATATATCTATTTAATAGTATATATCAATCTTTCATAACTATAAATAGCTTTTACGTAAATTATAGACAAGAAAATACAAAAAGATTAATATAGTATACACTTAAAACTAAAATTTGTAACTTCATTTTAATTAAAATCATATTTTATAACATACTTTTATAAAAATTAAATTGTGAAATGAGGTTTATATATGTGTGGAATTGCAGGTATTATTAATTTCAAAAAAAATATTTCAAATGATAAAGATATATTAGAAAATATGGTTAATACCTTAATTAAAAGAGGTCCAGATTCTTTTGGATACTACTACTCTCCTAATGTGCTTTTAGGTCATAGAAGACTTGTAGTTGTTGACCCTAAAGGTGGCATACAACCTATGACTAAAACTTTAAATGGATACAAATACACTATAGTTTATAATGGCGAACTTTATAATACAGAAGATTTAAGAAAAGAATTAATTAATAATGGATTTAAATTCGAATCTTATTCTGATACTGAAGTTTTACTTACATCATATATGTGTTTTGGAAGTGATTGTGTAAATAAATTAAATGGAATATTTGCATTTGCTATATATGATGAAAAAAATAACATAGTTCTTTTAGCAAGAGATTCTATGGGAGTTAAACCATTATATTATACAGTAAAAAATAATACATTTATATTTGGTTCTAAAATAAAAACACTTTTAGCCCATCCTTATGTTGAAGCAAAAATAGATAAAGATGGCCTAACAGAATTATTTGCACTTGGACCATCAATTGTTCCAGGTAGTGGGGTTTATAAAGATATAAAAGAAGTTCCTCCAGCAAATTATATAATAGTAAATCCTAGTAATTTTAAGATGAAAGAATATTGGAAATTAGAAGCTAAAGAAAATAATGAAAGTATAGATGATGCTGTATGTCATACACGTGATTTATTAGTAGATGCAATTAAAAGACAACTTGTTGGTGATGTTCCTCTTTGCACATTCTTATCTGGAGGTTTAGATTCATCTGCAATATCAGCTATAGCATCTAATGAATATAAAAAGAAAAATAAAAAGCTTACTACTTATTCCATAGATTATGAAGATAATGATAAATATTTTAAAGCATCACTTTTCCAACCAACCTCTGACCAATATTGGGCATTAGTTATGTCTAAATATTTAGATACTGACCACAGGACAGTAAATCTTAAGCAAAAAGATTTAGTTTATGCATTAAAGGATGCTGTTTTAGCTAAAGATCTTCCTGGAATGGCCGATGTAGATTCTTCGCTTTATCTATTTTGCAAAGAAGTAAAAAAAGATTTTGTAATTGCACTATCTGGAGAATGTGCAGATGAACTTTTCGGTGGTTATCCTTGGTTTACTAATAATGATATGAAATATGCAAATACCTTCCCATGGTCAAGATTTATAGATGATAGGAAATCTATTTTAAGTGATGAACTTAAATCTCTTAAAATATATGATTTTGCTCAAGAACAATATAATAAATCATTAAAAGAAGTTCCTCACTTAGATAATGAATCTAAAGAAGATTTTAGAATGAGAGAGTTATTCTATTTAAATATAAAATGGTTTATGATAACACTACTTAGTCGTAAAGATAGAATGAGTATGGCAAATAGCCTTGAAGTTAGAGTCCCATTTGCAGATAGACGAATAGTAGAATATGCTTTTAATATTCCAAGTAATATAAAATTATTAGATGGAAGAGAAAAGGGACTTCTTAGAAAATCTCTTGAAAATATTCTTCCAAAAGATATTATATATAGAAAAAAGAGTCCTTATCCTAAGACTCATAATCCTATATATACAGATCTTGTATGTTCTAGCATGAATGATATATTAAATGACAGCACTTCTCCAATCCTTCCTCTAATAGATAAAACATTTGTTAAAGGCATTGTTGATTCTAAAGGTTCTTCATACAAAACACCTTGGTATGGTCAACTTATGACTGGTCCACAGCTTATTGCTTATTTAATCCAAATAAATACTTGGCTTAAAGACTATAATGTTAAAATAATATAAAAAAAGCCTACATCAAGTTTGATGTAGGTTTTTTATTTAACTTAAATTGTCTACTCAAAATAACAAACAACTGGTGTATTAGCATCTATATTATTAAATATCTTTTGTGCTACTGCAGGTGGTAAGTTTACGCAACCATGTGATCCACTAGTCTTATAGATTTCTCCACCGAATGTATTTCTCCAAGTTGCATCATGAAGACCAATTCCACCATTAAATGGCATCCAATAGCTTACTTTTGAACTATATCCTTCTCCTCTTAGTGTTGCATCTTTTTCCTTATACTTTAATCTATAAGTCCCTTCTGGAGTTCCCCATTTTTTACTTTCGTTACCTGTTACAATATCTCCTTCAACTATAAGTTGTCCATTTTTATAATACCATAAATGTTGTTTTGACATATTTATTTCAACATAAGTATTTCCAATATCATCTTGTCCATAAGCTGCAGCTGTTTGAGAATATTTAGGATTTCTCTTTACATTTTTTCCTGATTTTATATCTTCTGTTAATGCTTCTGTTTCATTTGGAATACTAATTGCCCATCCGTAATCTCCACCTGGAACTTGTACTACTCCTCCACCTGTAGTTTGGAAGCCTCTTGTTTTTCCATATGTGTTATAAGTTTTAGCTAAGTTAGTTACATAATCAGTAACCTTTATCTCATTAACAACAGGATCTAAATCTTCATTAACTCCAAGCCAGTTGCCTATTGTTTCTTTATTTAAGTTAACTGTATTTTCTCCAATTGTATAAGTTATATCACTCTTTAAATATTTTTCAAGTGTTTCTTTTGCTTGTTCTAATTTTGGTGATTTTGTTGTATATTTTGGTGCTTCATAACAATTAGCTTCATCTAAATTTAATGTACGTTGTCCATCAGCTATAGCCTTTACAATTGCGTTATATAAAGCTTTTTTATTAACCTTAGTTCCATAAACTTCATCTACAACTTTAAATTCACCATTTTCATATATTAAACTAGCACTTTTAGGTGATACTATATTGTTACTTTCAAAATAAGGTAAGTCATTTATACATTCATCTAATTTAGTTTTATCATATGAAGCCATTTCTGTTACTTCTGAATTATTAGATTTAGAAATGTGGAATATCCATGCAAATGGATTTTGATTATCTTTTAATTCTTGAATCTTATTTTCTGAATTATATTGCAATCCTATATCAGATGCTGTGATTTGTGCATCTAAATTGTCTCTACCTTCTAAATCTAATTTATATGATCCAATTTGTGATGATATCTTTTTGCTTGCTTGTTCGACAGTTTCACCTGACACATTTATACCATTAATCTCGGATCCAAAGTAGAAGTGGTTAACAAAATAAAACGAAATACCTAGATATATTGCAAGTAATACACAAGCTGCAATTACAATACCTATAATTATTTTTTTTCGACTACTTTTTTGTTTTTCCATATTGATTACTCTCCCCTATATTATTGCACACAACATAAATTTATTTTAATATTTTCTCTTTAAATAATCTCAGTACCTTCATCAATAACTATAAAATTTTAATAATGTAATTCACAACTAATAATACCAGTATACTTAATTTTCATCAATAAAATTTTATAATTTACTTTTAGTAATTTTTCATAAACTTAATTGTTAAATTTTTAATTTTCCCCTTAATTTCCATGTGTTTTTTAAATCTATTTTATCCATACTAATACTATCAATTATTGGAGGTGAAAATATGCCAAAAGATAGTCAACCTGATAAAAAAGAAGCTAGACTAAAAAAATCTAATTTTCAAACAACTATAACTGATGAAGAGGGAAAAAACCATAATAGAACTAGAAAAAAACACTCAGTTAAACGTGAAGGATTCCAAAGCGATCATATTAATTAATGAAATTTAAACCCATATTATTTATATATCTCTTTTTTCATTATATTACTATAATTTTAAGCTTTTAATAAGCTTATGTAAATTTAGCTTAAACTAAGTAACATAAAATAAGAATCCTAATCTATTAGGATTCTTATTTTTAAAGCTTATTTTAATAAATTCACAGTTTCCTTAGCTATCATAAGTTCCTCATTAGTTGGAATAACATATACTTTAACTTTTGAATCTTTTGCTGAGATTTCAGTTAATTTTCCCCTTGATTTATTTTTTTCACTATCTAATTTGATTCCTAAAAATTCTAGTCCACTTAAACAAGCTTCTCTACTTTCTGGGCCATTTTCTCCAACTCCTGCTGTGAAAATAATTGCATCTACTCCACCCATTTGAGCTATATATGCACCAATTTGTCCTTTAATCTTGTAGTGGAATATATCTAAAGCTAATTTAGCTCTTTCATTTCCCTCTGCTACTGCCTTTTCTATGTCTCTAAAATCTGAACTTACTCCTGATATCCCTAAAACTCCAGATTTCTTATTTAATGAAGTTTCAACTTCTTCTAATGTATAGTTACATTCTTTCATAAGATATGTTGGAATTGCAGGATCTATACTTCCAGATCTTGTTCCCATTACTATCCCTTCAAGAGGTGTAAATCCCATAGTAGTATCAAATGATTTACCATCTTTAATAGCAGTTATACTTGCTCCATTTCCTAAGTGGCAGCTTATTATTTTTAAATCCTTTATATCTTTACCTAAAATTTCTCCAAGCTTATTTGATACATATTTATGAGAAGTTCCATGGAATCCATATTTCCTTATTCTATAATCTTCATATAATTTATATTCTATTGGATAAATATATGCAACCTCTGGCATTGTTTGATGGAATGCTGTATCAAATACAGCTACCATAGGAACACCTTTCATTATTTCTTGACAAGCTCTTATTCCAATTATATTTGATGGATTATGTAATGGAGCAAGCTTTGAACATTTTTCTAAATAACTTAATACATCATCATCTATTATGACAGAATTTTCATATCTTTCGCCACCATGAACTACTCTATGTCCTACAGCACCTATTTCCTCCATTGATGATATTACTCCACTATCTTTATCAACTAATGCTTTAAGAACTAATTTAATAGCTTCTTGGTGATCTTTAACCTCTTCACTAATTTTATATTCATGTTTAACTTTTGATTTCTGTGTTAAAACAGAGTCTTTAAGACCAATTCTTTCAACTAATCCTTTTGCAATACATTCTTCTTTTGCCATATCAATTAAACGATATTTTAAAGATGAACTACCACAATTTATAACAAGTACCTTCATTTAAATACACCATCCTTTTATACTTACTTTTATTGCAATCTCATATAAATACAATAAAGTTTAAGATACTCTAAATGAATATTCTCTTATAAAATTAATTATGTCTAACTATTGGTAAAATTAAACTAAAAATATTTTGTTATAAAATATGAATTCTCAATCTCTTTTTAATAATACTTTTTACCCATTAAAAGCATAAATAACCATAGTTGACATGATAATATTTTAATATCCTTTTGTAAACATTTTACATTATTATGATGATAGTTGCAAATAAAATAATAAAAATATATAAATAGTTATTTTTTCCCATATTTTATTATATTTTAATTATCTTTAACATACTTTTACTTAAAATTTGTCAATAATTTTTTATTTATATGATTAATTTGGATTTTTTGCTTAACTTTAACTGTTTATTATAATTATAAAATTCTAAAAAACTTAATGAATTTTTTAATAAATAATTACAAATAATAAATAAAACCACCTTAATTATAAATTTAAAATTGGAGATCTTTTAAATGACTCATAAAGAAAATTTAAAAAATGTAAATATCCCTAATCAGTCTTCAGATGATCAAAAAGAAGTTGATGTAACAGCACCTTGCGATCCATTAAGTCCTGATTATCCTTGGGTACCTTGTGGATTAACTGAAAAGGAAGCAAAAGAACTTAAAAACAAAAAATAATAAAACCAACAAAAAACTCTACTTAAAAACTTTAAGTAGAGTTTTTTGTTACATATATTTATTTTTATAAAATACAATAATTATACAAGCTTTTCTAAAATAGATTCTCCTATAGTTCCTTCTGGCATTTTAACACCAAAATTGTCAGCTATAGTTGCTCCAATTGTTGCAAAGTTTTCTGCTGTTTCTAACTGTCCATCGCCTTTCATTGAAGGTGAATATGCTAAAAATGGTACATATTCTCTTGTATGATCTGTTCCTGTATAAGTTGGATCATTACCATGGTCAGCAGTTATTATTAATAAATCATCATCATTTAATTTATCTAATACCTTACCTAAATTAACATCAAACTTTTCTAATTCTTCTGCATATCCTTTAGGATTTCTTCTGTGTCCCCAAAGAGCATCAAAATCAACTAAGTTTACAAAGCATAATCCATTAAAGTCTTTATCCATTATTTCTAATGTTTGTTCCATTCCATGAACTGAACTTTTTGATTTATGTCCTTCTGTAATTCCTTCTCCATCAAATATATCTTTGATTTTACCTACAGAAATTACATCAAAATTATTATCCTTTAATTCATTAAGAACAGTTTTGCCATATGGTTTTAAAGCATAATCATGTCTATTACTTGTACGCTTAAATTCACCTTTTTTGTCCCCTAAATATGGTCTTGCAATAACTCTTCCAACTTTCCACTCATCTTTAAGTGTTATCTCTCTTGCAATTTCGCAGCATCTATATAATTCATCTAATCCAAACGTTTCTTCGTGACCACATATTTGTAAAACTGAGTCTGCTGATGTATAAACTATCATATCACCAGTTTTCATTTGATGTTCACCAAGTTCATCTAGTATTTCTGTCCCACTTGCACTCTTGTTTCCAACAATCTTATGACCTGTCTTTTCACTTAATTCATCTAATAATTCTTGTGGAAAACCTGTTTCTGTAAATGTTTGGAAAGGTTTTGTTATATGAAGGCCCATCATTTCCCAATGTCCTGTCATAGTATCTTTTCCAACACTTGCTTCCTTCATCTTCATTTGATAACCAAGTGGTTTTTTAGAAGCATCAACATGTTTTATCTTGTGTAAGTTTGAAATACCCATTCTTTGTAGATTAGGAATATTAAAATTTTCAACTGATTCAGCTATATGTCCAAGTGTATCAACATTTACGTCTCCATATTCTTTTGAGTCAGGCATAGCACCAATTCCTAGTGAATCTATTACTATAGTAAAAATTCTTTTATATTTACTCATAAACCCTAAACTCCTTTCAAAATTTTATATCTATCTTATAACTTTCCGTTTTCTTTATCTAATTTTATTAAGTTTCTGATTCCTTCAACTGCTACCTTTATAGCTCCTTCAGTATCATGAACTTGTTTGTTTTCAAGACCAGCTTTTTCTCTTTCTTGATTAGCCATAGCTAAAAATACTGCTCCAACTCTTACTCTTAAGTAGCTTCCAACTATAAATAAAGCTGCTCCTTCCATTTCTGATGCAAGACATCCACATTTAACCCATGCATCCCATTTATTCATTAATTCATATCCTACTGGCTTAGTTTCTGGTGAATGTTGACCATAGAAAGAATCTTTTGATTGAACAACTCCAACATGATAAGTTTCATTTAAATTTTTTGATGCTTGTACTAATGCATTTATAACATCTAAATTTGCAACTGCTGGGAATTCTACTGGAACATATTCTTTAGTAGTTCCTTCTGCTCTAATAGCACTTGTAGCTACTACTATGTCTCCACCTTTTACATCAAGATCCATTCCACCACATGTACCTACTCTTATAAATGTATCTGCTCCACATTTAACTAATTCTTCTAATGCGATAGCTGCTGATGGACCACCAATTCCTGTTGAAGTAACACTTACCTTAACTCCATCTAGTTCTCCAGTATATGTTACATATTCTCTGTTATCTGCAACAAGCTTTGCATTATCTAAGTATTTAGCTATTTTAGCACATCTTTTAGGATCTCCTGGCATTATTACATATCTTCCAACTTCTCCTGGTGCTACATCTATATGATATTGTTTTTCTGAACCTTGTGAATAAATCATTTAAATTCCTCCTAAATTTTAGACAAATTAACTTGTCTATTTTGTTGTGTATTTTAATATATAAATAATACTCGATAATTTAAAAATCGTCAATCGTTTACACATTTTGCCTATATTTGATTTGATATTTTCTAAAAATATTTTATAATTTATATAATAGATAAGTTTATAATACTTAACTTGTATTTAAACTTGTCTATTTATTTGAAAGGTGATTAAAATGAATAATATTAATATAATAGATAAAGCAAAAGAGTTAAGATATGTTAAAGTATATAATAAACTTTTTAAAATGATAAACGAAGGTACTTTTCCTAAAGGAAGTAGATTACCTTCAGAACCAAACCTTGCAAAATCACTAGGAGTAAGTAGAACTACATTACGCCAAGCATTATCTTTGCTTAAAGATGATGGTCTAATAAAAAATATACACGGCAAAGGTAATTTTATTACAAAAGAAAATAATGAAATGAAAACTGGTTTAGAAAAAATAGGACATATTATTTATAAATGCCTAGATCATAAGATAGATAAAATAGAATTTGATTTTAAGATACAGCCACCTTCAGATTATTTTATAAAAATATTAGGAGAGGAATCTGTTGCAACAGTTGTCATAGATAGATGGTATATGTGTGATTCAAAAACAATAGCCTATACATTTACTACAATTCCAATAGAAGTTATATCTACATTTAATCTTGATTTAAATAATAGAGATAAATTACTTAAATTTATTGAAGAAACTATTTATGAAATATGTAATGATGCATCAATTAATATAAAATTCTCAAAGACTGGAAACTTTATTACTAAATCTCATCCTATCTCTTGCGAAAATCAATTTTTCCTAGTTGAAGAAGCTTTATATAAAAATAGTAATCATCCTATTATGTTTAATAAACATTACTTGCCTACACAATATGCTGATATAAAGTTCCATCCTAGTAAATAATAAATTGTATGCTAATTTAAGCATACAATTTATTACTCATATTTGTAATATCATCAAATTATAATTTGCACAAATAATTCTTAATTATTCTCCCATGTATTCCTCCAAATTATTACTTTCTTATAATATTAATATTACTTATACATAAATAATATTAGTATCCTCTCCATGCCTTTTTTATAAATCTGTTATATAATATTAATATAATGTATTTTTATGGAGGTTTAATTTTATGCACAATCAATTAACAGAAGAAAATATTAAGAAATTAAGAGAAGAATTAGAATATAGAATGACTGTAAAAAGAGCTGAAATAGCAAAGGAAAAATTAATAGCTGCTGCTCATGGAGATAGATCTGAAAATGCTGAATACAAAGAAGCATGTGCAAATTATAGAGAAAATGACAATAGAATTCAATACTTATTAACTATGATTTCAACTGCGACAGTTGTAGATGATAAGAGCGTAGATAAATCAGTTTTAGGTATAAATAGCAAAGCTAGAGTTAAATTTATAGAAGATGATTTTGAAACTGTAGTAACACTTGTAACTACAATGGACTTAGATCCTGAAAATATGCTTATAAGTGTAGAATCAGACCTTGGAAAAGCATTATCAGGTAAAAAGGCTGGCGATATCGTTACAGTTAATGCACCAGAAGAAACTTATACAGTTGAAATTTTAGAAATATTATAATACAAAAAAGTCCACGTATATTTTGTGGACTTTTCTATTAATCAATATTAGCAAAGAATATAATTTTCAATACCTACCGCTACCCCATCATTATTAACGGTATCAGTAACTTTATTTGCACAACTTTTAACTTCATTACAAGCATTACCCATAGCTATACCACATCCAACTGTTGATAGCATTTCTATATCATTTTTTCCATCTCCAAAAGCATAAGTATTTTCAATTTGGATATCTAGATATTCTATTGCTTTTAAAATTCCAGTAGCTTTTGTATTTTTCTTTAGGTATAATTCAAATGCATTTTTACTTATACTTGCAAAATAATCATAATCTGGATTCCTTTTTATTAAATCTATACATAATTTAGCATCATGATCGTTTTGGCATAGCATTTCTATTTTATAAACATCTATTTGTTCTAAATCATATTTAGCTTTTATATTTTCTTTTGAAACTCCAACTTTATCATAAAAAGCATAAAAATCCTTGAATTCTTCTTTCATATATGCATAAGTTTTACCTTCTAAAATATATTGAACATTAATCTTTTCAAGGTCAGTTGTTATTTCTTTT
Source organism: Clostridium sp. (assembly GCF_034179595.1). Classification (GTDB taxonomy): domain Bacteria; phylum Bacillota; class Clostridia; order Clostridiales; family Clostridiaceae; genus Clostridium. The sequence continues at coordinate 66,030 of NZ_JAXFPT010000064.1, forward strand.
ACATCTTCTTTGTCCATAGGATTTTCATAAATAACCTTATTGTCTATTATAACTTGAGCTCCATTTGCTAATATAAATCCATCAAAACCAAAATCTAATATAGCTTTACTTAAAAATGCATATGGTCTACCAGTTGCAATAAAAACATAATCTCCATTCTTTTGTAGCATACGAATAACTGCCTTTACCTTAGGTGTAATTTCTGTTATTCCTCTAATACAATCTAATATAGTACCATCTATATCTAAAAATATTGCTCTTTTCATAAACTTACCCTCATCTCCCCTATATTTCAATTTATTATATTATTTAAAATAAACTTATAAAACATAAATATCCAAGTTCTAAAATAACATCATCAAACCCATCTTTTAAAAACTCTTTAACTGCATCGCTATTATTTTGAATAATTCTTGAAAAAGCTACAATATAATTCTTTATATCTTTGATATACAATTTTTCTTCATCTATATAGTATTTTAAAAATGTAGCATGTCTTACTAATAAGTAATCTAGTATAATAAGTTCAAAAGATACTATCATTTCTTCAATATCATCATTTACGCAATTACTTATAATTTTAGATACAATAATATTTTCAATTAAATCATTATATCTATTAAATTCTTCTTTATAAGAATTCCACTTTATTTCTATATCTTCAATTTCAAATTCTTCTGCAAAGCTTGAAATATCACTTAAAATATCATTGAACATAGGAATCTCTTTATAATTTTCTATGATATCTAAAAATAAATTATTAACCTCTTCAATTGAATCATATATATCTAATTCAATATTTTTATATGTTAAAATAATATTTTGTATGTAATTTCTATCTCTATATTTCTCTATTTCTTCTAATAAATCCTCTTTTTTATTAAAGCTTTCATTTTCTAAAATAGATAATAACATTTCAAAGCAAATAATAAGCTTATATTCTAAAGATATGTTTTCTTGTTGCATAATATAGATTAAAGCTTCTCTAATTCTAAGTTCTGATAAATCATCATTAATTCTTATATAATTTTCTAAGCTTAAATTTATCTTTTTATTTAGATTACTTATAATCTCTACTACTTCTTTACAAGAACATGATAATGACAATTCTCTCCTATCATCAAAAACATTCTCTATTCTAGGAAATGTATGGCATGTTAGCGATAAATACTCTTCTCCATGATTTTTTACTATATCGCATAAACCTTGCTTATCTAAAAAAGGACAATCCTCATGATTTTCTTTATTTATAAAATAAACTTCTTTTTTATCCTTTACTTCTACCTTTTCTAAAAGATAATCTAAATTTTCACTTTTCCACTTATTATAAGTACTATTATCTATATTAATTTCCCAACCCTTACAACAAGTAAATTCACATTTATCTGCTATACATTTAAACTTATCATAATTTAAAATCTTAAATATATTTTCACTCATTTAATCTAACTCCAACTTTACTAAAATATAAATATATTTTACTTTTGACTAAATAATCCTGCACCTTTTATAATTTCCTGCTCTTCAAATAAACTTGAAACAGCATCATTATAAGCATCTAATTTTTGTGCTTTCTTTATCTTTTTAGCATACTTTTTATTGTCTGAGAATATGTGAATCATATATCCCCATAATTCTTTCATTCTAAAGATAGCATTTCTATCTTCATTAAATAATTCTCTATAATTATTAAAGATTTCATCATGGAAATCCTTTAATATTTTTTTATCCACAAAAGTACCATCTTTAATCTCGCCCATTAATCCTGGATTTGCAAGTATTCCTCTCCCTATCATTATCTTATCTACTTTAGGGAAAGTTTCTATCAATTTATCATTATCTTCTTTTGTAAAAATATCTCCATTGTAACATATTGTATTGGTGCTTAAATTTAATGCATCTTTAAATACTTCTAAGTTAGGTTTATTTCCATAAAAATCTGATCTTGTTCTTGGGTGAATAATAAGCTCTTCCATAGGATACTTATTATAAATCTTTATAAGCTCATAAAATTCTTCTGGTGATTCTTTTCCTATTCTAGTCTTTATAGAAATCTTCATATCATCTATTTTAAATATTTCTTCTAGAAATTTATCAAGTTCATATCTTTTAGCTAAAAAGCCTGATCCTCTATTTTTTGCAACAACAGTTCCAGATGGACAACCTAAATTTAGATTAATTTCATCATATCCTAGCCTTTTTAATTTTTGTGCAGTAAAAATAAAACCCTCTGAATCATTAGTAAGTATTTGTGGTATTATATTTATCCCTTCATTATTCTCAGGTAAAATATCTCTTAATTCTTTTGTTTTAAGACTTCTACTATTGTTTGGAACAATAAAAGGTGTAAAGTATTTATCAATATTATCAAAAAACTTATTATAAGAATTTCTGTATATATATCCAGTAATGCCTTCCATTGGCGCAAAATAATATTTCATATAAGTTCTCCTTTGTAATAATCTAAAAATATTATATCA
>NZ_JAXFPT010000074.1:0-97920 GCF_034179595.1 Clostridium sp.
AGTTTGTTATGCCAGGTTATTTATTTACGAAGGAAAGATTTAGAGAAAGATTTGTTGGAAATAATGATTTAGATGAACTTAAAACATTAATAACTCCATTTATATTAAGAAGAGTTAAAAAAGATGTTTTAGATGAGTTGCCAAGTAAAGTGGAAAAGAAGTATTTAGTAGAACTTAACTCAAAACAAAAACAAATTTATAAATCATATCTAAAAGAGATAAAGATGAATATAGAAAACTCAAAAGATAAAGTTAATTTATTTGCTTATCTTACAAAACTTAGAGAATTATGCTTAGATCCATCTCTTGTTGTACCAGATTATGTTGGGAAAAGTTCTAAACTTAATGTAGTTAAAGAATTAGTTGAAGAGGAAAGTAATTCTAGAAAGAAAATATTGTTATTCTCTCAATTTACATCAGTACTAAAGAAGATAGAGGAAGACTTTAAAAAGAGTGGAGTAAGTTATTTATATTTAGATGGAGCAACATCTGCAAAGGATAGAGTAGAAAGAGTAAAAGAGTTTAATGAAAATGAAGATATAAAGGTATTTTTAATTTCTTTAAAAGCTGGTGGCGTAGGGCTTAATTTAACATCAGCAAGTTTAGTAATACATTTTGATCCTTGGTGGAATCCATCAATAGAAGACCAAGCAACTGATAGAGCACATAGATTTGGACAAAAAAATACTGTTGAAGTAATTAAGCTTGTAGCTAAAGATACAATTGAGGAAAAGATTATACTTATGCAAGAAGATAAAAAAGAGCTTATTCAAAGCTTGATGGATGGAAAGTCTATGGATGGCAAAGTACTTAAGAGATTGAGTGAAGAAGAGATAATTAAGTTATTTGATTAATAATCAATTTTTAAAATACTTTTAATAATATCCTAATTAAAGAAAATAATAAAAAAATTGTTATATAATTTATGTTAGGTTAACATATAATTTAAACTTTAGTTAGGAGGAATAATATATATGAAAAAGAAGTACATAAGTATAATTATTGCGGTTATAGTAATTATAGCTATAGGTGTAGGGTTCTTTGTTTACAAAAATAATACTCAAAACAAAGGTATACAAAAAGCAAATGAGCTAATAAAAGAAAGAGAATATGATAAGGCATTGGCTTCATTTGAACTAGTATTAGATGATCATTCAAATAATCAAGATGCAATAAAAGGAAAAGAAATGTTAGAAGATTATATAAATGCAAATAAAAAATTTAATGATGGTGATTTAGAAGAATCTAAAAAATTACTTTCAAATATGCCTAGTGAATATTCTAACTATAAAGAATTAAAAGAAGATGTTGATTCATTAAAAGATAAGATAAATAAAGCAATAGATGATAATAAAGAGATAGATAAGAGTATTGATAATATAAGAGATTTAATAAATAAAGATGAATATACTAAAGCTAAAAAAGCTATAGAGTCATTACAGAATAAGAATTTAGATGAAAATCAAAAGAAAACTTTAGAGGATTTAAAAGGAAGAGTAGATTCTGAATTAGAAAAATCAGATGAAAACTCTAGTTCAAGTAATAAAGAAAATAGTAATAATTTAAATTCTAATAATTCAAATACTAATAATTCAAATACTAATAATTCAAGCACTAGTAAAAGTGATATGGCATTAGCAAGAATAAAATATTTAAATAGACTTAACGATATTCAAAATCAAATTGATAGTATGGAGCCTGGAGATACAACAGCAGAAATGAATGAAAATGCTGATGCAGCTTACAAAGCATGGGATGGTGCATTAAATGATATATACCAATATTTAAAGGCCAATTTACCTAGTGATGAGTTTAAACCTTTAGAAAAAGAAGAAATACAATGGATAAAACAAAAAGAAGAAAATGCAAAGCAAGCAGCAGATAAATATAGAGGAGGAACAGCTGCAACATCTGTATATTTAGGAAGTTTAGGAGATGATACTAAAAATAGATGTTATGAATTAGTTAATGAGTACATGAATTAATAAAAATTATTAAACCCTGTTAGGTAGATTATATAAAATCTATTTAGCAGGGTATTTTTATAATATGAAATTTAATATATGAATAAAAAAATAATTTTATTTATAATTTTTAAAAAATATGTAAAACAAAAGTGCTAAGAGATAAATATCATTGAATGGAATTTTTAAATTTGTTAAATTATACTAGGGTGAAAGCAATAAAAAATGCTATTTAGATTAAGATAAATACTTTATATAATAAATAATTTATGATAAATTATTTACTAGCCTGTATCTTAAAATAAAATCTTATCAATTATGTAATTAAGTATATAAAAAGTAATAGTAAAGAAAAACAATTAAATAGGAGATGTTATTATGAAAGGAATGTTAACATTAATAGTAGGATGCGGAGGATTTATTGGAGCAGCGGTAAGATATTTAGTTTCAGATTTTTGTGCAAGGACATTTAAAAATTCTATACCTCATGGCACTTGGATTGTAAATATTGCAGGAGCTATAATTATAGGGTTTGTTATTCAACTTAGTTTATCTGATATAGTATCTCCAAAATTAAAATTATTTGTGACAACAGGAATCTGTGGAGGACTTACAACTTTTTCAACTTTTTCATTAGAATCAATAACTCTTTTTGCAAATGGAAAAATAGAATTGGGAATATTAAATGTAATTTTAAATTTATTTTTAAGCCTTATAGGAGTTTTAATAGGACAATCATTAGCAAAATTAGTAATCGGTTAATGATTTAAAACTAAATAAAAAATAGTTGACAACTTGAATTTTACGATATAAAATTAGAATAAATTTAAATAAGATTAAATTAAAGCAAATATTAAATAAAAATTCTATGATGAGAAAAAGTAGGTATATTATTGTTCTACAGAGAGTTGGCATTTTGCTGCAAGCCGATGTTCAATGTATTTCTGAAAATCATCTCTGAGAAGTAAAGCTGAAAAATTTACAGTAAGCTTTACCGGATTTTCACCGTTACAGGAAAAGCGTATTAAGATGTACGTATTTAAGGTGCTATAAACATACTTAATTTATATATTAAATTAAGTCTTACTATATAATTTGTTTATAGAATTAGGGTGGTAACGCGATTAAACCTCGTCCCTTTTGTAGGGATGGGGATTTTTTATTTTTAATATTAATATAAAAAGGGGGCATTTACATGGACATAGAAGGAGATATAAAACTAGAGTGATTTTATAAAATAATTAATTGGGGGCGTTTTAAAATGAATAATTTATCAAGAAAAGATTTAGCACTTGTAAGCTTAATGCTTTTTTCATTATTTTTTGGAGCTGGAAATTTAATTTTTCCACCGTTTTTAGGGCAATCAGCTGGAACTTCAACATGGGTTACTATGATAGGGTTTCTTATTACATCAGTTGGATTCCCGATTTTAGGAGTTGTTGCAGTAGCTAAATCTTCAGGGCTACATAATCTAGCGAGTAGAGTACATCCTTTATTTGCGACAGTATTTACAATCCTTATTTATCTTTCAATTGGACCAGGACTTGGAATTCCAAGAGCAGGAAGTTTACCTTTTGAGATGGCAGTAAGACCATTTATGCCAGAAGGATTAGTATCACACGGCTTAGCTTTATTTATTTATACATTTATATTTTTCTCAGTGGCTTATTGGCTTTGCTTAAGTCCATCTAAGCTAGTTGATCGTATGGGTAAAATCTTAACACCAACTTTATTGATTTTAATTTCAGCAATTTTTATAGCAAGTATTTTTAAACCATTAGGTTCTTATGGAGAAGTAACAGGAAACTATATACATTCACCTTTTGTAAGTGGATTTTTAGATGGATATATGACTATGGATACAATTGCAGCTTTAAATTTTGGTATTGTTATATCACTTGTAATAAAATCTAAAGGAATTGAAGGAGAAAAAGCAATCGTTAAAAATTCAGTAAAAGCTGGTATCTTTGCAGGTGGATTATTAATTATAATTTATTCAATGTTAGCTCACTTAGGTGCAACAAGTGGGGGAAGATTTGGGGCAACTGAAAATGGAGCACAAACTCTTGCAAATGTAATGCTATATATCTTTGGGGACGGAGGAGCAGTTCTTCTTGCAGTAATTTTCACATTAGCTTGCCTTACAACTTGTGTAGGACTTATAACTTCATGTAGTCAGTATTTTGTAACTTTAAGCTCAAAAGTAAGTTATAAAGCTTGGGTTAGAATTCTTGCCTTATCAAGTATGATACTAGCTAACATGGGACTTACAAAGATTCTTGAAGTATCAGTTCCAGTTCTTAATGCAATTTATCCTATAGCTATAGTTTTGATTGTTTTAGCAATGTTTGATAAATTTTTTAAAGAAAGTAAAGTGGTATATGGAGTAACTATAGGAATTACTACTTTTGTAAGTATTATTTATGCATTAAGTAATGCTTCTGTTAATATTTCATTCATTGAAGGCATAGTTAAATGGTTACCATTTTATGACAAAGGTTTAGGATGGGTGCTTCCAGCTTTATTTGGATTAGTTTTAGGAATGTGCTTAAAATTAGTTATAAATAAAATAAGTAATAAAGATTTATTGGCTGAGGAAGAGGTTTCTTAATAATATAATGTAAATAAAATTATAGAAATATATTATATATATTTAAGTAAAGAAGGCTAAAATTTTTAGCTTTCTTTATTTTTATTATCTTATTTTTGGAATAACAATGAATAAAAAAATTACTTTGTAAAGATTTATTATAGTTTCAATTAATCTTAATTCAAAGATATTTTTTTCTGAAAAAATCTTGCTATAATGGGAGTGTAGAAAATATTAGAAATCTATTTGAATTTCTATTTAGGAGGGTTTTAAACTATGAGTAAAAATGTTGAAGAATTAAAGAGAGAAATAAAGAACAAGGCAGAAGAAGATCTTAAAGTTGTAGACGAAAACAGCAAAGCTTACAAAAAAGATGAAAAAGATGCTGAAGTACTTGGAAAGAAGATAAACCAAGAATTAGATAGAGAAATAAAAGAAGAAGCAGCTTTAGAAAAAGAATTCGCAAAAGAATTAGAAGCTGATATGAAATCAAGAATGAGATAATATACTTTAAATAATGTTTTTAGAAGTTTTGAAAATATTACATAAAGTATAAAAACTGCTAGTTAATGCTAGCAGTTTTTTTGTTGATTAGAATAAAGTATATTATTTTTAATTTTATGATTATATAAACATAATATTTAAGAGTAATATTGAAAAAGTAATTATAAAAAAATATAATGTTTATAAGTTAAATTTTACATACTATTGAGATTAATATTAAATGGGGTGAAATTTTGTGAGAAATAATACAAAATATTTTAATAATTATGGTAGCATTAAAAAAGATGTAGAAGAAGTTAATAACTTTTTAAATCCTTTGAGAGAAACAGGATATTTTATTGGTAAACAGGATATAAAGTTATATTATGAAAAATATGTTTTGAAAGATGAGAAAGGAAAAATAGTAATAAGTCATGGTTTTACTGAATTTATAGAAAAATATGAAGAATTAATTTATTATTTTCTTAAGAGTGGATATTCTGTCTTTATAATGGAACATAGAGGATATGGAAGGTCAGGAAATCTTGGACAAGTAGATAAAACTCAAGTTTCAGTAGAAAAATTTGATTATTATATTGAAGATTTAAAAAAATTCCTTGATGAAATAGTTAAGGATACTACAGGCAATATGTACTTATATGCGCACTCAATGGGAGGAGCTATAGCTTGTATTTTCTTAGAAAGGTATAAAGGATATTTTAAAAAAGCAATACTAAGTGCACCTATGTTTAAAATAAATACTGGAAAAGTGCCATATAAGTTGGCAGAAATATTATCTAAAATACAAATTAAATTAGGAAAAGGCGAGAATTATATATTTGGACAAACATCTTTTAATGATAAATTTGATTTAGAATCAGCTGCAACATCAAATGAGTATAGATATAGAAATTATCATGACAAATTAATTGCTAATAGAAAACTTGGAAGAGGCGGAGCTTCATTTGTATGGTTAAATGAAGCGATTAAAGCAACTAAATATCTGATAGATGAAAAAAATGTATCTAATATAGATATACCAATATTACTTTTTCAAGCTGGAAGAGATACTTTTGTAGATACAAGTGCGCACAATAGATTTAATAAGATATATAAAGACTGCAATTTAGTTAGATTTGAAAATGGAAAGCATGAATTATATTTAGAAAATGATGAGATATTACACAATTATTTAGATAAGGTATTTTATTTTTTAGAAAAATAAGAGTTTATAGATAATCAGTAGATCTAATAGGATTTACTGATTATTTTTTTATAATATTTAATTTTGTTAAATATTGTACAGAAATTAAGTTGACTCAAAAAATTATTTTTACTAAAATATATTTGCTAAAATATATTAATTATAAATATTTAAAATCTGAGAAAAAATATAATAAAGGAGAGATAGAGATGATGAAGGATAATGTTAAATCTAAAAAAGGTAATAATATTTGGCTTATACTTATTGCTACTTGTTTATTTACATTTATGGCTACATTAGATGGAAGCATTGTAAATATAGCAATGCCAACAATGTCGCAAGATTTAGCTATTAATATGAATAAAGCAGAATGGATAGTATCTTTATATATAGTAGTAATTTGTATGTTTTTAATATTCTTTGGAAAGATTAGTGATATAGAAGGAAAAATTAAGGTTTTTAGAATAGGCACAGTAATATTTGTAATAGGCTCAGCTTTATGCGGTATAAGCAATAGCTTAGGCTTTCTTTTATTATCAAGAGCTATTCAAGCTGTTGGAGCTAGTATGACTATGGCTACAAACTTTGGAATTATAACTCAATATTTTCCTAAGGAAATGAGGGGGAGAGGTCTTGGAATACTTGTAAGCTTTGTATCTTTAGGTAGTATTGCAGGTCCTGGAATAGGTGGATTTATAATTGAAAATTATTCATGGCATTACATATTTTTAATAAATATTCCCGTAGGAATTATAGCTATACTTTTAGGATATTATGCATTTCCTAAAGAAGATAAAAATAGTGTTAAAGTTAAGTTAGACTATAAAGGATTTATTTTATTTGATATAAGTATACTTTCATTATTTTTAGCTATATTTATGGGGCAAGAAACAGGGTTTATGAATATTTCAGTAATAATGTTATTTATAGTATTTGTAGTTGCATTATTCTTATTTATAAGAGTTGAAAGTAGAATAGATGAGCCATTAATAGATATGAAAATGTTTAATAATTTTGAATTTTCACTTGGGTTATTTTGTGCATTATTAGTATTTTCATCAAATTTCTTTGTTAATATCTTAATGCCTTTTTATTTACAAAAGACTTTAGCATTTTCATCACTTAGAGCAGGATTTATATTGATGTCTGTCCCAATTGCAATGATGATAGTTGCACCTATAAGTGGAGCTTTATCTGATAAAATGAGCTCAGAGATTTTAACATTTATAGGATTAATAGTATTTACAATAGCACAACTTTTATTTATATTCCTAGATCAAAATACTAAAATTTCCTATTTAATTATGACAACAGTTATGACAGGAATTGGGATTGCACTTTTCCAATCTCCAAATAATTCAATAATAATGTCTTCTGTAAAGCAAAATAAATTAGGTGTAGCTGGGAGCTTAAATTCTCTTGCAAGAAATTTAGGGATGATTATTGGTATTGCATTATCAACAACAATTCTTTATTCTGCAATGAGTCACAAGATTGGATATAAGGTTGTTACTTATATAGATAATAAACCAATGGTATTTGTTTATGGAATGCATGTAGCTTTTATGGTGTCATTTGTAGTATGTCTTATTGCTTGTATAATTTCAGCATATAGACTATTTAAAAAAGATAAAAAAGTTATCTAGAATTAATTTAAAAGATATGTATTAATTCATTAAGATCTAATAAATATAAATTAAAAATTATTAAGAGGAGGAATTAAAATGCTTAATTTTGATTTTTACAATCCAACAAGAATAGTGTTTGGAAAAGACCGTTTAGGAGAATTAGATAATTTAGTACCAAAAGATGCTAAGGTTCTTGTACTTTATGGTGGAGGAAGTGTTAAAAAGTTTGGTACTTTAGAAAAAGTATTAAATGGACTTAAATATAGAGAAGTAGTTGAATTTGGTGGAATAGAAGCAAATCCAAGATTTGAAACATTAATGAAAGCTGTTGATGTTGTAAAAAAAGAAAATATAGACTTCTTATTAGCAGTCGGTGGTGGATCTGTAATGGATGGAACAAAATTCGTTTCATTAGCATCACAATATGACGGAGAAAATGCATTAGACCTTTTAAGTGATAGAATGGCAGCTTCAACTTTAACTAAAGCATTACCACTTGGAACAGTAGTAACTCTTCCAGCTACAGGATCAGAAATGAACTGCGGTGGAGTTGTTACATCAAGTATAGGTAAAAGAGGTTTTAGAAATAATTTAGTATTCCCAAAATTCTCATTCTTAGATCCAACTTTAACATTCTCACTTCCAAAGACACAAGTTGCAAATGGTGTTGTTGATACATTTATTCATGTATTAGAACAATATGCTACATATCCAGTAGATGCAATGTTCCAAGATAGAACTGCTGAAGGTATACTTCAAACATTAATAGAAATAGGAAAGAAAACTATAGATAATCCAACTGATTATGACTTAAGAGCTAACCTTGTATGGTGTGCAACTATGGGCTTAAACGGATTAATAGGTGCAGGAGTACCACAAGACTGGGCAACTCATATGATAGGTCATGAACTTACTGCTATGTTTGGAATAGATCATGGTAAAACTTTAGCTATAATATTACCATCACTTTGGAATGTTATGAGAGATAAAAAGAAAGATAAATTAGTTCAATATGCAGAAAGAGTTTGGAATATAACTTCAGGAACTGAAGATGAAAAAGTAGACCTTGCAATAGAAAAGACTAGAGAATTCTTTGAAAGCTTAGGAATACAAACAAGATTATCAGATTATGGTGTTGATGCAAGTAAAATTGATGATTTAGTTAAGGCATTAGAAGATCACAAGATGGCAGCTATAGGAGAAAATGGACAAATAACTTTAGATATCAGCCGTAAAATTCTAGAAGGTGCATTATAAATTTATATATAATTTAAAAAGATATATCTATAAAGATATATCTTTTTTATTTAATTTAGCTTATATTTATTAAATAAATATATTATAATATATTTGTAGATAGACGTATGGGAAATATAAGAAAATCTATTGTTACATTTATATGTCAACATTATAGCGTATTATTTAAGTATATAAATAATTCCAACTTTTCATGATGTACATAAAAGTTTTCTTAAAAGATGGTGTGATTTATAATCTTTAACTACTTATATCATGATATAAGTTAGCAATTATTTTGATGAGGTTTTACTAGGGGGTAAAATCTCATTTTTTTATAACTTGTATAATTATAAAAAAGGAGAGTGATTATGGGTAAAGTAAATAATGCTTTAAATATGTTAATGCTTTTAAAAAGTAGGCATAAAATGACTAGGCGTGAAATAGCAGAAGAATTAGAAGTTGATGTTAGACAAATAAGCAGATATAAAGATGATTTGTGTATGGCAGGATTTTTGATAAAAGAAGAACGGGGAAGGTATGGGGGATATAGCTTAAAATACAATACTCCTTGGATTGATGCAGATTTAACTGAAAATGAAGTAAAGGCATTAGAATGTGTAATAAATTACATAAAAGATGAATTCCCTTTAAAATCTGATTTTAGTTCTGGAATAGCTAAAATTTTATCAAATTATAAATTAAGAAGTAAGGATAACATTAATGAAGTAAAATTTAAAAAATAGAAGCATTAAAAATAATAGTAAAAAAAGATTAAAAGTTAAGACTAAGTATAAGTTATAGAACTTAAAAAATTAAACAAGAAATTATTAGTGAATACAAAAAAGATAATGATATTATACAAGGAGTAATATCATTATCTTTTTATTTTAAGAGAATAATTTATATTATTTATTTGGAATTTCTTTTTTTATATTTCTAATAGTTTGTTTAACTTCTTTTTTTAATTTATCTTCATGCTCTTTAAGTTGTTGCTTTTTAGATTCTTCTTTCTTTTGAGCTACTTCTTTTTTGTATTCTTCTTTTTGTTTTTTATGTTCAAGTCTTTCTTCCTTGTGTTCTTCATGTTTTTCCTTTATCTTATGTAGTTCATTCTCAAATTCTTCTTTTAGTTTACTCATTTTATACACCTCTTTAAGTTTTAATCCTAAAAAATATAGGAATAATTTATATATTTTTATTATATCACTAATAGTATATAAATTATGGCTAATAAGTTTAATAATGTATGTATATTTGTATTAAAATAGTAAATAAATCATTACTAAATAGGAAATAAAAGTTTATAAAAAAAATTAGAGAAAACTATTTACAATGGATAATTATTATTATATAATAATACATGTAGAGAGGAAAATAAATGAAATGGAAATGAAGTTTATTAAATAGAATTAAAATTGTATAAATATTTAGGTTAAAAGGAAAAGGAGACGATTGATTATGAAGAAATTTGTTTGTACAGTATGTGGATATGTTTATGAAGGAGAAGCTGCACCAGAAAAGTGCCCAGTATGTGGAGCAGGTGCTGATAAGTTCAAGGAACAAGTTGGAGAAATGCAATGGGCATGTGAACATACTGTAGGAGTAGCACAAGGTGCACCAGAAGATATAATGGCTGATTTAAGAGCTAACTTTGAAGGAGAATGCCATGAAGTTGGTATGTACCTTGCAATGGCTAGAGTTGCATATAGAGAAGGCTTACCAGAAGTTGGACAATATTGGGAAAAAGCTGCTTTTGAAGAAGCAGAACATGCTGCAAAGTTTGCTGAATTATTAGGTGAAGTTGTAACAGATTCAACTAAGAAAAACTTAGAAATGAGAGTTGAAGCTGAAAACGGAGCTACTTCAGGAAAATTTGATTTAGCTAAGAGAGCTAAAGCATTAAACTTAGATGCTATCCATGATACAGTTCATGAAATGGCTAAAGATGAAGCTAGACATGGTAGAGCATTCAAAGGACTTTTAGATAGATATTTCGCAAAATAATGAAATAGAATAATGAAATAGTATATTTAATAAAACGGTAAAACCTAAATTGAAGGTTTTACCGTTTTTATTTTTATAAATTTGATAGGATTTAATTAAATTGTTATAATTAAATAAAAAATTAAGATAAAAAGGAAGAGATTTATGCTTGAATATAAATATGATACACAATTACTAATTGAAGGGAAAAATCTTGATGAAGATGCTATAAGTGAGTATTTTACAAACAACTTTAAAGGGGATTGCTTATTAGCAGTTGGAGATGATGAACTTATAAAGATGCATTTCCATACTAATGAACCATGGAAGGTATTAGAATACTGTGCTAGTCTTGGAGAAATATTTGATGTTGTAATTGAGGATATGGACAGACAATCAAGAGGATTAAAAGGTTAATTTGTAATAAAAAAGCAGACCAAAATATTTTGGTCTGCTTTTTTATTTATAATATCACTATTAGAAAATAGGCTTATAAAATATAGTAAACAGATTATTTATAGAGGTGTATTTCAGATGATAACTATAAGCTTATGTATGATAGTAAAGGATGAAGAAAAAACACTAGCTAGATGCTTAGAATGTGCTAGTAAATTTGCAGATGAAATTATAATTGTAGATACAGGCTCTACTGATAAAACAAAGGAAATAGCAAAATCATTTAATTGTAAATTATATGATTTTAAGTGGGAAGATAATTTTGAAAAAGCTAGGAATTATTCATTTAGTAAAGCAAGCAAAGATTATATAATGTGGCTTGATGCAGATGATTTTATTGATGAGGAAAATATAAAATTACTAAATGATTTAAAAGAAAATTTAGATACTAATGTTGATTCTGTAATGATGAATTATTCATTAGCTAGAGATGCAGAAGGAAAAACAACATATTCGTTAAAAAGAAATAGATTAGTCAAAAGAATAAAAGGATATAGATGGATTGGTAGGGTCCATGAATTTTTAGATGTATACGGAAATATAATACAATCTGATATAACAATAAACCATGATAAAAGGAAAGCTCATACAAACAGAAATCTTTTAATATTTAAGAAGATGGAAGAGAATAAAGAAGTTTTTACAACAAGAGATCTTTTTTATTACTCAAATGAACTCTATGATAATAGATTATATAAAGAAGCTATAGATAAATATAAAGAAGTTTTATCTAAAGAAGATTTATGGTCAGAGGATTTTAAAAGAGCAACTATAAACTTAGTTAAGCTTTTAGATTTGACTGGAGGAAATAATGATGAAAAGATAGAACTTATTTTTAATTGTATGAAAAAGTATTCCCCAAATGCAGAGATGTTATGTATGCTTGCTGATTGTTTCAAATTTAAAGGTATGTATGATGAAGGAATAATTTATTTAAAAGCTGCAATGAATTTAGATGAAGATAAAAATAATATTGGATTTAATAATAATATTTATTCTACTTGGTATCCTGCATTAGAACTTTGTGTATATTACTCAATTATAGGGGATTTAGAAAAATCTTATTATTATAATGAACTATCAGATTTGTATTTAGCACCAAAATATAAAGTGGAATATAATAAAAATTATTTGCTTAAAGAGATGAAAAAGAAAAACATAAAACCTAGAGAATTAAAGAAAACTTTAAACTTTAATATATAAAGATGTCATAAAAAAATCATCTGTGTTACCAAAGTAAGTTTTAAAGAATATAATGTAATGACTATTAAAAGGTGGTGATTTTTTGAGTTGTAAGTTTATTAAAATTAAAGTTAAAGATGATACTTTTATTTCTTCTAGACATCCAAAAGAGAATTTTTCAGATGAAAAATTTCTTGTAGTTTCAAGAGATGATGGAGAAAGTTGCTCATGCGATAAAACTATTTCTCTTATGAAATTTAATTTTAAAAATTGTTTATGTGATTGTGATGTTGATGAAGCTGAACTTAGGCTTTATGTAAAAAAACTAAATTCTTGTAAGGATTTATGTGTAGATATTTTATATAATCTATGTGATTATAGTGCTTGCAATGTTAATTATAAAAATGCTCCAGAAGCTAAGGTGTTTAAAAAGAATGTTTGTATTAATGATGAATGTCAATATATAAGAATTGATGTATCTGATATTGTTAAGCTATGGGCTAAAGGTGAAATTAAAAATAATGGTATTGCAATAATAGTATGTCCTAAGGATTCTGGGGAAGTTATATTTGCATCTTCAAGAAGTTTTGAAAAACCAGAATTAATTATAAAGTGTAAAAGTCAATTTAAGCCTGTTCCAGGACCAAGAGGGCCAAGAGGTCCACAAGGACCAAAAGGACCAAAAGGGGATGTAGGAGCAACAGGAGAGCAAGGTCCAAGAGGATTTGAAGGACCAGAGGGACCAGAGGGACCAAGAGGACCAATGGGACCAATAGGACCAATAGGACCAGTAGGGCCAATGGGATTAATAGGACCAATGGGACCAATGGGACCACAAGGACCACAAGGAGAGCAAGGTCCAAGAGGAGAACAAGGTGATCCTGGAGAAGATGGACCACAAGGACCAATGGGACCACAAGGACCAACAGGAGAACAAGGACCACAAGGAGAACAAGGTATTCAAGGACCAATGGGATTACAGGGAGCAGCAGGGCCACAAGGATTGGTTGGACCACAAGGTGAAAGAGGACCAAGAGGGCCAATGGGACCAACAGGTGCACCAGGAGCAAGAGGTGAACAAGGACCGGTAGGGCCAGTAGGACCAACAGGAGATCCAGGTGAAACAGGAGAAGATGGAGCAACAGGACCAACAGGAGCAACAGGGCCAACAGGAGCAACAGGGCCAACAGGAGCAACAGGACCAACAGGAGCAACAGGGCCAAGAGGAATAAGGGGACCAATAGGACCAATAGGACCAGAAGGACCAATGGGACCACAAGGACCACAAGGAGAACAAGGAGATCCTGGAGTTGAAGGACCACAAGGTATTCAAGGTATTCAAGGACCAATGGGGCCAGTAGGAGCAACAGGACCAAGGGGTATGCAAGGATTAGAAGGACCAGTAGGACCAATAGGACCAGAAGGACCAATGGGACCAGAAGGACCAATGGGACCAATGGGATTAATAGGGCCAATGGGACCAATGGGACCACAAGGAGAGCAAGGTGAAATGGGACCAGAAGGACCAGAAGGGCCAAGAGGACCAATGGGACCAATAGGATTAGAAGGACCAATGGGACCAATAGGACCAATAGGGCCAATAGGACCAGAAGGACCAGAGGGACCAGAAGGACCAGAAGGACCAATGGGACCAAGAGGACCAAAAGGACCAAAAGGAGCAACAGGAGCAGAAGGACCAATGGGACCAGTAGGACCAGAAGGACCGGTAGGGCCAGTAGGACCAAAAGGTGATTGTGGAGTTTCAATAACTGATGAAAATGCTTATATAGCAACAACTTCTTGTCAAAAGGTTGCATCAAATTGTCCAATTCCATTAGAAGATAATATAGTTATAAATGGAAAATCTATAAAGCATAAAGAATGCAGTACAGAAATAACTCTTAAGCACGGAACTTATTTGGTTAACTTTGATGCCTCTGTATCAGGAGATGCTTGTTCACTTGTAGAACTAGAATTAAGTGTAAATGAAAAAACTTGTAGCATGTCAGCTGCTGATATACTAAAAAGTGGAATGCTTGTAAATATATCAGGTACAGCAATAGTATGTGCTTCAGATTGCGAATGTGAAGATACAGTTTTAGAACTTGTAAATAGAAGCAAATCTTGTGTAAAATTCTGTTTAACTAAGATAACTATAGTAAGATTAGCATAGCAATAGAAGGATAAGTTATAGATTTTTTATCTATAACTTATCTTTTTTATTAATTGATAATTTATAGTTAATAATACTTTTACAAACTTAGAATTTAGTTAATTGCATGCCTATTTAAAAGATAATATAATTAAGAAATAAAATATAGAAAGATGGAAAGAATATAGAAAAATAAATGGGAAGGGGGAATTTGATTGAACGCATTTATATTTATATGGCTTATTTTCTTATTAATAAATATGGTTTTTGCTTTTTCTTTGATATTTATAGAAAGAAAAGATCCAACAACAACTTGGGCATGGCTTTTAATTTTTATATTATTACCTGGGCTTGGTTTTGTAATATACATAATGCTTGGACAAAATTTTAGTAGGCAAAAATTATTTAGAGATAAAATTATAAATGATAGATATAAGAAGAAAAAGTTAAATTATATTTTAAATGATAATAGCGGTCATGATGGAGGAGAACAGTTTTTAGATCTTAGAAAGATGAATTTTAATAATAGTGGTGCAAGATATACAATAGGAAATAAAGTTGATATTTTTGTAGATGGTAATGAAAAGTTTGAATCATTATTAAATGATATAAAAAATGCAAAAAAATTTATTCATATTGAGTACTATATATTTAGAAAAGATTTTATAGGAACTAAGATTATTGAGGCTTTAGAAGAAAGATTAATTAATGGTGTTGAGGTTAGATTATTAGTTGATAGTATGGGATCTTATACTATGACTAAGAAAAAACTTGAGATATTTTTAAAGCTAGGAGGAAAGTTTGCGATATTTTTCCCAGGGATATTACCACATGTAAACACTCGTATAAACTATAGAAATCACAGAAAAATAGTAGTTATTGATGGTAAATATGGATATGTTGGTGGATTTAATGTTGGCGATGAATACATAAATAGGGATAAGAAGATAGGTTTTTGGAGAGATACTCATATAAGGATAAGAGGAGATGCAGTTAATGATTTAAATGAAAGATTTCTTTTAGATTGGTGTTATGCATCAGAAGAAACAATAGGTGATTTACATAAATTCATGATTGAGAAAGAGTATAGAAAAGGAGATGTTGGAGTTCAAATAGTAACAAGTGGTCCTGACCATAATGAGGAATATATAAAAAATGCTTATATTAAGATGATTAACAATGCAAAGAAGAATGTGTATTTAACATCTCCATACTTTATACCAGATGAGCCAGTTTTTGAAGCTATAAGAATAGCAGCATTATCTGGAGTTGATGTTAGAATACTTGTACCTGGAAAGCCAGATCATAAATTTATGAAATGGGCAGCAGATTCATATATTGGTGGTCTTTTAAAAGCAGGTGCTAAAGTATATTATTATCAAAATGGTTTTATCCATGCTAAAACATTAGTTGTAGATAGTTCTGTTGTAAGTATTGGAACAGCAAATATGGATATGAGAAGTTTTTATCTTAATTTTGAAGTTAATGCACTTATTTTTGATGAAAATCAAGCTAAAATATGTGAAAATCAGTTTATGAAAGACCTAGAAAAGTCAACTGAAGTTAAACTTGGATACTTTATGAAGAGACCAAAAAGACAAAGAATAATGGAGTCTATAGTAAGATTACTTTCTCCAATTCTTTAATTAAAATATGTTTAGAGCCAGAATTTCAGGCTCTTTTTTTATATAACTATGATAAACTATTATAAGAAAAACTTACTAAGAAATATAAGTAATTTGAAATGAGGTTTTGCTATGAGAGAATTATTAGTTAATCTAGGAGAAAATTCTTATAAAATAGAAATAGAAAAAGGAATTATAAAAGATATTCCAAGAAGAATAAGAAAAGTATTTAATGGAGAAAAAATATTTATAATTACAGATAAAAATGTAGATAAGTATTATGGTGATATAGTATTAGATTCTCTTAAAAAAGATGGATTTAGTGTATCGAAATTTTGCATAGAACCTGGAGAAGAAAGCAAATCATTTAATACGCTTCCAGAAATTTATGAAAAGCTACTTGATTTTAAGTTAACAAGAAAAGATTTAATTATAACCTTAGGTGGTGGAGTTGTTGGAGATCTTGGAGGATTTGTAGCTGCAACATTTTTAAGAGGAGTTTCTTTTGTTCAAATTCCAACATCATTATTAGCGCAAGTAGATAGTAGCGTTGGTGGAAAGGTTGCAGTAGACTTACCAAGAGGAAAAAATTTAGTGGGAAGTTTTTATCAACCAAAAAGAGTTTTAATTGATCCAAATGTATTAGAAACTTTAGATGAAAAGTTTTATAAAGATGGAATGGGTGAAGTTATAAAATATGGATGTATTAAAGACAGATCTTTATTTAATCTTTTAAATACTCTAAATACTAGAAATGAAGTAATGGAACATATAGAATACATTATATATACATGCTGTAATATAAAAAGAGAATTTGTAGAAAGAGATGAAAAAGATACTGGAGATAGAATGATATTAAATTTTGGGCATACACTAGGTCATGCAATTGAAAAATACTTTGGTTTTTCAAAATTTACTCATGGTGAAGGTGTATCTATTGGCATGTATTTAATTACAAAGCTTTGTGAGGAAAAAGGATTAGTTAAAGAAAAATATTCAGAAGATATTAAGAATATTTTAGTTAGGTATGGTCTTCCTTTTGAAGTGGATTTAAAAGATAAAGATACTATAATAGAAGCAATATCTTTAGATAAAAAGAATATGGGAAGTAGACTTAAAGTAATTATAATGCAAGAGATAGGAAATGCTAAGATTTATGATACTACAGTAGAATTTTTTAGATAGGAGTATAAAATGGGAAGTATTAAGATATACAATGATAAGTTAAAAGGAAAAGTTAAGATTCCACCATCAAAAAGTATGGCACATAGAGCAGTCATATGTGCATCTCTTAGCAGAGAAAAAAGTATAATAACAAATATAGATTTATCAGATGATATAATTGCTACAATAAACGGAATGAAAGCTTTAGGAGCAAAAATAGAAATAAAGGATAGAGAACTAGAGATAACCGGATTAAATCTAAATGATAAATTTTTAGAAGAAAGAGTTATAGATTGTAATGAATCAGGTTCTACTTTAAGGTTTCTTATACCTATAGCATTATTAAGTGATTATAATAATAGATTTATAGGAAGAGGCAATCTTGGAAAAAGACCTTTAGATGTCTATTACAATATATTTAAAAAGCAAGGTATTAACTATTCACATAAAGAGCAAGAATTAGACCTTAAAATTAAAGGGAAATTAAATTCAGGAGAATTTAAAGTGCTAGGTAATATAAGTTCACAATTTATAACAGGTCTTATGTTTGCACTGCCGCTTTTAAATGGTGATTCTAAAATAATTATAGAAGGAACATTAGAATCAAAAGGATATATAGATTTAACTTTAAAGGCATTATATGATTTTGGAATAGATATAGAAAATAAAGATTATAATGAATTTATAATAAAGGGAAATCAACATTACATAGGAAGAGAATATAGGGTTGAAGGAGATTATTCTCAAGGTGCATTTTTCTTATGTGCAGATGCTATAGGAAATGAAGTTGTTTGCAAAGATTTAGATATAAACTCTCTTCAAGGTGATAGAGAAGTTATAGAAATATTAGAAAGAATGGGAGTTTCATTTAATAAAAGTGAAGATGAAATAATAGGGATGTCAAATGGATTAAAATCAACTATTATAGATGCAAAGGGATGTCCTGATATAATTCCTATACTTTCAGTAGTTGCAAGTCTTTCAAAGGGAAGAACAGAGATTATAAATGCAAAAAGACTTAGAATAAAAGAGTGTGATAGGCTTAGAGCAATAAATTTAGAACTTTCAAAATTAGGAGCTAATATTTATGAAAAAGAAGATTCGCTTATAATTGAAGGTATTAGTGAATTTAAAGGCGGAGTAAATGTTTGGAGCCATAAAGATCATAGAATTGCTATGATGTTAGCTATTGCAGCTACAAGATGTAAAGAAGAAATAATATTAGATGATTTTGAATGCGTATCTAAATCATATCCAAATTTCTTTGAAGATTTTAAAGCTTTAGGAGGAAAAATAGATGAGTGGAATTTGGGGAAGTAATTTAAAGTTTTCTATTTTTGGAGAATCACATGGAGTAGGCATTGGTCTTACAATAGACGGTCTTCCTTCAGGATTTTCAATTGATTTAGAAAAAATAGATGCTGAAATGGAAAGAAGAGCACCAGGAAAAAACAATTTATCAACTTCAAGAAAAGAAGGAGATAAGGTTGAAATATTAAGTGGTTTATTTGAAGGAAAAACAACAGGAACACCTTTATGTGGAATAATTAGAAACAGCGATAAAAAATCAAAAGATTATAGTAAACTTAAAACTTTAATGAGACCAGGACATGCAGATTATACTGGAAATATAAAATATAATGGATTTAATGATTATAGAGGTGGAGGACATTTTTCAGGAAGAATAACAGCACCACTTGTATTTGGAGGAGCTATATGTAAGCAAATATTAGAATCTCATGGAATAAAAATAGTATCTCATATTAAAAGTATTGGAAATATAGAAGATGAATCATTTAATCCAGTAAACATTAATGAAAGCTTAATAGAAGAATTACCTAAGATGGAACTTCCGCTTATAAATAAAAATTTAGATAGTGATATGAGAAAAGAAATATTATCTGCAAAATCAGAAGGGGATTCTGTTGGTGGAATTATAGAATGTGCAGTTTTAAACTTAGATGCAGGGATTGGTGATCCATTTTTTGATTCAGTAGAATCAACTTTAGCTCATCTATTATTTTCAGTTCCAGCAGTTAAGGGTGTTGAATTTGGAGAAGGATTTAATATAACAAAGCTTAAAGGGTCAGAAGCTAATGACGAATTTTATTATGATGAAAAAGGCAAAGTTAAAACAAGAAGCAATAATAATGGAGGTATATTAGGAGGAATTACAAATGGTATGCCAGTTATATTTAGAGTTGCTATAAAGCCTACAGCTTCAATATTAAAAAAACAAAATACTATTAATATAGATAAAAAGATAAATGAAGAATTAAATATTGAAGGAAGACATGACCCATGTATAGTACAAAGAGCAGTGCCTGTTATAGAAAGTGTTGCTGCAATAGGAATGTTAGAACTTTTGAAAGGACGATAAAATATGGACGATTTAGAAGTTTACAGAAAAGAAATAGATAGCATAGATAGTGAGATTACAAAATTATTTGAAAAGAGAATGAATACAGTATTAAAAGTAGCCGAGTATAAAAAGCTAAATAATCTTCCTATATTTCATAAAGGAAGAGAAGAAGCTGTAATTAAGAAAAATATTGATAGATTAGAAAATAAAGATTATGAGAAAGAAATTGAAAAGTTTTTTAATGGATTAATGGAAGTTTCTAGAGAATTACAATCAAGAAAGTTAAATAGGGAAAAAGATAGCTTTACTTTTAAGAAAAGAGATATATCAAGAGAAGATGTAATAGGATTTTTAGGTCCACAAGGCTCATTTAGTGAAGAGGCATTTTTAAAATATTTTGGTGAAGATAATAAGTCTATAGCTTATCAGGAATTTGAAGATATATTTATTGCACTTAAAAATGGCGATATAGATTATGGAGTGCTTCCAGTTGAAAACTCTTCAACAGGTGGTATAAATGAAGTACATGATTTATTAGTTAAATATGGTTTCTATATAATTGGTGAAGAAAGTATTAGAATAGATCAGCATTTAATAGGTATACATGATGCTAAAATTGATGATATAAAAGAAGTATATTCTCATCCACAAGGATTTAGCCAAACAAGTGAGTTTTTAAAATTATATAATAATTTTAAGCTTATTCCATATCATAATACAGCAATAAGCGCAAAGCTTATTAAAGATTTAAATGATAAAAGTAAGGCAGCAATTGCAAGCAGTAGAGCAGCAAAAATATATGATTTAGATATAATAAAAGAAGAAATAAATAATATAAAAAATAATTATACAAGATTTATTGTAGTAGGTAAGGAATTATTAAAAGAAGATAATGCAGATAAGATAAGTGTAGTGTTTTCATTAGAAGATAAGTCAGGTACGTTATATAGACTTTTAAGATACTTTGCAGAAAATAATATAAATATGATGAGAATAGAATCAAGACCAATCAAGAATGAAAATTGGAAGTACTTATTATATGTTGATTTTGAGGGAAGTCTTGAAAATTTTGAAGTTGTTAAGACATTAAAGTCAATAGAAGAAAGTAGCGAATATTTTAGAGTATTAGGTTGGTATAAAAAAAGAATGGATGTGAAATAATGGAGTGTTATGGACTTTTAGGAGAAAAGCTTTCTCATTCTTTATCACCAAAGCTTCATAAGCATATATTTGAAGAACTTAATATTAAAGGTGATTATAGATTATTTGAAGTAAAAAGAGAAGATATAAATGATTTTATGAATTCTTTAAAGTCTTCAAATATTAAGGGCATAAATGTAACTATACCATATAAGGAAGTAGTTATTAAATATTTAGATGAACTTTCTAGAGAAGCCAAAAAAATCGGAGCTATAAATACTATTTTTAATAAAAACGGAAAGCTTGTAGGATATAATACTGATTATTATGGATTTAAATATATGTTAGAAGATAAACATATTTGCGTAAAGAATAAAAGGGTAACAGTTTTAGGGACAGGCGGAGCAAGTAAAGCAGTAATACAATATCTTTTAGATGAAGAAGCTTTAGAGATTAATTTAGTTAGTAGAACAGAGAAAAAGTTATATACTGATGAAGAAAAAATAAAAGTTATAACTTATGATGATATTAATAATAAATCAGGAGATATAATTATAAATACAACTCCAGTTGGTATGTTTCCAAATAATGATTTTTTACCTGTTTCAGAGGAAATAATTAAAAAGTATGATGTTTTAGTTGATTTAATATATAATCCTTTAGAAACTAAGTTTATTAAGCTAGGTATTAAAAATAATAAGATAGTTTGTGGAGGACTTATGATGCTTGTTGGGCAAGCTATTAAAGCTGAGGAAATTTGGCAAGAAAGAAGTATTGATAAAAAGGTAATAATAGAGATATATAAGAGGCTTATTAATAATTTTAAATAAGGAGAATATATGGAAAAAAGAGATAAAATTATTATTATTGGAATGCCAGGGTGTGGTAAGACAACCATAGGAAAAATCCTAGCTAAAGAATTAAATTACAACTTTTATGATATGGATGAATATATTGAAAATACAAGTGGAAAATCAATAAAAGAGATATTTAAAGAATCTGAAGATGCCTTTAGAAAACTTGAAACAAAAGCATGCAAAGAGCTTATTTCTAAAAAAAGATGTGTTATTTCAACTGGTGGAGGAGTAATTAAAAGAGATATAAATATAGAAATATTAAAAAAAGAAGGTATAATTTTATTTATAAATAGACCAATTGAAAATATAATAAATGATATTGATATTTCATCTAGACCCCTACTTAAAGAAGGAAAACAAAGATTATATGATCTTTATAAAGAAAGATTTCATAAATATAAAGAGGCTTCACAAATTGAGATATTAAATGAAGGATTTATGAGAGATGCAATTAACTTAGCAAAGGTTAAACTAAAAGGAAAGATTAAGGAATAATAGTTATATTTATTAGTGATAGTAATTTTGGAGGATTTTATATGATAATTGTTATGAATACAAATGCAAAAATGGAAGATGCAAATAAAGTAAGTAAGTGTGTAGAAAGCTTAGGACTTAGAACTAATATATCAAAGGGAGATTCACATCTTATAGTTGGAGTTATGGGTGATACTTCAGTATTAGATCCAAACAAACTTTTAAGATTTGATGGTGTAGAAAAGATAGTTAAAGTTCAAGAGCCATTTAAAAAAGCAAATAGATTATTCAAACCAGAAGATACAATAATTGATGTATTAGGTAATAAAATTGGGGGAGGAAACCTTGGAATTATGGCAGGTCCTTGCTCAGTTGAAAGCGAAGAACAAATAATTGAAATAGCAAAGAGTGTTAAAAAATCTGGGGCTAACTTTTTAAGAGGTGGTGCTTTTAAACCAAGAACATCTCCTTATAGCTTCCAAGGTTTAGAACTTGATGGACTAAAATTATTAAAAAAAGCAAAAGAAGCAACAGGTCTTCCTATAGTTACAGAATTAATGTCAACAGATTACATTGATGAGTTTGTTGAAAATGTTGATGTTATACAAATTGGAGCAAGAAACATGCAAAACTTTGATCTTTTAAAGCAAGTTGGTAGAACAAAGACACCAATTCTTTTAAAGAGAGGATTATCAGCTAGTATAGAGGAATGGCTTATGGCTGCTGAATATATAATGGCTGGTGGAAATGATAATGTAATACTTTGTGAAAGAGGTATTAGAACATTTGAAACAGCAACAAGAAATACATTAGATTTAAGTGCAATTCCAGTTATTAAGAGATTAAGCCATCTTCCAGTTATAGTAGATCCAAGTCATGCAACTGGATATTGGTATTTAGTTGAGCCGCTAGCAAAAGCTGCAATAATGGCAGGTGCAGATGGACTTATGGTAGAAGTTCATAATGATCCAAAGAATGCTTTAAGTGATGGACAGCAATCAATAAAACCAGAAAGCTTTGAAAAGTTAATGAATGAAATAAAGAGAATTGCAGAATTTGAAGGTAAGGTTATTTAATCTCTATTAAAATTTAGGGGGAAAGAGATTTATGAGAGTCGTAGTTGTCGGTCTTGGGGTTATTGGAGGTTCTTTCTGTATGGCTCTGAAAAATAATGGGTATAATGATGTTTATGGAATAGATAAAGATAAAAATACATTAAAAAAAGCTAAGGATATGGGAATTATAAAAGAAGGATACCTAGATGGAAAATATATATTAAAAAGTGCAGACCTTGTTATAATTTCAATATATCCAAAGCTTTTAATAGACTTTATAAAAGAAAACAAAGATAATTTTAAAGAAGGAGCTATAATTACAGATACAACTGGAATTAAAGAAATGTTTGTAGATGATATAGTAAATATTATTCCAAGTGAAGTAGATTTTATTTTTGGACATCCAATGGCTGGCAGAGAAAAAAAGGGAATAGACTACGCAGATGATAAAGTATTTAAAGGGGCAAATTACATAATAACACCTATAAGTATAAATAAAGAAGAGAATATAGAGCTTATTAAGAATTTAGCATATAATCTTGGTTTTAAAAATATTAAAGTTATAACTCCAAGGTTTCATGATAAAATAATAGCTTTTACAAGTCAATTACCACATGTTCTTGCAGTATCACTTATAAATAGTGATGAGGAAGATAGGGATACTGGTTATTTTATTGGGGATAGTTATAGAGATTTAACTCGTATAGCTAATATAAATGAAGAACTTTGGACTGAGCTTTTTTTAGGTAATAAAGAAAACTTATTAGAAGTTTTAGATAAGTTTAATGAAGAGTTTTTGATTATAAAAAAAGCTATAGAAAAAGAAGATAAAGATAAATTAATTAAAATATTTAAAGAATCTACAAAGAGAAGAGAAAAATTGTAAATGATTTAAAAGGGTCTTAGAAGAAATTTTAGGCCCCTTTTTTATTTATTAATATTAAAAAGTCAGTATTTCAAATCAAAAAATATATACATTTAAAATAAAGTTTTAGAAGTTATGAAAAAATTAACCATTATTAAGTGATAATCATTATTGCTATATTGATTTTGAAGGAATATAATTTAGATATATCAGATATTTAAATATGAATTTACGCGTAAAACCATATAAAGATAATAAATACATACGTAGAGATAAATAGTACGAATGATAAAGGTGGTAAGATTATGTATAAAGTAAAAATATTTAATAAGGTTAAAGAAAATGATGTGATAACTTCATTTTATATGAGAAGAGAAGATGGAGAAAAGCTTAAGAAAAATGAAGCAGGTCAATTTATTTCAATAAAGCCAATTAAAGATGGTGAAAATAAAAATGCAATTAGACAATATAGTTTATCAATGAAACCTGGAGAAGATTTTTATAGAATAAGTATAAAAAGAGAAGAAAATGGATTAGTATCAAGATATATGCATGATAATATTCAAATAGGAGATACAATAGAAATAACAGAACCATTAGGAAAGTTTATATTAAAAGATAGCAAGAAACCTCTAGTATTATTAAGTGGTGGTATAGGAATTACACCAATGATGTCAATGCTTTATAAGGCTGTAGAAGAAGATAGAGATATAATATTTGTACAAGCTGTATTAAATTCAACTGCACATACTTTTAAAAATGAAATTGATAGCATAAAGAAAGAACATAGTAATGTTAAAACTGCAATATTCTATCAAACTCCATTAGAATCAGATCAAAAGGGAAAAGATTATGACTTTGAAGGGGTTGTAACTAAAGAATGGATGGAAGAAAACTTACCTAAGGATGGAGAATTCTACTTCTGTGGACCTTTAGGATTCATGAAACATATATATAATACTTTAAAGGGTATGGGCATTTCAGAAGAAAATATAAATTATGAAATGTTTGGACCATCAAAAAATTTAGCAAATCTTTAGTTTTATAATATATTATATTATAGATAAAAATTATGACTGAACTTAGTGTTAGACTTTGCTCAGTCATTTTTTATTTTATAAATTAATTATTTTTATATTCATCTATAAGTTGATATATAGTTTTAGAAGTAGTATCTTCCATAGTATATCCAATTAAATCTAGTATATTTTGTAAAGATTCTTCAGATGAAGTTTCAATTTCAATATAAGGGAAAGGGCAAAATTCTTTATCGTTTATATCTATTTCAACTAAACCATCTAAAATTTCATAACTTTCTCTATACTTTTTTATTGATTGATGAAGTTTAAGTCCTAATGATTTAAATATTCCTTCAGCCATAGTTTTATTATCTACTATAACTTCATTTTCTTCCATTTCTTTAAATCTACCTTGTGATAACATTTTTTTTGTTGTCATAAATATTATTTCTTTAGAATTTATTAAATCATTAACAGTTCTAATTCTTGCATAACCTTTATCTTTTAAAAGTCTTTCGTCTTCGAAATCATATATATCATTTATTTGATTTTCAGATTTTATCATTTTAGCACCTAAAGATTTTAATTTTTCTCTCATAGAATCTACATCTATGTCTATAATTCTTGTTTCTAATTCCTTTGCCATAAATTTATCTCCTTTATATAAATACTTTATTTTAATAGTACATCAAATATATATAAATTAAAACTAGGATTAAAAGATATATTTTTAGAATTAAATTTAAAAAATTACAGATAATAATAAGGATAAAATATATAGGAGTGATTTTAATGGCTACATTAAGATGTGGAGTTATAGAATGTGTGCATAATCAAGACAATCAATGCTGTAATCAAACAATACATGTTGGAGGCGGTATATCAAGTTCATCACATGAAACTGTATGCGAAAACTTTGATGAAAAAGAACTATCAATGCAAAGTGGAGTAGGATGTGGAAGTGCAGGACACCCAAATCCAAATATGGCAATTGGTTGTGATGTAACTAACTGCATACATAATAAAGAAAATAGATGTGTATCAAATTATGTTGATATTGCTGTTGAAAGCTTAAGTAATGACGGTCATGCACAATGTTTATCATTTACTCAAGAGTAATAAAAAAGCTCTATCTTATAGATAGAGCTTTTTTATTAGAATATTTTCTATTGATGGATATTGTAATTCTTTAATTCTTTCTGCATTATACCTAATTAAATGGAGTGTTGCTAATGATTCACTTTCATCTCTAGACTTTATAAGAACTGTTAATCGAACTGTTTGATCTACTATAGCATCTAATTCTATATGACTTATGTAAATTGAAGATATTGAGTTACTTTCATCTAATTTTTTTAGAAGTTTAACACTTTCATTATATGATTCATCCCATTTTTTATCATCTAAAAGCCGTTCTATTCTATCACTATCATTTGATATTTGATCACAAAGTTTTATAAGTTCTGAATTAGCAAAAAATATAAATATAATTGCTGAGAAGAATAAAATAAGAGAAACTATTGAATTTTTCATTTTTTCTCCTCCTTTTCATATTCATCAAAAAGTTGATATTTAAATTTACCTTGAGTATCATATAAGGCTAATAGGACTTTATTTATATCATCTATTCCATGTTTTTTTAATTCATTTTTTATCCAATCACTATCTTTATTTACTGCTGTTAATGAATTTCTATTTATTTTGCCATCAGAAACTAATATTTTTGGTAGTATAATCTTTTGTTTTTCTTTAGAAAAATTATTTTCATCATTTTTATTAGCATTTGATGATGAATTATTAGAACTTACAGCATTTGATATTTCTGAAGAATTCCCACTAGATGAATTAGGTAGTATTGAAATACGACCATTTGTTTCAAGAATTGCATATTGAATTTCTTCTAAATCAAAATATCCTAACAATCTTATTTCTTCCATTAATTCATCTATGTTTATCTGTTGGCTCTTTAAAGCTTTATAATTTATTTTGCTCTTATAAATTAAAATAGATGGTTCGCCCTCTACAACTTTTCTGGTAAATTGGCTTTTAAGTTGAAGCTGGGATAATAGTGTTTTAAGTAAAAGTAAAGTTAAAATAGGAACTATTCCTAAAAGTAATGGGAGTCTTGTATCTTGCATTGGAAGGGAAGCTAAATCTGAAATCATCATAGTTATTACAAATTCATAAGGTTGAAGTTCTCCAATTTGACGTTTACCCATTAGTCTCATCACTAAAACAACAAGAATATATAAAATTGCAGTTCTTATAAAAACAATAAACATAAATAACACCTCTTAGGTTAATATTTGTAATAAGTATGCTTAATATTCAAAGTAAAACTATAAAAAATATATTTTACAGTTTATGGCAGGGACAAAAGAGAATATAATGGTATTAATATATGTATATAAAATTTTAGGCGAGGTAAAAAGATGAATGGGTTTGATATAATTCTTGAAAATGGTAAAAAAGAGAATATTTTAAGAGGAACTAAATTTAAAGACTTAATGGATAAATATTATAAAGAAGATATAAAAAATATAGCACTTTGTAGACTTAATAATAAGTATTATGAATTAACTCAAGAAGTAAAAGAAAGCGGAATTTTAGAGATAATATATTTTAATACTGAAGAAGGTATGAATATATATACAAGAACACTTCAATTTATTTTTATTACGGCAGCACTTGATGTATTTAAAGATTCAAAGATAACTATAGAACATTCAATAGGCAAAGGGTTATTTGGAGAAATTCATAAAGAAAAAGTTTTAAATGATGATGATATAAAGAAAATAAAGAAAAAGATGAAAGAGATAATAAATAAAGATGAACCAATAAAAAAGATAAGAGTTTCAAAAAGCAAAGCAATAGATATTTTTGAAAACTATGGAATGGAAGATAAAGTTAAGCTTTTAGAACATGTAGATTTTGATACAGTAAAGCTTTATGAATTAGAAGGAAGATATGATTATTTTTATGGAAAAATGGCATATTCTACAGGAGTTATAAGAGCATTTGATTTAATGCTTTATGAAACAGGATTTATTCTTAGAAGCCCTATGATTGAAGATTTAGATAATATTCCACCATATAACGAACAAAAGAGATTATCTAATATTTTCTATGAAACAGAAAGATGGCTTAATATAATAGGTGTTGGTGAAGTTGGAAGTTTAAATGATAGGGTAGTAAATAATGAACTTAAAGATTTAATACTTGTATCAGAAGCCTTACATGAAAAAAAGATTGCATATATTGCAGATAGAATATCAGAAAAGAATGAAGTTAAGATGGTATTAATTGCAGGACCGTCTTCATCAGGAAAAACTACCTTTGCAAATAGATTAAGTATTCAACTTAGAGTAAATGGATATGTTCCAGTTCCTCTTAGCCTAGATGATTATTTTATAGATAGGGAACTTAATCCTAAAGATGAAAATGGAGAATATGATTTTGAATCTATATATTCATTAGATTTAAAGACTTTAAATGAGCATTTAAAAAGACTATTAAATGGTGAAGAAGTTGAAGTTCCAAGCTATAATTTTATGCAAGGTAAACGTGAATGGCTTGGGCATAAAGTAAAGCTACCTCAAAATGGTATTCTTATATTAGAAGGAATTCATGCATTAAATCCAATGCTTACAAATTCAATACAAGATGAATATAAGCATAAGATTTATATATCAGCATTAACTCAGTTAAATCTTGATAATCATAATAGAATAGCAACAACAGATGTAAGAAAAGTAAGAAGAATAGTTAGAGATTTTTTATCAAGAGGATATGGAGGAGAAGAAACATTAAGAATGTGGCCTTCAATTAAAAGAGGTGAAAGAAGAAATATATTTGTATATCAAGAAGAAGCAGATGATATGTTTAATTCAACTTTAGTATATGAACTTTGTGTTTTAAAGCCATATGCCTTAAATGAACTAAAGAAAATTACTAAAGAAAGTCCTGTATTTAATGAAGCACAAAGACTTATTTCATTACTTACTTTCTTTAAAGAAATTTCTATGGATAAAGTTCCTGAAAATTCATTATTACGTGAGTTTATTGGGGGAAGTTGTTTCTACAAATATTAACTTGTACATTCATGATAAATGTAGTTAAATTATTATGTAGTATATACAAGTAGATGAGGTGTTAATGTGGAAAATAAAGAAGTAAAGGATTATTTAAAAAATATAACAAGAGCATCAGCATACTTTATATTTAGAAATGGTCCAGTTAAGAAACTTTATGAAGAAGGAAAATTAAGTGATGAAGAGATAAAAAATATGCAAGAATATCTTCAAAATCATTTAGCTTATCTTTACAATGTACTTTTAGAAGAAAATAATATTAGGAAGTTTGATTTAATAACATCAACTATGAATAAATTCTATGTAAATGATGAATCAAATATAGAAATGAATGATGATGGATTTGATAACTTCTATAAAAGTCTTTTTGAACCAAAATCAAATAATTCTGGAATACAATTTAAATAGAAAGTATCTCACATATTTTATGTGAGATACTTTTTTACTTATAACATAATTTAATTTCACTTTAAAATGTTAATAAATAAGAATTAGTCCAAAAAATAATATAGTATAAAATGACTATTTTTATTGAAAAAAGTAATAATAATAGATTAAACTATAACTAAGATATATAAAAAATTATGCATGGGATAAGGTGAAGAATATGAATAATGTAGGTGTTTTTGATATTTTAGGTCCTATAATGATTGGGCCTTCAAGTTCACATACAGCTGGTGCCGCAAGACTTGGAAAAGTTGCAAGAGCAGTTGCTGGAGATGAAGTTATAGATGTAACATTTTATTTACACGGATCATTTGCTAAGACATATAAAGGTCATGGTACAGATAGAGCATTAGTTGCAGGAATTCTTGGAATGGAACCAAGTGATAAAAGACTTAGAAATTCTCTTGAAATAGCAAAAGAAATTGGACTAAAGTTTAAATTTGTAGAAACAGATCTTGGTGATGTACATCCAAATACAGTTAAGTTTGATATGCTAACAAAAAGCGGTGAAAGAAGAGAAGTTATTGGTTCATCAATAGGTGGCGGAAGTATTAAGATAACTGAAGTTAATGGAAATAGAGTTGAATTTACAGGAGAATATCCAACATTAATAATGTCTCAAAAAGATGTTCCAGGAGTTGTATCAAAGGTTACAAATCTTCTTTATTCAGAAGGAATAAATATTGCATTTATGAGCGTTTTTAGAAGACAAAAAGGACAAGGAGCTAATATGGTATTTGAATTAGATCATACTGTAGATGATGATACTGTAGAAAAACTAAAAACTATTGAAGAAGTAAATAGAGTTATTATGATAAATCCTGTAAAGGAAGGTGAAGAATAGTGGTTGCAAGAAGTGGACAAGAACTTTTAGAAATATGTAATCAAAGAGGCATATCTTTAAGTGAATATGCAATACAAATGGAAATGGAAAATTCTGAATCAACTAGAGAAGAAGTAATAAATAAAATGAAAGCTACTTTAAAGGTTATGATTGATTCAGCTACAGAAGGAATAGAAAAAGAAGTTTACTCAGTAACAGGACTTATTGGAGGAGATGGCTACAGAGTAAATCAATATTTAAAAAAAGGTGAAACATTAACAGGGACAACAACTGTTATGGCAATGGCAATGGCTTTATCATCATCAGAAGTAAATGCATCAATGGGAAGAATAGTTGCATGTCCAACTGCAGGTTCATGTGGAATACTTCCAGCTGTTATATTATCAGCAGGTTCAAAGCTTGATAAGACAGAAGATGAGCTTGTTATGGGGCTTTTTGCAGCAGCTGCGGTTGGTACTATAATTGCTATGAATGCAACAGTTTCAGGGGCAGAAGGTGGATGTCAAGCTGAATGTGGTTCAGCAGCTGCTATGGGTTCAGCAGCTGTAGTTGAAATGATGGGTGGAACTCCAAAGATGAGCTTAGATGCAGCGGCAATTGTTTTAAAGAATATTTTAGGATTAGTTTGCGATCCAGTTGCAGGGCTTGTTGAAATTCCATGTGCAAAAAGAAATGCGGCAGGAGCTGTAAGTGCTCTTTGTACTGCTGATTTAGTAATGGCAGGAGTAGAATCTAAGATACCATTTGATGATACAGTTTCAGCAATGTATAAGGTCGGTAAGCAATTACCTGCAGAACTTAGAGAAACAGCTATGGGTGGAGTTGCAATAACTAAAACTGGTCTTGAACTTAAGAAAAAAGTATTTGGTGATGAATAAGAATATTATTTGATGTGGACTTTAATTAAATTTTGATATAAAATTTAATTAAGAAAATAAAATATAAGGCTAGGGGAGCTATAAGTTTTTAGCTGAGAATGAAATTTTAATTTCTAAACCCTTATTACCTGATATGGTTAGTACCATCGTAGGGACAGCAGTATTTATGTATTTTAATATTGATAAATAGAGTACAACCTTATGAGGTCGTACTCTTTTTTTATTTTATATTATAAATTGAAAGTATGATATATATGTATAAAGCATTATCAATTGCAGGATCAGATTGTTCAGGGGGTGCTGGAATACAGGCTGATTTAAAAGCTTTTTCAGCAAATGGTGTATTTGGAATGAGTGTAATTACAGCAATTACAGCTCAAAATACTCAAGGAGTTTTTGGTATTCAAGATATTAGTGAAGATATTCCTAAAATTGTACTTGATCCAGTCATGGTATCAAAAAGTGGATTTAAGCTTTTATCAGAAGATGCTAAGGAAACATTAATTAAAGAATTATTTCCTATAACAACTCTTATAACTCCAAATCTTCCAGAAGTAGAAGAAATATTAGGAGTAGAAATAAAAAATATAGATGATATGAAAGAAGCTGCGATTAATTTAAAGAAGCTTGGGCCTAAAGCAGTATTAGTAAAAGGTGGTCATCTAGAAGATGACGCAACAGATATTTTATATGATGGAGAAAAGTTTATTTATTTAAAACAAGAAAGAATAAATAGTAAAAACACACATGGTACAGGCTGTACATTATCATCAGCAATAGCTGCAAATATTGCAAAAGGTATGAATATAGAAGACGCTGTGAGAGAAGCAAAGAGATATGTAACAATTGCAATAGAACATGGAATAGAACTTGGAAAAGGAGTTGGTCCAACACATCATTTTTATGAATTATATAAGTTAGCTAATATGGAATAATATGGGGTTTAAAAGGGGGATATTATAATGGAAATAAGAGAAATTTTAAGAAGAGCTGACAGGGGAAGAGTCGATACTCCACTTATCGATGCAATAACAAATAATGTAACAGTAAATGATGTTGCTCAAACTATACTTTCTTATGGCGGTAAGCCAATGATGATTGATGATTTAAGAGAAATAAAAGAAGGCGTAGCCATATCAGATGGACTTTATATAAATATTGGTACAATGGGATATGAAAAAGGAGATAGCATGATACTTGGAGCAAATGTTGCAAGAGAAAATAATATTCCAGTTATATTAGATCCAGTTGGAGTTCATGTAACGAAACTTAGAAGAAAAATTGTAGAAGATATATTAAATATAGGTATTAAATTAATAAAGGGTAATTTAACAGAAATAAAAACCCTTATAGGTGTTAAAAGTAACTTTAAGGGGATAGATTCATTAGATACACAAGATTTTACACCAAGCTTAAGAAAAGCCTTAAGATCGTATTCAAAAAATAATAATTGCATAATAGTTATAACAGGAAAAGTGGATTATATAACAGATGGAAAAAGAGAGGTGCGAGTATATAATGGGGTGCAAGACCTTTCGCTAGTAACAGGGACAGGCTGTATGCTTGGAGGAATGCTAGCAGTAGAATGTGCTAAAGATTTAGGCGAAGATACTATTTTTGGAGTGGTAAAAGCAATACTTACAATGAATATTTCAAGTGAAATAGCTAAAGAAAACAATTTAGGTAATGGAATATTATCGTTTAAGTATAAAACTTTAGATAAAATATCTTGTATTACAGATGAAGAATTAATAGAAAGAGGTAAGATTTTTTATGAAGAGTTTTAAAGACAAAAAAATATATTTAGTAACAGATTATAGAATACCTTTTGATGAATTATTAAAGAAGGTTGAAGAGGCACTTAAAGCAGGGATAAAACTTGTTCAATATAGAGATAAAAATGTTTCGTCTAAATTAATGTGTGAGAGAGGTAAAAAGTTATTTGATTTATGTAAAAAATATAATTCTATATTTTTAGTAAATGATAGAGTTGATATTGCTATGGCAATAGATGCAGATGGAGTTCATATAGGACAAGATGATATGGATTGTAAATTAGCTAGAAAATTACTTGGAAGAGATAAGATAATAGGTGTATCTACTAAAACTTTAGAAGAGAGTAAAAAAGCTGTGGAAGATGGAGCAGATTATTTAGGATGT
Source organism: Clostridium sp. (assembly GCF_034179595.1). Taxonomy (GTDB): domain Bacteria; phylum Bacillota; class Clostridia; order Clostridiales; family Clostridiaceae; genus Clostridium. The sequence continues at coordinate 33,863 of NZ_JAXFPT010000074.1, forward strand.
GGAGCTATATATAGTACAGATACAAAAGATACAAATATTTTAAGCATAAATTCACTTAAAGAAATAAAGAAAAATATAAGTATTCCTATATACGGAATAGGTGGAATAAATACAGAAAATATAACTAATGAATTAAAGGAATTATTAGATGGTGTAGCAGTTGTAACAGCTATATTAAATTCACATAATATAAATAAAACGATTAACGAATTTAAAATTATACTTTTTTAAGAGAAATAATAAAAAATATGAGTAATAAATAGCAGGATAAATAATTTACCCTGCTATTTATTACGTTTTAGTGAAAATTTGACTAAATTAACATTTTTTTTACAAAAAAGCTATAAAAATTTTAAAAATAGTGATATTATAGATTTACTAGGTATGGAGGTAAAAAATGTTATATTTAGCTAATAAAGAGAAAAACTTATTAAGAGAACAAAAGATCATAAAATTAATGTTAGCAATAATAATTAGTGGGTCATTAGTATTGCTTATGTTTGTTTTAAAGGATTTATTTTATGGGAGAAATAGATTTGAATTTGAATTTGAAAGTGTAATGCATGCATATGGATTGATGGGTGTAAATCTACTCCTTACAGTTATGGCATATATAAGTTCAGGAATATATTTTCTAAATAATAATGAAGATAGTTTTTTTATAATATCATTATATTATTTAAGCATGCTGATTAATGCTTTAGTAAATGCAAATGAAAATATTATGAATAATTATTTTATTCAAATATTAAGCCCTTTGCTTAGATTATTTATTATTAGTAGGGTAGTAAATAAAAAGAAAACTTTTTCTAAGGAAAATAAATTAATGGATATTATAATTGTTTCTATATTATCCATTATAACTTCAAAAATAGATGGAAATATAAGCAATTTAGTGATAACTGATAAGTATAGATATTTAGGTAAGATTTCATTTTTTATAATGATTATAATTATAATTTTATATCTTGTAGTTAATAAACTTTTAATTAAGAAAAGTATAAAAGAAATACAATCAGTGTATGTGTCTATAATAGCTAGTTTATATTTAATAATTATGAGATGCTTATATTTTTTAAGTTCTGCATGGAATCCTGAAACAAAAATTATCCAAAGAAATTTTTATTCTTTAATATATTTGACTATTATGGCTAATGTAGCAGTTGTATGCGGTGTATTTATAGAAATAATAAAAGAAATAAATGAAAATAAAAAATTACAAAAAGAATTAAATATATTTTATTATGTATCAGAATTTGATCATATAAATAACATATTAATTACTGATAGTGAATGGAATATAATTTATGCTAATAAAACATTAATAAATAATTACTGTAGCAAAGAAAATATAGAAGAACAATATAAAGAAATTGAAGATAATTTTTATAGATATGGAAAAATAAGTTGTGATGATGTTGATACTATACATAAAGAGGCTGAAAATAAGGGATATTGGAAGGGAAAATTTGTAAGTGAAAACCACGAAAGCGCTATATTATTAGATGTAAAAAGGATTACTTATGAAAATCAAACATATTTTTCTATATCTTTTAATGATATAACTACAGAACATAAGTTATCAAAAGAAATCGAAGAAAAAGAAGCACTTTTAACAACAATAAATGATAATATCCAAGAAGCATTAATTGGGATTTCTGATGATGATACTATAAAATATGTAAATAAATCTACATTAGATATGTTTAATTATAAAGAGGAAGAACTAATTGGAGAAAATTTAAATAAGATAATTAATTCATGCAAGGATATTGAGTTTAGTGATACAAATAGTAAATATACTTTTGTTGGAATTGATTCAATAGGAAATGAAATTGAGCTTTTATCAGTATGTAATGATATAAATGAAGAAAATGATGCAAATTTAAAAAAGATAATAATTTCAAAAGATTTGACTGAAGAGAAAAAATATGAAAAATTGAATTTTGAATATAATAAAATAAAAGCTTATGAAAATGCTAAGAATGAATTTTTTGCAAATTTATCACATGAATTAAGGACTCCAATAAATGTAATAAGTTCAACATTACAATTACTTAATAAATCAAAAAAAAGTAATATATATAAGTTTATCAATTTTTATGATAAATATGAAAATGCATTAGGAACAAATTGTTATAGAATGCTTAGACTTGTTAATAATCTTATTGATATAACTAAAATTGATGTAGGAGCAATTGAGCCAAGGTTTGTAAATACAAATATAGTTGAACTTATTGAAAATATTTCTTTATCCATAATTCCATATGCAAAAGAAAAAAATATAAATATGATCTTCGATACAGATATTGAGGAATTAATCATAAGATGCGATATGGAAAAGATTGAAAAGATAATTTTAAATCTACTATCAAATTCTATAAAATTTTCTGAAAGAGATAAAACTATCCTAGTTAATATAACTTCAAATAAAGAGTGGGTTAAAGTAACTGTACAAGATGAAGGAAGAGGAATTCCAGAATCAATGAAAGATTTTATATTTGATAGGTTTGTACAAGTAGATAAATCATTAAATAGAAAAACTGAAGGTAGTGGAATTGGGCTTAGCATTGTTAAAGCTTTAGTTGATATGCATGAGGGTAATATATCAGTAAGTAGTGAAATAAATAAGGGAAGTACATTTGATGTATATTTACCAAATAAAATGTTAGAGGGCAAGGGCATAACAAGTTTTGATGAATTTAATATAGACACTAAAAAAATAGAATTAGAATTATCGGATATATATGAATTATATAGTTAATTTCAACATTTTAAAGAGCTAGTTTTTTATTAACCTAGCTCTTTTTATATAAATTTTATATTAATATTTATTGCTTTATATTAATAAATAGAGATTCTTTTAATAATATTAACTTTATAATAAATAAAATATATATTAATTGAAAAATGTATTTTTTACTAGTAGAATGACCTATTATAAGGAATATAATGTGATAGAAAGGTTAGAAGAATTATGAGTAAAAAATTAATTATATCACAAACGATTTTATTTATATTTATTATGGCTTTTGTTTTAATATTTAAAGGTATATTTGGAGCTGAAAATACGCTTATAGGTGTTGCAACAATAACAGCTATGCTTATGCTTTTGCAAAAAGATTTAACTTTATCACCAGTTAAAAATACTATTTTATTAGTTTTGTTAAATTTATTAATAGGGGCAGGTGCTACAATTGCAGATAAAAATATGTGGGTAGCTATCCCAATTAATTTAATTATAACTTTTATTTTAACATATACATTATCTTATAATTTAGCAAAACCAGTATATTTACCATTTTCACTTGAATATTTATTTTTATTAACTAATCCAGTAAGTAATGATAAATTAGGTATGAGATTTTTAGCATTAATTGTTGGTGCTATTATGATTATGGTTATTCAATTAGTAGTTAATAGAAATAATGTTTTAAAAAGAGGAAACAAGCTGTTAGTAAAAGCTTGTGATGATATGATAGAAAAGCTAAAAAAGCAATCTTTAGGTACAAAGGATGCAAATCTAAACTCAAGTATAGAAGGTAGTTTAAGCTCTTTTAGACAGGTTATATATAACAAAAGAGAACAACAATTTTATTTAACAGAAGAAAGTAGAATAAAATTAAATATAGCAGTTGCTTTAGAAAAGATGTCTGCTTTATTAGATGAATTAGATTATAAAAATGACAAAGATACAATATTAGCAATAGAAAAATCATTAGAAAAAATCAAAGGTTATTTAAATGATGAAAGTACTATAGATGAAAAAGAAATTAATGCTATAAAGAATTATGATGGAAGAGATATAAAAGACATAACTGCATTAAAGGTATTAAATAATATGTCATTTATATACGATGCATTATATGAAATTAAGAAATTAGATAAAAATAATTATAACTTAGTAAATAAAATACATGATATTCCTGAAGGATTTAAATTAAGACATAGGATAACTGCTAATTATAATGCAAGGTCAGCTAAGTTTTCATATGCAGTACGTTTTTCAATAGGTATGGCATTAAGTTTATTTATAATGGATTATTTGCATATAGTAGAAGCTAGATGGATTGCATTTACTATACAAGCATTAGTAACACCAGTTTATGAAATGTCAAAAACAAAGACAAAAGATAGATTATTTGCTACAGTTTGTGGTGTAATAATAGTAGAAATTCTTTTCCATATATTTAAAGATGTTACTTCAAGATCTTTAATACTTATGCTAAGTGGATACATAAGTGGTTATATAAAACAATATAGATATAATTTAATATGTATAACTATATCCGCTATGGGTTCAGCAGCGCTTTTAACTAATACAAATACAATAGCATTATATAGAATAGTATTTGTTGTCATAGGTACTATACTTGCAATTTTAATAAACAAGTTTATATTACCATATGATATGAAAAAGGATAATAAAATGCTAAAACTTATGTATTATAATGTGGTAAAAGAAATGCTTAATAAGTTAAAACATGCATATAATGGTAAAGAAGAACAAGAAATGAGTAATTTATTTATTGTTACATCTTTTATATCAGAAAGATTAAAGGCAAATAATATAGATAAAGAAGATAGTAATTCAGAAATTATTGCTAATGAAAGAAATTTAATATGCAGTATTTATGAGCTATATATGAAGCTTAAAAATTATGATGGCGATATAAAATTACTTGATTCAGTTTTTGAAAGATTAATAAAAGAAGAACATAAATCTGAAGAAATATATGAAAAGAATTTAGAAAAATATATTAATGGTTCAAATAGTTTAGATGAAAAATTAGTATTAAGTAATATGATTGAAGTTTATGATAATGTAAATAAGATGAAAAATTTAACAGCATAAAATATTTAAAGCAATTATAAAGGAGCTTTTTAGTGAAAAAAACTATTTTAAGTGTATTGTTATTAATTATACTTTTTATAGTTCCTTTTCTACCATATAAAAAGGAATGTAATTCAACAGATTTTGATAAAAGCAAAGTAAATCTAATTATACAATATAGTGATGGATCTGATACACCAAATATTATAAAAGGTGCAGCTTATGTAAAATCATATGCAAGTATAAATGGCATAAGGCAAATAGATTATTCAAAGATTAATCTTATAGGCAATCTTCCTTATAATGAAATATCTACATTTAACTTAGGAGAAAATAAATATGTTGATTTTTTAGTTAAGGGAGAGTTTATTGAAGATGAAATAAATGAAAATGACACATTGATTTTAAAGGTAAGTGAATGGCATCCTATTGGAGATAATATTAAGCTAATGAATACAGTATTTTGGCATAAGTATAACTTTAGCTTATGGATTACATATGTTTTTATAGTAAATTTTATCTTTTTATTGCATGAATTAAATAAAATACATTTAAGAAAAGCGTAGTAAATTTAATTTACTACGCTTTTTATGTTAAATTAGATTTTGAAGCTTTAAACTAATATTGAAAGGTTTATTTTTGTTAGTTTGATAAACAGTTAATACATTGTTTTCTAATGAAAGTGCAATCATATTATCATTTTCTCTTTTATAAAAATATCTAGAATTCTCGCTATCCTTTTTTATAACTTCCATTATATCAACAGGAATAGAATCTTTTGTATCATTTTTAAAGCACCAATTTAATGATAACTTTACCTTTTCTAAATCAGAATCATTATCATAAGTAAGTTTATATAAAGAATTTTCATTGTTATTTTCTTCTAGAGTTTCAATCTTTGATTTTTCTGACGGGGTAGGTAGATTTATTCCCCATTCTTTATTTATACTCTCAGTTAGATTTGGTGCAATTATAGGACGTGCAAATTTAAGTCCAAACAATGCAACGAAAATCAAAATTCCATTTATAATAGTAGTTTTTTTATTCATAAATACCTCCTTAAATACCAATATATGTAAAATTATAACATAAAAGTAAATAAAAATGTTCATTATTTAGAATAAATTTTATATAAAAGTAGAAGTTTTTGTTTATATTATAGAAATATGATTATTATTGACAATATATAAAAGTTTATCATAGTATATATAGATAAATATCTATATAAGGAGGTGAAGAAATGAAAAATGATTATAATGATAATGCTAAAATTTTCAAGGCATTAGGTGATCCAAATAGACTTAAAATTTTAGATATACTATCTTGTGGAGAAAAATGTGCTTGTGATATATTAGAAAATTTTAATTTTACTCAACCAACATTATCACATCATATGAAAGTTTTAATCGAGTGTGAACTTGTAATTGCAAGAAAAGAAGGTATTTGGAATTATTATAGTTTAAATTATGAAAATACAAAAAGATTAGCAGAATTTTTAATTAACATAACATCAGATAAAGATGATTGTATTTGTAAAAAGAAAAAAGATAAGTAATATAGGGGGAATTTTTATGAAATTAAAAGTTGCATTTATATGTGTGCATAATTCATGTAGATCTCAAATGGCAGAGGCTTTAGGAAATTTATATGGTAAAGATGTATTTTTAAGTTATTCTGCAGGAACTGAAACTAAACCTAATATAAATCAAGATGCAGTTTCTGTAATTAAAAAGTTATATAATATTGATATGAATAAAACTCAGTATTCAAAGCTATTAAGTGATATTCCAGAAGTTGATATAGTTATTAAAATGGGATGCAATGTTGTATGTCCATATTTACCTGCAAAGCATATTGAGGATTGGGGAATAGATGATCCTACTGGAAAGAGTGAAGAAGAATTTATAAAAACTGCAAAATTAATAGAAGAGAAAGTTTTAAATTTAGTAGATAGAATTAAAAATAATAAGATAGATTTTAATTTAAATTAATCTTAAATACATGAAGTATTTTTTGTGAGGAAAATAGAAAGATGAAAAATGTAGATTTAACTAAAGGAAATGTCACAAAAGTCTTAATAGCATTAACGTTACCTGTAATGGGAAGTTCATTTTTGCAATTTGCTTATAATTTAATTGATATGTTTTGGGTTGGAGGCTTAGGAAGTGATGCTGTTGCAAGCGTTGGATCAGCAAGTTTTTATACTGGGCTTGGATACTCTATAAATTCATTAGTTGTAATTGGAACAGGTATAAAGGTTTCTCATGTGATAGGTGAGATGGATAGTGAAGGAATTAAGAAATATATAAATGCAGGAATATTTATAAATTTATTAATTGGAATTGTTTATATACTTGCAAATTTACTTTTCGGGAAAGTGTTTATAAATTTTTTAGGAATTAATAATAGTTATGTTGAAAGAGAAGCATATTTATATTTATTAATTAGTGCTCCTATGATGTTTTTTGCATTCTTTAATTCAGTATATACAAGAGTGTTTGGAAGTTTTGGAAATAATAAAAGTGCATTAAAGATAAATAGTATAGGCATAATTTTAAATATAATATTAGATCCTCTATTTATTTATGTAATGAAGTTAGGGGTACTTGGTGTAGGGATTGCTACTTTGATTTCAAATATTATAGTATTTTTACTTTTTAGATTAAATTCTAATGGGTTATTTAATTTTGATTTTAAAGTTGGAGTAGATAAAAAGTATAGCTTAGAAATAGTGAGGCTTGGTTTTCCTATGGCATTTCAAAGAGTGTTATTTACTCTTGTAAATATTATTATTGCTAAGATAATAGCTATTTTTGGATCAGATGCAATAGCTGCTCAAAAAATAGGGGTTCAGATTGAATCTATAACTTATATGGCTATTGGGGGATTAAATTCAGCTGTTGCAAGTTTTGTTGGACAAAATTTTGGAGCAAAGAAATATGATAGGATAAATCAAGGATATAAGTCTGCATTAAAATTAGGTATGATTTATGCATTTTTAATAAGTATTATATTTATATTATTTCCAAGTTATTTAGTTAAGATTTTTATAAGCTCTGAAAAGACAATATTAATAGCAAGTAGATATCTTCAAATAATAGGATTTGTTCAAATTTTTTCTGCTATAGAAATGATTTCAAATGGCTTATTTTCAGGGATAGGTATGCCAAAGATACCTTCAACTATAAGTATAATTTTTACAGTTTTTAGAATTCCCATGGCATTAGTTTTTATAAAATATATAGGGGTAAATGGCATATGGCTTAGCATTGCCTTATCTAGTATGTTAAAGGGAATTATAGCTTATTTAGTATATAGAATAAAATATTTGGAGACATTTAAACTTAGTTAATAAATTTTAAGATTTACGTGGAATAATGTATAATTAACTTAGGTTAAAAAGAGAGGGATGAATATGAATAATACTCAAAAAGCATATCATGCTCTTAAAAAGTTTTATGGATATGAAAGTTTTAGAGTAGGGCAATTAGATATAATAAATACAATTTTAAATAAAAGAGATGTTTTTTGTCTTATGCCAACAGGTGGAGGAAAATCTATATGTTATCAAATTCCAGCAATTCTTTTTGAGGGCATTACATTAGTTATTTCCCCCCTTATCTCTCTTATGAAAGATCAAGTTGATGCTTTAAGAGAAAGTGGTATATCTGGGGTTTACATAAATAGTAGTTTAAAAAATGATGAAATAAAAGAGATATTAAAAGATGCATCACTTGGAATGTATAAACTTATATATATAGCACCTGAAAGACTAGAATCTAATTATTTTAGAAATATGATTTTAGATTTAAATATATCTCATATAGCAATAGATGAAGCACATTGTGTATCTGAATGGGGCCATGATTTTAGAAAAAGTTATAGATATATAAAGCCTTTTTATGAAAAGTTAAAAAATAGACCAGTTATTTCAGCTTTTACAGCTACTGCAACAGAAGAAGTTAGAAAAGATTCTATTGATTTGTTAGGACTTAAAAATCCGTATATGTATTTAGGAGATATAAATAGGCCAAATTTAAAAATAGAGGTTTTAAAAGAAATAGATAAAGAAGAAGAACTTAAAACTATAATAAAATCTCATGAAGATGAATCTGGAATAGTTTATTGTGCATCAAGAAAAGAAGTTGAAATTATTTATGATAGATTAAATTATTTAGGATATAGTGTACTTAAATATCATGCAGGGATGAAAGATGAAGATAAGGATAAATCGCAAGAGGATTTTCTTTTTGAAAAAAAGAATGTAATGATAGCAACTAATGCTTTTGGAATGGGAATAGATAAGTCTAATATAAGATTTATAGTTCATGTTACTATTCCTAAAAACTTAGAAACTTACTATCAAGAAATTGGTAGAGGTGGGCGAGATGGAGAAAGCTGTGATTGTTATCTTTTTTATTTAAGGGATGATATTAGAAGAGTTGAGTTTTTAATAAATAAAAGTAGTGGAATAAATAGAAGAGAGATAGCACTTCGTAAGCTTCAAGCTATGGTTGATTATGCAGAAACACATGATTGTTATAGAGAATTTATATTAAAATATTTCAATAATAAATATAAAATGAGTTTTTGCAATAATTGTACTAATTGTTTAAATAGAGATGATATTAGAGACTTTACAAGAGAGGCACAAATAATTTTATCAACTGTATTTAGGACTAGAGAAAAATTTGGTATATCAGTTTTAGTTGATATATTAAGAGGAATAAAAGGACCAAAGATTATTCAATACAATTTAGATAAAATTACAACTTTTTCTCTTATGAAAGAATTTAGTTCTAAGTTTATAAAGGATTTAATAAAAGGTTTAATAGATTTAGGATATGTTAATTTAAAGCCAGGAACATATTCAATGCTTGTATTGAATAATAGATCTATTAAAGTTTTAAAGTCAGAAGAAAAAGTTTTTATGAACCCTATAAAGAGTGAAGATGAAATAATAAATAAAGAATTATATAATGCGTTAAAATCATGGAGAAGAATTAAAGCTGTTAAAGAAAATATTAGACCATATATAATTTTCTCAGATTCTACACTTATAGATATATCAAATAAAAAACCTAAAGTTCAAGAAGATCTTATGAATATAAGAGGTATGGGTGAGAAAAAATTCGAAAAATATGGAGAAGAATTATTAAAACTAATAAATTCATTTTAAAAAAGAAAGTTATTTAAAAAGGAGTAGTAGAGATATGTCAATAATAGCAACAGTATTTATACCAGAAGGAATTGCAATGGCTGCAGATAGTAGATTAACAGGATTAACAGTACATCCTGATGGAACTAGAGACAGACGTATTTTAAGTGATAATTCTCAAAAATTATTTCTAATAAAAAATAATACGATCGGAATATCTTGCTGTGGTGATGCTGCAATAGGAGGAAAATCTGTAGGAGATTTTATAAGAAGCTTTGAAATAGATGAAATTAAAGAAGAAGATAATATTAAAGATGTGGTTTATAAGTTAGTAAAATATACTCAAGAAAAGCATGGTAATGGAGTTACTTATCATGTTTGTGGATATTATAATGATGAGCAATATGTTTATAATATTAATAATAAGGAAGTTATAAGACCTAATTTAAATAATGACAAGATAGCTTCTGGTGCATCATGGAATGGAGAAACAGATGCATTAGTTAATTTGATGGCATCAAGTAAAAGTATGAAAGTTGATTGGAAATTTATGCAATTAAAAGATGGGATGGATTTTGCAGAATTTATGATTGATTTAACTATAAAAACACAGAGATTTAATACTGGAATTGCAACTTGTGGAGGTCCTATAGACCTTTTAGTTATAACTAAGGATTACGCAAAATTTATAAAACATAAAATTCTACATCCGTAAAATTTTAAAAATCATTTAAAATTTTAAATAATTTATTAATGTTTGTTATTTAATTCAATAATCTTGATATTATTAAATAATAGATTTAAATAAAGGAGGATTATTTTTGAATAACTTAAAATCAACCAAAAAGTCACCAATAGTTATTTACACAATAACTTTTGCTATAATATTTTGTTTATATTATCTTATATTCATAAAAGCTGGCAAAACATTATTATGGAATAGTGATGGTATTAATCAGCATTTTTCTATTTTATATAATTTTAATGAAGTAGTTAGAAATTTTATTAAGCATCCTTTAAGGGGGATTCCGGAGTGGTCATGGAATATAGCTTATGGTAATGATATCATAGGAACGTATTCTTATTATATTTTAGGAGATCCATTTGCATATTTATCATTATTATTTCCAATGAAAAAATTACAACTTGCATTTACTTTATTAATAGTACTTAGATTATATTGTGTTGGATTAGCTTTCATTTTCTATAGTAGAAAAATGAAATTTTCAAGTGAAGCAAGTATATTAGGAGCTATTTCATATGCTTTTTCAGGATTTGTAATGATGACAGCAATAAGACATCCATATTTTATAAATCCATTAATAATATTACCGCTTGTATTTATTTGTATTGAATACATATTAGAAAATAAAAGAAAATATTTATTCTCAATTATTGTTGCAATAACAATGATTTCTAATTTTTATTTTTCGTATATGATTGCAATAATAGCAATTATTTATGCATTATTAAGATTTATTGAATTAAAAGATATACGTAAAATAAAATTTAAGAAATATTTTTTAGATTTATTTGTTTATTTATTTATAGGTATTTTAATGTCTTGTATTGTGTTGCTTCCAACTTTATATGCGATATTTACATCATCTAGAATTGTATCTGATCCACATAAAACATTATTAATATATCCAATTGGATATTATTTAAGTTTATTATATTCATGTGTATCAAGTGGAAGTTATCCTTTCTGGACAATAATTACATGTCCAATACTTACATATATGTTGCTTCCTTTATTTATTAGGCTTAGAAAGAGATATAAGACATATTTTTATATGTTAATTATTTTTACTATAATGATTTTAATACCACTTGTTGGGCTAGGAATGAATGGTTTTGGTTCTGTATCAAATAGATGGACATTTGCATTTATGTTCCTTGCAAGCATCATAATAGCTGTAGGATTTGATAACTTAAAAGAAATAAATAAAAAGGATATAATTATTAGTTTAATTATAATTATGGTTTTTGTAGTTCTTGGAGTTTTAAATTCAATATTTAGTATTTTTTCAAATAATGTATATCCTAATGTCATATTAGGAATTATTACACTTATATTTATTTTTAATTATATGAGGAAATCAAATAAAGAAAGATTAAAAAATAAAAATATTTTTACATGTTTATTAGTACTACTTTCTTTAAGTATAATAGTTAATAATTTTTATAGATATGATGATAAAGGAAACGGTTATGTTGAAGAATTTTTCGATAAAAATAAAGCCTTATCATATTATACTGATTCATTTGGAGGAGTACAAAATTATATTAAAGATAATGATAAAAGCTTCTATAGAATTGCAAAAGCTGATAATATATCCCGTAGCAAGACTAGAAATAATTCATTTGTATTAAATTACAACGGAATAGATTCATATCTTTCAATAACTAATGGATATATGGCTAAATTTTCTAAAGATTTAAATAATAGAGCATTTACTCCAAACAGTCCAATTATTAATTTTGATAATAGACCTATAGTTAGCAGTATAATGGGGGTTAAATACTATATAAGTAAAGATAATAAAGATCCAAGATTTGATCCATCAGTAAAGAAAATATACAGTAATGGAAAATTTGCAGTATATGAAAATAAAAATGTATTACCATTTGGCTTTGTTTATTCAAAGGTTATGAATGAAGATACTTATAATAATTTAGATGGTCTTCAAAGAGAAGAAGCATTATTATATTGTGCAAATGTTGATTCAAAAGATGTAAAAGGTAATGTAGAAAGTATACCTTCAAATTTAAAAGAAATATCTTTTGATACTAAAAATAGTACAGCAAAAATTGAAGGTAATAAGATTATAGTTTCAAAACCAAATGAGAAAGTTGTTTTAAATATTAAGGAAAATGAAACTCAAAAGGGAAATTTATTTGTAAATATAAATGATTTACAATTTACACAATTGCAAAATGGATTAAGAACGCAAAAAGAAGTGGAAGATTATAATAATGGCAAAGATAAGCGTAAATTCTTAATAAGAAAGCTTAAAAATACAAGTGCAGGAGATTACTTTAATATAACTGTATCTTATAAGAATATAGATAAAAACTTTGAAAATCCAGATACATTAGATGCCTCAGGATATTTTAAAATGAGTGATTTATTCTATAATTTAGGATATTACAAAAATATAAAAAGTGGAGATTCTATAACTTTAACTTTTGATAAAGCTGGAGAATATGATTATAAATCATTAAAGGTTTTAAATTTACCTATTGAAGAATACAATGATGAAATTAAAAAGCTTAGTGAAAATAGTTTTAATATAGAAAGTATTTCAGATAAAAAAGTAGTAGGTAATATAGATTCAAAAGTAGACGGAATACTTACATTCCAAATACCATATTCTAGAGGTTGGAATGTAAAAATAGATGGAAAAGAAGTAAAGACACTTAGAGTAAATGAAGCTTTCTTAGGAGTTAATATAAAATCTGGTAAGCATAGTGTAGAGTTAACATATAAAACACCTTTCTTAAGAACTGGAGTAATATTTACTGTTATTGGAGTGATTTTACTTATATTTATAAGCTTATATAAAAGAAAAAATTCAGAAAAAAATATGTAACTAACTTATTATAAAAAACCTATATTAAAAATATAATATTATTATATTGAAAAATGGAAGTGATGTTTATGAGTATTAGTTATAGAGAGATAATTAATAATTTTAATGAAACAAAAGATATAAAATCACTTATAGATTCAAATGATAATAGAAAAAATATAATAGGTAATGTTATAAACAAGATATTTAATATATTAAAAAGAGAAGAAAAGGTAATTTTACTTGTTCCAATAACAAATGAAAAAAATAATTCACGTTTTAGTGATGGAAGTTATGGATGGTATGTAGCATCTAAGAAAGAAGCTATAGATTATTCACGTACATTTAAAGATACTATTGGAAATAGATTACTTGTGTTTACCAACAGAAGAGTTATATTTATGAATCTAATAAGGTTTATAGATACTTATGAATATAATAATTATAAATATTCAGATATTAATAACATAAAAATAAAATCCATATCTAATGATGATAGTGATTTTATAACTGTATACTTTTCTAAAAAAGATGAATCATACTTCATGGAAGATTTATACGTAGATGAAGGTAAAAAGGTAGAATGTATATTAAATAATTTTATAAGTGTATAGTTAAAAAGGCTCCCTATAGGGAGCCTTTTTATATATAAGTAAGTCTGTATATTAAAAATCTTTCTCTATTATCGTTTTTAAAATTTTCAAGTCTAATTTCTTTAAATAACATAAAAAATGTATAGTTTTCTAAGAAAAATATATAATCATCAGAAGGATAATAAAGTATTAAGTCTACTATTCTTTTGCTTTCTTCTACAGAGATCAAAATATTTTCTAGTACCTTCATAAATATTTGGATTGAAAATGGGTTAAAGAAATAAAATATATTATCATTAGGCTTTATTTTATAATCCTCTGCAAGAGAACAATAAAAATTAATATTATCTGGATTTTTTTTATGTTTAGCTAGATAATTAGTCTTATTGTTAAGGGCTTCTTTATAAAAGTAATGATTCATTTCTATTCCAGTAACAGTTAAATCAAAAAAATGATTTATATAGAAGTTAAGTCTTCCTTTACCACATCCAAAGTCTACAATAGAGTCATTAGAATTTAGCTTATATTCTTTAAAAAACTTGTCTAAAGATGAATATTCAGTTGGTTCATATCTATTGTAATGAATAGAAGTTTCATCTAAGTCTTGTTTTCCACTTGTCTTTATATTAAGAAGAGTTTCAAAGTATTGTTCATTCATTAAATTACCTCTTTAGTTTTAATTATTTTAATAACAAAATCATAATAGTAGTTAACATATAAGTCAAATTGATTATAAAAATAGAAATTAAGGAAAAGTATATTAAGAATAATATATTTAAAAGATATACAAACTATTATTGAGGTGATATTTTTATGGGAAGCAAAAAAAATAATAGAAAAAAGCACATAGATCATGATCCACAAACAGAAAGTACAAAAGCAGTTTTTGGTGACCCAAAAGCTAAGGGAGATGAATTTGTTCCTCGTACATTTAAATAAATCTCAAAATTTAAGATTTAATATAAGGGTTTTGGAATAAGGTATTTAGAGGAGATTAACTAAATAATCATCAAAAAGAATTAGAAAAAATTTTTTCTAATTCTTTTTTTTTGTCATAGAGAAGGTTGTAAAGTGAATATATTTTAAACAAAGGGAGGGGAGTTTATGAATTTTAAAGAATTTATTGAAAGTGATAGAGAAAGTAGAGGCAAAGAAAAATTTAATGGTACTTTTTTAGATTATTTAGAAATAATCAAACAAAATCCAGATGTTACAAAATTAGCTCATAAAAGACTTTATGACACTATCATGAAAGATGGCGTTGAAGTATTAAAAGCTGAAGATAATCCAAGAGTTAAAAAAATATATGGAAATGACGCTATAAGACAATATGGATTTTTTAAGGATAATTTCTTTGGTATCGATAAAGTATTGATGAAATTAATGAACTATTTCCATTCAGCAGCTATGCAAGGTGAAGAAGCAAGACAAGTGCTTTATCTTGTTGGACCAGTTGGTGCTGGTAAATCATCACTTGTTGAATCATTGAAGAAAGCATTAGAAGGTAGTGAATCTATTTATAGTATCAAGGGATGTCCAATGCATGAAGAACCACTTCATTTAATTCCAAAACATTTAAGACCAGAATTTGAACATCTTTTAGGAGTTAAAATAGAAGGTGATCTTTGCCCAGTATGTAAGTATAGATTATTACATGAATACGATGGTAAATATGAAGAAATGCCTATAGAGAAAAAAGGTTTCTCAATCAGATCAAGAAAAGGAATTGGGGTTGTACCACCAGTTGATCCAAATAACCAAGATACATCAATTCTTACTGGATCAATTGATATTTCTAAAATGGATATGTACCCAGAAGATGACCCAAGAATATTCTCATTAAATGGAGCATTTAATGTTGGTAATAGAGGTATGGTTGAATTTATAGAAGTATTTAAAAATGATGTTGAATATCTTCATACAATTATTACTGCTACACAAGAAAAATCAGTTCCATCACCTGGTAAAGGTTCAATGATTTATTTTGATGGTGTAATTGTTGCTCACTCAAATGAAGCAGAATGGAACAAGTTTAAAGCTGACCATACTAATGAAGCTATTTTAGATAGAATTGTTAAGATTGAAGTTCCTTATTGCTTAGAATTAGATGAAGAAGTAAAGATTTATGAAAAGATATTAAAGAAGAGTAATTTCAATGCTCATATTGCACCTCATACTATAGAAATAGCTGCAATGTTTGCTATCTTATCAAGACTTACTCCATCAAATAAAGTAGATCCAATGACTAAGCTTAAGATTTATAATGGAGAAGAAATCGTTGAAAAAGGATCAACTAAGAGAATTGATATAAGTGAACTTAGAGAAGAAGCTGGTTCATATGAAGGTATGAAGGGTATTTCTACAAGATTTATAGTTAAGGCTATTGATAATGCCCTTTCAAATTCAGAATTTAACTGTATAAATCCACTTAGCATTATGGAAAGCATAATTAAATCTGTTAAGGAATTAGATATCGGTTCAGATGATAAGAAGAGATATCTAGGATTTATCCAAGACACAATAAGAAAAGAATATAATAAGATTTTAGAAAAAGAAATTACAAAATCATTTATACACTCATTCAGAGAACAAGCTGAAAGTTTATTTAATAATTATATTGATAACGCAGAAGCATTTGTAAATAAGAGTAAAATAAAAGATAGCTCAACTGGAGAAGAATTAAATCCAGATGAAGAATTCATGAGAAGTATAGAAGAACAAATCGGAGTTTCAGAATCATCAGCTAAAGGATTTAGAGCAGATGTTACATCTTATATGTTCTATCTAGTTAGAAATGGTGGAGTTATAGATTATACATCTTATGAACCTATAAAAGAAGCTATAGAAAAGAAACTTATGGCATCAGTTAAGGATCTTTCAAGAATCATTACAAAATCAAGAGTTAGAGATAAAGAGCAAACTGAAAAATATAATGCTATGGTAGAAGAAATGCAAAATAATGGTTATTGTCTACACTGCTGTGATGTAATCTTAAAATATGCTGCTAATAATCTATGGAAGGATTAATTAAAAGATTATGGCAATCTTTAGAGATAATACAATAAATCCAGTAGATCATGATAGATCTATTGAAGACAGAAGAAGACATAGGCAGTTAGTTGAAAAATCCATTAAAGAAAATTTAGGTGATATTTTATCAGAAGAAAGCATTATAGGACAAGGAAAAAATAAAAAGTTTAAAATTCCTATAAGGGGAATTAAAGAATATCAGTTTGTTTATGGTAGAAACTCTAAAGGAGTTGCAACAGGAACTGGAGAAGAAAAGCGTGGAGATAAAATAGGAAGTGGAAAACCAGGGCAAGGTAAAGGGCAAGGAAATAAAGGTGCAGGTAATTCAGAAGGTGATGATATCTATGATACAGAAATAACATTAGACGAATTACTTGACTATATTGCAGAAGATCTAGATTTACCAAACTTAGATAAGAAAAAGTATTCTGAAATAATATCAGAAAGTGCAGGTAGAAGAGACGGATATCAAAAGTATGGTATAAGACCTAGACTTGCTAAAAAGAAGACTGTAATGACTAAAATTGCAAGAAAACAAGGAAAAAAACGTGCATTAATTGAAGCCGGAGCATCAGAAGAAGATGCTAAAATTGCAAGGTTCCCATTTAGAGAAGATGACTTAAGATTTTATAGGGTTAAACAAAAACCAAAAAGAGAAAGTAACGCAGTTATGGTCTTTATAATGGACGTTTCAGGATCAATGGATAGTACAAAGAAATATCTTGCAAGATCATTCTTCTTTGTATTATCTAGATTCTTAAGAAGAAAATATGATAACTTAGCTTTTGAATTTATATCTCATACAACAGTTGCAAAAAGAGTAAATGAATATGAATTCTTCCATAAGGCAGAATCAGGAGGAACTTATATATCAAGTGGAATAAATCTTGCTTTAGATTTAATAAAAGAAAAGTATCCAAAAGATATGTGGAATATATATCCTGTATATGCAAGTGATGGAGATAACTGGACTGAGGATAATGAAAAAGCAATGAAAGCAGTAAAAGATTTATGCAAAACTAGTAATATGTTTGGATATGCGGAATTACTTCCATCAACATATTCAACAACAATGTATTATAGGTTCAAAAAAGAGATTAATGAAAAGAATTTTGTACCTGTAATTGTTAAAGAGAAAAAGGATCTATGGGAAGCATTAAAGCTTATGCTTAGCAAGGAGATGAAGGAGGAGTAGATTGTTTTGGAATATAATTTAAAAGATTTAGAAGTCTGGAATGACAAAATAGAAGAAAAAGCCAAAGCTCTAGGATTAGATTACTATCCTCAAGAATTTGAGATAATAGGTTTTAATGAAATGATAGGATATGAAGCGTATGTAGGAATGCCATCAAAATATCCTCACTGGAGTTATGGAAAAGCTTATGAAAAAAATAAAACTCTATACTCATTAAATCTAACAGGATTACCATATGAAATGGTAATAAACTGTAATCCTTGCTTAGCATATCTTATGAAAGATAATACTTTACTGCTTCAAATTTTAACAATGGCTCACGTTTATGGACATAATGATTTCTTTAAAAATAATAGATTATTTAAAGAAGCAACAAATGCAAATAGAGTTCTTGAAATGTTTAAATTAGATTCAGAGATAATAAGGGGATATATAAACAATCCTACTATAGGATATAGCAAGGTTGAAAAGATATTAGATGCAGCTCATGCTATAAGATATAGTATAGGCAGAAGCATTGGAGTTAAAGAACTTGATGATGAAGAAATAAGAGAAAGAAGAATACAGGATTATAAAAATAAGATATCAAATAGAGAATTTTTAGATAAAGATCAGAAAATAGAGCCACCAGAGGTTGATAAAATTCCTTTAGAGCCTAGAGATGACGTGGTTGGATTTATTATAAAATATGGAAATTTAGAAGAGTGGGAAAAAAATATTTTAAGAATAGTTAAAAGAGAAACTGAATATTTTATGCCTCAAATAGAAACTAAGACTATGAATGAAGGTTGGGCATGTTTCTGTCATTATAATATTTTAAAGAGTCTTGGTCTTTCAGAAGAACTTTATCTTGAATTCTTAAAAAGACATAATGATGTAGTTGCTCCTATACCTGGAGGGCTAAATCCATATTATATAGGATTTAAGATATTTATGGATTTAGACAAAAGATATGGTAGAGAAAAGGTATTTGAAGTTAGAGCATTAGAAAGAGATACATCATTTATAAGAAGATATCTAACTAAAGAACTTTGTGAGGAGCTTAATTTATTCCAATATGGAAAGAGAAGCTTTGATTTTGTAGTTGAAGAAGTATCTGATGATAGGGGATGGGAAAGCATTAGAGATAATCTAGCAGCTACATTAGGGGTAGGAGGAATACCTCATATAAGAGTTATAGATTTAAATAAGAAAGATTATACTTTAACTTTAGAACATGTATTTGATGGAAGAGAGCTAGAATTATCTTATGCAAAAGAAACATTAAGATATCTAGGAAGCCTTTGGGGTTATAAAGTTAAGTTAAATACTAAAGATAGAAATGGTGAAAATTTTACTTTATTATGCGATAATGGTAAGGTTGCTATATTAGAAGGTAACAAAATAAATTAGAAAAGAATAGATTAAATATATAACAAGTATTATCTAGGAGTATAAGTTGAAGTTAAAGGGAAGTAAAACAGAAAAAAATCTTTACAAAACTTTTGCTGGTGAATCCAGAGCAAGAAGTAAATACAGTCTTTATGCAGAAAAAGCAAGGGAAGAGGGCTACAGATGGGTTGGAGAAATATTTGATGAAACAGCATCAAATGAATATGCTCATTCAAGAGAAGTCTTTAAAAGGTATCTTTGCAAAGTAGACAGTACCGAAGAAAATTTGGCAAATTCCGCTTACTTTGAAAATGAAGAAAGTGAAAGTATTTATAAAGGATTCGAAAGGGTTGCTATGGAGGAAGGCTTTGAAGAAATAGCAAAATTCTATAAAGAATTACAAGAAGTTGAAGAGTCTCATAAAAAGAGATTTCTAGCTCTTTGTGAAAAAATAAGAAACGATAGCATGTTTAAATCAGATACGGAAAGCTATTGGCAATGTATGAATTGTGGATATATTCATGAAGGAAAAGAAGCACCTATTGTATGTCCATTATGTAAGTATGATAGATCTTACTTTAAGCCATACTGTAAAGTCAAATAGTTAAGGAGGCAAGCATGTTACATTATGTGTATCCAGATGGAGATTTCTTCTTTAATGTTAATGAAAGAGCAAATCTTGAATTTGATAGATTTATAGAATTGGATAATTGTTATAGAAATAAAAAAGAAAAATCTAAAGAGTCATGTGGTAGCAATAAAAAGTATAGTTGTGAAAAGTCTATAAATTCTAATAAGGAATTTCATTTAGATAATGAAAAATGGTCTGAATTAGATGAGGAATACTCAAAAGACATGACTTGTAAATAAAAAAGTAACTGGTGCTTTTTAAAGTACCAGTTACTTTTTTAAATAATTTATTTTGAGAGGAATTTTATATGTATGAAAAAATAATGATATCTCACTTTGAAGATCTTACAAGATTATCAAGTTTATTAAGCTCATATGTTAATTCTTATAGACTTTTAGTAGCTGGAGCTTCTGAACTTAATACAATATATGGACGTAAATCTAAAGAGGTAGAAAGAGCTATAGCTAGAGCTGATAATATTGGAACTGATATAGATGAAATACTTAAAATGATGGATAAATATCAAGATAGTTACTTAAAATATATAAAACTTAAAAATGACATAGTTATTGCAAATTATAAAAGTGGAAAGATAAAAGAAGAAGTTAAAGGAACAATACAAACTGAAATAGATAATGAACTTAAATTTTTCAATCAATCACCACCTAAAAGAGATGAAGGGGATGAAAAAAATAACCTAGATTAAAATCTAGGTTAAAAGTCTCTTATAATTTCTTTAATCTCAAATTACTTACCATTAAGTAAGATCCTAAAATCATTAATACTATAGGTATTATTACACTTATATTTTCAGCTTTTATATAAGCAGCTAAAATTGCAAAAACAGCCATAAAACAGCCAGCTATTGTAATTGGTATACCTCTAAATACACCATCAAATTCAGTTGTATTATATCTTGCTAATCTATATGCTCCGCAAATTGGGAACGCTAAAAGTATTATATAACCTATAATTCCTAATGGACCAAATTCTCCTAAATTAAATAATGTGAAGATTAGTAATGAAGGAGCGACACCAAATGATACAAGATCTGCTAAAGAATCTAATTCTTTTCCAAGATCACTTGTAACTTTTAAATATCTAGCAATTCTTCCGTCATATCTGTCTACTAATCCAGCGAGTAATATTAATAAAGCAGCTTGATAATACCTAGATTGTCCATTTAATATTGATAAAATTGATAGTATTCCGCATGATAGATTAATAAATGTAAATATGTTAGGAATACAACTTTTTCTCATACAATCACTCCTAAAAATGTTAAATAACTTACAGTAAGTTATTATAGCATACAAATTAATATAATATAAGGTCTAAATGAGATTTAAGAAAAAGTTAAGGTAAGTTATTATAAACAATATAGGGATAATTTATAATTGGACATGATAAAAAAGCAATTGTATAATATAAGTTAGTTCTATCATAAGGAGGAAAGTAATAATGCAAAAGGTACGTTTTATTTATAATCCATATTCAGGAGAAAATGCTATAGTAAGTGAGCTAGATAATGTTATAAAAATTCACCAAAAACATGGATATAAAATAGTTCCCTACAGAATAGAACGTGGTAGGGCAATAGATGAGGCACTAGAATGTATTGATAAAAGTTATGCTTATATACTTATAGCCGGAGGGGATGGAACTGTAGATTCAGTTTTAAATGCTATGATGAAAAAAGGCATAAAGCTTCCAATAGCAATATTACCAGTTGGAACTGCAAATGATTTTGGAAAGTTTATAGACATGCCTCAAAATGTAACAAAGGCTTGTGAAAGAATAGTTAAATCAAAACCTAAGCCAATAGATATAGGTAAAATTAATGATAAATATTTTATAAATGTAGCAAGTACAGGGCTTTTTACAGATGTATCACAAAAAACAGATGTACATCTTAAAAATGCTATAGGAAAGTTAGCGTATTATATTAAGGGGCTAGAAGAATTACCTAATTTTAGAAAACTTAAAGTTAACATAACATCAAAAGAATATAATTACAATGGTGAAATGTATTTATTACTATTATTTAATGGAAAAACTGCAGGAAACTTAAATCTAGCAACAAAAGCTGATGCACAAGATGGAATGCTTGATTTAATTTTATTTAAGGCAGTACCATTAATTGAACTTTTACCTCTTTTCTTAAAAGTTTTAAGGGGAGATCATCTAGATTCAGAAAAAGTTGTATACTTTAAAACAAATGATATTTTAATTGAGTGTGATGAAGATATAGTTACTGATATAGATGGAGAAAAGGGGCCAGAATTTCCACTAAGAGTTCAATGTATAAAAGGCGGAATAGAAGTTTTAGGGTTAAAGGAATAAACCTAAATAAATTTTAATAAGTATAAATAACAGAAATATGGTTTAGGAGTGAATAGTTTATGAACCTTATATACTATATGAGTTTGTTATTTATACTTTTTTTTATAATATTTTTAATAGATAAGGACAGAAATAAGGCTCCTAAGAAAATAAGGATTTTTTTAGGATTATCCCTTATAGTACTGTTTATTAAAAATTTAGCATTGATATTTATGTGTATAATAAAAAACATTGAGATAATATATGTTCTTAAGAATTTTATATATTTAGATTACTTAATAATACCAGTTATTATTCTTAATTTATATTATATTTATCTTAGATTTGATAATATAAATTTTAATAGAATTTATGGTATAGCGACTATTATGTTTTTTATATATCTAATATTTATATATAAAATAGAAGGAACTATAAAACTTGATGCCTCACTAGGATATTTTATAGTATTAAATAATGAGAATATAATAAAGGATATTTTAATATTTATAATTGGAATACTTTTGTTAGGTGGTGCAGTCTTTTTAGATAAACCAAATAGTAATAAAACGGGAATAATTATAACAATGACTGTTTTAGGATTTATGATTATTGAAAATATGCTAATCATGTTTAAAGTATGGATATTCCCATATTGTATAATAAGTGAAATATTATTATTGTTTGTTATAAATAACTCTTTAAATACATTTAATAAAATATGATATAAATATGTATTTTTTATTAGTTAGTTAAAAAATATTGCCTTTTAAGAGGAATATAATATAATAGAATTATAGAAGTTTTTTTATTTATAAAACTATTTATGGTTTTGTTTTAGACAAAGCCTTTTTTATTGTTATTAATTTATAGATTTTAAAATTAAGGGTGGTGTTTTTAAATGGAGGGTGGACCTCAGTTAGGTGAGAAACCAAAACTCAATAACATGTCTTAGAGTATAGGCCTCTATTTAATTACTAATAGATAATTTTTTACTGTCAAAAATTATGCATTCATTTAGAACTATCTCTCTAAGGCAATTAGGAGGAGTGTAATTATGAAGCAATTGACAGTTTTTTTATACACAAATATATTATGTAAAAAAATATACGATGAATTTGGATATAATCTTGGTATATTAAAGGATGTTTATGTTACAACTGAAGAAGGATATCCAAGAATTATTGGCTATAGGCTTAAAAAAGATGGAGTCGTATATAATTATGAATTTAGAGATATAAGTTTTTATGATGATGGAGGAAAAATAGTCATAAAAACAAAAGGAAGTAAAGAAATACTTCCAAGAACTTATAGTTATCTTTTATCTAAGCATCTTTTAGATAAGAAAATAGTAGATATAAATGGTAAGCAAGTCGTTAGAGTTGATGATTTAAGAATTGCAAAGATTGCAGGTGAATATAGAGTAGTAGCTGTAGAGACAGGGCCACTTGCAAAGTATAGAAGAATGGGAATCGGTTGGCTTGCTAAATTTATTTATAAAATCTTAGGTAAAAATTATGATGATACAGTACTTATGTGGGATGATGTTGAATCATTAGAAATGATTAATAACAACTTAAAATTACAAATACCATATAAAAAGTTATCTAAACTTCATCCAGCAGACCTTGCAGATATCTTAGAAGAACTTGATAGTAAGTCAAGAAAGCAAGTATTTGAATCATTAGATGAAGATTTAGCAGCAGATACTTTAGAAGAATTAGATCAAGAATTTAAAGGAACTATAATTAAGGAATTATCAGAAAGTAAAGCAGCAGAACTTTTAGAAAATATGCCAAGTGATGAAATCGCAGACCTTTTAGATGAACTTGATGAAGAGGAAAGAGAAAAAATACTTGTTAATCTTGAAAAAGAAGATGCCGATGAAGTTAAAGAACTTTTAGAATATGAAGATGAAACAGTCGGTAGTATAATGGCAAAAGATTTCATTTCTTTAAATTTAGATGTTACTGTTAAAGAGACAGTTGATATATTAAAGGAAATGAAGCCAGATGAAGAAGTTATGTATTATATTTATGTAACTGATAATATGGAAAAAATTCAAGGTATGGTTTCACTTAGAGAACTAATATTAAGTCCTGGAGAAAATAAGTTAAGAGATATAATGGATACTAATTTAAATCTATTAAAGCATGAAGATGATATTGGTCAAGCTATAGAACTTGCTAATAAATATGATCTTTTATCAGTTCCGGTAGTTGATGAAGAAGAAAAATTAATAGGTATAGTAATAATTCATGACATTATAGATGAATATTTATATCCAGCATGGAAGAAAAAATAAAATTTAAAATATAGGAATCATGATTTTTTATAATAATTTAAATATTTTATACTAATTAAAAAAGTATTGACAATAATTTATAAAAGCATATAATATTAATATAAACCTTACAAATTTACTCAGAATTAAAGACTATGAAAAAGGAAAGTAGTATATAGGAAGATTACAGAGAGAAAAGGTAGCTGAGAACTTTTCATCAAGAATATATATGAAGTGCCCTTTAGAGTTGAAGTGCTGAAAGTGTAGTAGGCCTATCCGGGTTCACCCGTTATAGTGATAAAGTATATTTTGTACTTGAATTTAAGTGGAATTAGTTTTTTATAGCTAATTCAATTAGAGTGGAACCGCGAAAATATCACTTCGTCTCTATATTTTTAGAGATGGAGTTTTTTTATATCCAAAATGTATAAAAAGTGATAATTAACAAAATATAAAATAATTATATATTTGGAATTTTATAGTTTGTTAATTATCAATATATATTACAAATAAAATTAAAGCCTTAGGCAATTTTTGGGAGGTATTATTATGATTTACAAAAGTAGTTTAGAAATGATAGGAAATACACCTATACTTAAAATGAAAGATTTAGGTGAAAATAGTGCGGATGTATATGTAAAACTTGAAAAGTTCAATGCTAGTGGAAGTGTAAAAGATAGAGCAGCACTTGGAATGATTGAAAAAGCAGAAGAATTAGGTTTATTAAAAAAAGGTTCAGTTATAGTTGAACCAACAAGTGGTAATACAGGTATTGCACTTGCTATGATAGGAAAATTAAAAGGATACAAAGTTATAATAGTTATGCCAGATACTATGAGTAAAGAAAGAAGAGCATTAATTCAAGCTTATGGAGCAGAACTTGTATTAACTGAAGGAACTAAGGGGATGAAAGGTGCAATTGAAAAGGCAACAGAACTTTCAAAGCAAGATGGTTATTTCATGCCACAACAATTCGAAAATATAGCAAACCCAGAAAAGCATTATGAAACTACAGCAAAAGAAATAGTAAATGATATTCCAGATTTAGATGTATTTGTTGCAAGTGTTGGAACAGGTGGAACAATCACAGGTATATCTAAACACTTAAAAGAAAAGATAAAAGGTATTAAGACTGTTGCAGTAGAACCTAAAAATTCACAAGTATTAAGCGGAGGAAAACCAGGTCCTCACAAAATACAAGGAATAGGAGCAGGATTTGTTCCTTCAATATATAAACCAGAATATGTTGATGAAATAAGAGTTGTAAGTGATGAAGAAGCATTTAAAGCTGCAAAAGATTTTGCAGTTAATGAAGGTATACTAGTTGGTGTATCAGCAGGTAGTGCCATATTTACAGCAATTGAAATTGCAAAAGAAATTGGTGCAGGTAAAAAAGTTCTTGCAATAGCTCCAGATGGCGGAGAAAAATATATATCAATGGGATTGTATGAATAATAAATTCTACTATAAAACTTTAAAAAGCTAATGCCTAAACTTAAAGGAGGAAACGCTGTGTTTAAAAATTTAAGATATGATTTAAATAGAATATTACAAGAAGATCCAGCAGCGAAAAGTAAGATAGAAGTATTCTTTTTATATCCATCTGTTCATGCTTTAATAGCATATAGAATAGCTCATAAACTATATACAAAAAAATGGTTTTTCTTATCAAGATTGATATCTCAATTAAGTAGATTTTTTACAGGGATAGAAATACATCCAGGTGCAAAAATTGGAAAAGGACTATTTATTGACCATGGTATGGGAGTAGTAATTGGAGAAACATCTGAAATTGGAGACAATGTAACTATATATCATGGCGTAACTTTAGGGGGGACTGGAAAAGAAAAAGGAAAGAGACATCCAACTGTTGGAAATAATGTCGTAATAGGAGCTGGAGCTAAAGTTTTAGGAGCTATTACAATTGGTGATAATGTAAAAATTGGAGCTAATTCAGTTGTACTAAAAGATGTTATAATTAATTCAACAGCTGTAGGTATACCTGCTAAGGTTTTAAAAAAAACTGAGCTAAGAGTAATAAAAATGACAAACGTTAATGGTGAGAATATAGAAATGTACAATGATATGGTTATTTAATAATATAGTATGGGAAGAATAGAAGAATGGAATTAAAAAGAAAGATATTGGAGTTTTGCAAAAATTTAGATTTAGATTTAGTTGGCTTTATAAGGTGTAGAGAATTTGAGGAACTTAGAGAATTTTATAATACTAGAAAACAATTATCTTTAGAGAATGAATTTGAAGAAGAAGATATAGAAAAAAGAATAAAACCTAATATATATATGGAAAGCGGGAAGACTATAATATCTATAGCCTTCCCTTATGCTACGTCTGATAGTTTTTTTGATAATGGCTTCTCAGTTTATACAAAAGGAACGGATTATCATAGAGTAGTTCATAGTTATTTAGAAAAGATATGTAAGTTTATTGAAGAAAATGGTGGAGAAGCAAAACCTTTAGTAGACAGTAATGCTTTGCCGGAGAGATATATTGCAAGCTTAGCTGGAATTGGATTTATAGGAAGAAATAATATGCTTATAACTAAGAAATATGGTTCATATGTATTTTTAGGTGAAATAATAACTGATTTAGAGTTATATGAAGAAGATAAAACTACATTTGATAAAATCAAAGAATATAGAGGGTGTGGGGAATGTAGAAATTGTCTTAAAGAATGCCCTACAAAATCTATAAATAATTTTAGAATAAATCCTAATATATGTGTTTCATATTTAACACAAAAAAAGGACTTAAATGATAAAGAGATGAATTTATTAAATGGAAGAATATTTGGATGTGATAATTGTCAATTAAAATGCCCATATAATGAAGAGGCTGAGTTTACTAAGATTAACGAATTAAAAGTAGAAGAATTTATGGAAAAAGATAATGAAGATTTTATAATAGCTATGAATAATTCAGCTTTTAAAGAAACTTATAAAAATACATCATGTGGATGGAGAGGCAAAAACACATTAATAAGAAATGCAATAATAAGAAAAAAGAAATATAAAAATGAAGATATAAAAGATATAAAAACTGAATCACCATATATAAGGTCTTATATAGATAGACTTTTATAAATTTCTAGAATATAATATAGTGTAGATTATTATTTTGGGAAGTAGGTGGAGTATCTTATGTTATCGCCGTTTATAGCAAAATGCATAGGAATGTTACCAGAAAGTTTAGTAGTATTTACTGGCAAGAAGATAACAGATAGATTCATAAAAAATCATGCAAATATTAGCGTTGAAGGATATGAAAATTTAAAAAAGGTCCAAGGTCCTATAGTATTTATATGCAATCACTTAAGTAATTCTGATGCATTAGTTTTAAATAAAATACTAAAAAAAGATTTCGATCCTTATTTTATAGCAGGTAAAAAGTTATCTGATGACCCTGTAACAAATATAGGAATAAAGATGGTTAAAAACATATTAATAAGACCTAATACTGCTGATAAAGAAGCTATGACAAAGATGGTTAAAACGGTAAAAGGTGGAGAGAATATTTTGATATTTCCAGAAGGAACAAGAAGTAGAACAGGGGCTATGATAGAAGGTAAAAAAGGCGTGTTACTTCTTGCTAAAATCAAAAATGCAACAGTTATTCCAATAGGAATGAGTGGAACGGAAAAATTACTTCCAATATCTTCAGATGGTGATATGGGAGGAGAAAAGTGGCATGATGCAGATGTTAATATAAAATTCGGTAATCCAGTAATTCTTCCAAAAAAAGAAAAAGAAGAAAGTAAACATGATTATGATGATAAATGTATGAAAATTCTTATGAAATCTATAGCAAATCTTTTACCAGAAAATTATAGAGGCGTATATAAATAAATCATAATTATGTGAGAGATTAGAAGCTAAATAAAAACTCGCTCTTTTAGGGCGAGTTTCTTTACAATTTAGGTTAAAATATTTATAAATTAAAAAATAAAACTAGAGGTGTAAAAATGAAAAAGAGAACTAAAGAGATACTTGATATATTAAAAGAGACATATCCAGATGCAAAATGTGAATTAAACTATAATTCACCATTTCAACTTTTAGTTGCAACTATTTTATCAGCTCAATCAACTGATAAAAAGGTAAATGAAATCACAGAAACATTATTTAAGGATTATCCAGATTTAGATGCTTTTTTAACTTTAAGCAATGATGAATTAGAAGAAAGAATAAAGCAGATAGGTTTATATAGAAATAAATCAAAAAATATAATACTTATGTGTAGACAACTTAAGGAAAAATTTAATGGAGAAGTACCAAAGACTATGGAAGGTATAATGTCTCTTGCAGGTGCTGGAAGAAAAACTGCAAATGTTGTATTATCAAATGCTTTTGGGGTGCCTTCAATTGCAGTTGATACACATGTTTTTAGAGTTGCAAATAGATTAGATCTTGCAAAATCAGATAATGTATTGGAAGTAGAAAAGCAACTACAAAAGGAATTGCCAAAAGAAGAATGGTCTCATACACATCATCTTTTAATCTTTCATGGAAGAAGATGTTGCAAAGCAAAGAAACCAGAATGTTTTAGATGTCCATTAAATCATATATGTAAGTGGGAAGATAAAGAAAAATATATGTAGAATAAATAAAAAAGATTATCTAAATTTTAGCTTAGATAATCTTTTTTTTATTTAATTAGCTACTTTTTTGTTGTTGTATATAAACATTCCAATAGAAGCTAATATTACAATTGCATAACCAATAAAGCTAAGTACTGTTGGTATTTGAGCGAAAAGTACAAAACCAATTAAAGCAGTAAATATTATTTGAGTATATGAATATATTGATATTTCCTTAGCTGGTGCATGTTTATATGCAGCTGTAAGTGCAAATTGAGCAACAGATGCTGCTACACCTGCCATTAGTAGATAGAATAATTGAATCATAGTAATTGGTTTGAAGTCTACTAATACAAATGGTAGAGTTGCAATTATTGAGAAGAATGAGAAGAAAAACACTATAGTAGGCCCTTTTTCTTTATCTCCTAAGAATCTAACAAATGTATAAGCACCTCCTGCAAATATTGCAGATGAAAGACCAATTAAAGCTGGTATTATTTCTAAACTAAATGTAGGTCTTATTATAAATAAACTTCCTATAAATGCTGTTACAAGTATTATAACTTGATTTTTTGTAATCTTTTCTCTTAAAAATAAACTAGAGAATATAATTGTAAAGAATGGTGAGAGTTGATTTAACATATTAGCATCAGCTAAAATTAAATGTTCAATTGCATAGAAATTAGCTATAATTCCTATAGTACCAAGTAAAGCTCTACCTATTAGATATTTTAAGTTTTCCTTTTTTCCAAATAGGGGATCTCCACTCTTTTTAACTAAATAAAATGCAACTATACAACTTACAATATTTCTAAATAAACTTTTTTCTATAGCAGGTAAATTGCCGGATAGTTTAACAAAAGTACCCATAACTGCAAATGCGATAGCTGAAATTATCATAAGTATAATTGCTTTATTTTTTTCTTGCATTAAAAAACCTCCTTATTATATTTTCATATGATTACATTATACTATTATATATATAAATGCAAATTTAAAAGAGTTTTTTTAAAAAGAGAACCACTAGATATAAAAAATATATAACTTGTGGTTCTTTCTTTTTTTAGATACTTTATTATAATGATAATATAGGATAAAATAATATAGTTGCTTATATAAATTTATTAGCATAATTTATTTTGGAGGTACGGATATGAAAGTCGGAGTAATAATGGGTGGTATCTCATCAGAAAGAGAGATATCTTTAAAAAGTGGAGAATCAGTTTTAAATAGTATAGATACTAATAAGTATGATGTAGTTAAAATAGTAATAGATAAAAAAGAAGATATAATAAATAAGGTAAAAGATGAAAAGATAGATTTTGCATTATTAGTACTTCATGGACAATTTGGTGAAGATGGAACTGTTCAATCAGTATTACAATCTTTAGATATACCATATTCAGGTTGTGGTCCATTAAGTAGTGCAGCTTGTATGGACAAGGACATGACAAAGAGTCTTTTAAAAGCTGCAGGAGTTAGAACTGCTCCTTGGATAAATTTAAGAAATATTTCAGAGCTTGATTATGAAGCAATTGAAGAGTTAGGTTATCCAGTAGTTATTAAACCAACTCATGGTGGATCAAGTGTTGCAACTTTTATTGTTAAAGAAAAGTCTGAAGTGTTAAATGCAGTAGAAGAAGGATTTAAATGGGATAGTGAAGTTATGATTGAAAAATTCATAAAAGGTGAAGAAATAACTTGTCCAATCTTAGCTGATGAAATGTATCCTGTTATAGCTATAAAACCAAATGCTGAATTCTTTGATTTTGCAGCAAAATACAATGATGGTGGATCAGATGAATTTATTATAGAACTTGAAAAGGATCTTCACAAAGAAGTTGAAGAAATGGCACTTGCAACATATAGAGCTTTAAAGTGTGCTGTATATGCTAGAGTTGATATGATAATTACAGAAGAAAAAGTACCATATATATTAGAAGTAAATACTTTACCAGGAATGACTAAAAATAGCTTATTCCCTAAGAGTGTTGCTGGAAGAAATATGTCATATAGCGAATTAATTGATAGAATAATAGAAGAATCAATGAAAGAAAAAAGATAGTTTTATATAAATTATAAAGAAAGATTTTAAGCTAAACTTTTTAAGTTTAGCTTATTTTTTATATTATTAGATAATAAATATATTTTAATATGTTAAGAATATATTAAGAAATTTTTACAGAATTATTTAAGAAGTAAACTTTATAATAACATTATATTAGAGATGATTATGTTATGGAGGGAGTTATAAATTTGGGTAAAGAAAAGATTTTAATTGTAGATGATGAGAAAGATATAAGAAATTTAATTGAAATATATTTAAAAAGTGAGGGGTATGAAACATTAAAAGCTAAAGATGGGGAAGAAGCTTTATATTTATTAAAAGGAAATGATGTTGATTTAGTTATATTAGATGTAATGATGCCTAAGTTAAATGGAATAGAAACTTGTATTAAGATAAGAGAAGAAAATGAATTACCAATAATAATGCTTTCTGCTAAATCAGAAGATATAGATAAGATATTAGGTCTTAATATGGGTGCAGATGATTACTTAAGCAAACCATTTAATACATTAGAACTTATAGCAAGAGTAAAATCTCAACTTAGAAGGTATAAAAAGTTTAATAAATATCAAGATAAAGAAGATAAATTAACTATAACTATAGATGATTTAGTGATAAAAATAGATACACATGAAGTATTTTTAGCTGATAAGAGTATTAAATTTACTCCAATTGAATTTGATATACTAGTGCTTCTTGCTAAAAATAGAGGAAAAGTATTTTCTATAGTAAATATATATGAAAGCGTTTGGAATCAAGAATATATGGAATCAGATAATACGGTTATGGTTCACATAAGGAAGATAAGAGAAAAGATTGAGAAAGATCCAAGAAATCCAAGATTTATAAAAACAGTTTGGGGAGTAGGATATAAAATTGAAAAATAAAGAGAAAAAAACCAAAAAGAATTTTATGAAAAAAGCTATATTTAATTGGTTAAAATTAAAATATATAAAGAAATTATTTGATTATGTAAATAAAAAAGTAAAAAAGAGTATTAGATTTCAACTCATGGTCTTATTTGGTACATGTTTTTTAATTTCTATATTATCTTATGGATTTTTAGATGATATATTTACAAGAACCAAAACTAATACTGAAATAATATATAACTATAGTAGTATAGAATCAAATGCTCAATATATAGTTAATGAAATTGAAAATAGAAAAAATGATTACGATAATAAAAATGATAATCTAGAAATTAAAGATAAAAAAACTTTTAAAGAGATTTTAGATAATAATTCTAATGATTCTAATAAAATTTATATAACAGATATAGATGGTAAAGTTATATATAAAAATGATAATGCATCAGAAGAAAAACTAGATATATTTAGTATATTAAAAAATGTATCAAAGAATAATATGATAAGTGAAAATACAGCAACTGAATATACACTTATGTATCCTATTAGTATTGAAAATGGAAGATATTATTTGATTTATAGGGATATACCACAAGCAAGTATAGAGTATTCTAATTATGAGTTTAATAGGTCTTATCTTGCAGTTATATTATCTGTAATAATATTTATTATGTTATTTTTCATTATAAGCAATAAAAAAACAAAATACTTAGATGAAATAGCAAAAGGTATTCAATGTATTGCAGATGGTGATTTAGAATATAAAATACCTAAAAAAGGCGATGATGAAATAGCTAATATTGCAATTAATGTGAATAATATGGCTGAAGAGATAAATTCAAGGATAAAAGCACAACAATATTCAGAAAAAACAAAAACAGATTTAATTACAAATGTTTCACATGATTTGAGAACTCCTTTAACATCTATAATGGGATATATTGGTCTTGTTAGGGATAAAAGATATGATGATGAAAAAACAAGAGATGAATATTTAGATATAGCTTATAATAAATCAGAAAGTCTTAGAATTTTAATAGAAGATTTATTCGAATATACAAAATTAAATAATAATGGAATGAAACTTGAAAAATCAGAAATTAATCTTGTGGATTTTATATCACAAGTATCAGAAGAGATGAAGCCTTATTTTGAAAGAGAAAATGTAGAACAAGTAAAAACATTAAGTGAGCAAAAAATTATAGTAAGTATTGATCCTATGAAAATGGTTAGAGTAGTTGAAAATTTATTAAGTAATGCAGTCAAATATTCATATAAACCTGGTACAGTTGTTATTGGAGTTTATAAAAAAGATGGTTATGCAAAAATAACTATAAAAAATAAAGGAGAAAATATCCCAAAGGAAAAATTAGATAAGCTATTTGATAGATTTTATAGATTAGATGAATCAAGAAGTACAGACCTTGGGGGTTCAGGACTTGGACTTGCAATTTCTAAAAGCATAGTAGAAATGCATGGCGGAGAAATTTGGGCTGAGTGCTATGGAAATGATATAAGTTTCCATATAAAATTAAAAATATAAATTATCTATTTGATGTAACATTATATCTCTTAAAATAATACCTTAATAGAGAATAAATATTTTCTTTGGAGGAATTATGCAAGATAGAAATCCTAGAAGTACATTTGGCGTGGATTTAAATGAATATACAACAGAAGTTAACTTTAGAACATTAGCAACTGGAGTTGATTTCTTATACTTAAGAGCATCAGGTTCTGCAACTGGAACATTTAGAGAAGATAGAAAATTCGTAGATTTTGCAAGAGAAAGCAGAAATTATGGTATACCAGTTGGTGCATATCATTATGCAGTACCATCTTATAATGTTTTAACAGCAGATTCCCAATGTGATAATTTTATTGATACACTTCAAAGAGGATTTGGAAATAAAAATTATGGAGACTTATTTCCAGTAATAGATGTTGAAGCACCACTTGATCCTCAAATAGATACAGACACACTTTTAAATTGGGTAGACAGATTTAGAAAAAGATTTGAAAAAAAGACTAGAAGAAGACTTATGTTATATACAGGATTATTTTTCATACAACTTTACAATGATTTTAGGAGAAGTGATGGAACTTATCCTTTGAGTAATATGCCACTTTGGATTGCGATGTATAGAAGTGTTCCAGGAAATCCACCTGTACCACCTAATATAGGAGGATGGAGAAGATGGAGAATATGGCAATATAGCGAAAGTCAAATTGTAAATGGAGTAGGTAATCCTGTAGATGCAAATTGGGGACCAGATAATTTAGAATTAGTATTACAACCTAAACAAGTATCTGGTTTAAATGTTACAAAAGATAATGAGTATATATTTGTAACTTGGAATAAAAATAGAGATATAGATTTATTAGGCTATAATATATTTGTTGATAATTATTGGGTTGGAACGGTTGATAAAGATGATACTAGTTTTAAAATTCCTTTAAATACAATTTATAAGCCTAAAAATAGAGAATTGACTATATCAATAGAAGCTTTTGATTATGATGGTGAAACATCTCAAATTAGGAGCAAATATAAGATTATAGGATAATTAAAAATTATATGTTATTATATAAATATTAAAAAAGATTAATTAATAAAGCAAGTTATTATAACTTGCTTTTTTATGATATTTGAAATAGTGGAGATGAAAATATGAATTATAAGATGGTATGTATTGATATGGATGGAACTTTGCTTAAAAAGAGAAAATCTATATCAGATGAGAGTAAAAAAACAATAAAAGAGGTTGCAGATAAAGGAGTTAAAGTAGTTATAACAACTGGAAGACTTTATAATAATGCTGGATATTATTCAGATCTTGTTGGAGCATCAACAGAGGTTATAGCAGCAAATGGTGCTGTTATTAGAACAAAAAGAAGTGATAAAGTAATATTTAAGAAAAATATTGATAAAGATATATGTAAAAAAATAATGCAGGCGGCTAATGAATGTGGAGTAGTCTTACATTTACATACCATGGATACAATAATTACAAATAGCTATATAAGTAATGCAATAGCTAGAGCGGTATTTTCAACAAAGGATAATAAAGATTTTTTAATAGATATTAAAACAGTAAAAAATGAGAAGAAATTAAATGAAGTATTAGAAATATACAAAGATGATATTGTTAAATGCATTATGTTTTCTATCTCAGCTGAAAGAAGCAAAAAATTTAGAAAAAGACTTGATGAATTAAGTGATATCGTATATTACTGTTCAGGACATAGAAGTATAGAGATAAATGCTAAGGATATTTCTAAAGGAAATGCAGTTAAATTTTTAGCAAAACATTATGGAATTAAACGTGAAGAGGTAATATGTATAGGAGATAATGAAAATGATATATCGATGATTGAATATGCAGGACTTGGCATAGCAATGGGAAATGGTATAGATAAGGTTAAATGTATAGCTGATTATATAACTGATACAAATGAAAATGATGGAGTAAGTAAGGCACTTAAAAAATTTATATTAAATAATTGGTAAAGGTATAAATAAAAAAATACTACTTTAGAGGTGATTTTATGTTTAAACCGGCTAAAGTTATTTTTGATGAAAAATCATTAGAATATCCGTTAGGAAAAAGATTATATTCATATTTTAACAATGAAGATACAGATGTCGTAGTAAATAAAGGCGGAAGATTTGTAGGAAAAAAGACTGAGACGCCTATAGAAAGTTTTGTTTCAGGTAAAAGTTCTTTAGTAGTTGGAGTTAGAAAAATAACAGAATTTCAAAGTTGTAAACCATCAGCTAATTATCAATTACCATTAATAAGTGGCTGTAGTGGTATGTGTGAATATTGTTATTTAAACACGCAATTAGGTAAAAGACCTTATACAAAGATTTATGTAAATGTGGATGAAATATTAGAAAAAGCACTAAAATATATAAATGAAAGAAAACCAAAAACTACAATCTTTGAAGGTGCAGCTACATCAGATCCAATTCCAACAGAAGCATATACAGGTGCTATGAAAACTGCTATTGAATTTTTTGGAGCAAATGAATTTAGTTATTTTAGATTTGTAACAAAATTTTCAGATGTTGACTCTTTAATAGGAGCTAAGCACAATGGAAGAACTACAGTAAGATTTAGTTTAAATACAGATACTATAATTAAAAAATTTGAAAGAGCAACAGATAGATTTGAAAAAAGAATTGAAGCTGCTAAAAAACTATATGATGATGGATATAAAATAGGGTTTATTATAGCACCAGTATTTATATATGAAAACTGGATGGAAGAATATGAAGATTTAATTAAAAGAGTAGGAGAAGAATTTAAAGATTTAGATAGAAATATAGATATAGAAATAATTTCTCATAGATATACAGAAAGAGCCAAAAATCAAATTTTAAGTATTTATCCAGATTCAGAACTTCCGATGGATAAAGAAAATAGAACTCTTAAATATGGTCAATTTGGTTATACAAAATATGTTTATAACAAAGAAGAATTAGAAAAAATGAAAGTGTTTTTCAAAGAAACGGTAAGTAAATACATACCAAAATGTACAATAAAATATATAATATAATTATTATTTTTTATTAATAATATATTATTATTTGACAGTTATCTGTTTTATAAATTCTTTGACTAAAGAGAATTGATGTAGTATTATTTTTAATATAGTCTAAGTAAATGAGATTGTAGAAGCGTAAGATGAATGTAAATTCATCTTCTTTTTTCTTCATATTTGATAATGGAAGGTGATTTTTTGAATTTAAATATAGTTATGTATCAACCAGAGATACCACAAAATACAGGGAATATAGCAAGAACTTGTGTATTAACAGGAGCAAAGCTTCACTTAATAAAGCCACTAGGTTTTGATATAAGTTCAAAGCAAGTTAAAAGAGCAGGTCTTGATTATTGGGATCAATTAGATTTAGAAGTACATGAGAGCTACGAAGATTTCATGAAGAAATATGGAGATAATAATATATATTTAGCAACAACTCATGGGGGAGAACATTATGATGAAGTTAAATTCAAAGAAGGAGACTTTATAATGTTTGGAAGAGAGACGTGTGGAGTTCCAGATGATGTACATAATGCTCATGAAGGAATAAGAGTTCCAATGATTAAAACTAGTACAAGAAGTTTAAATCTTTCAAATACTGTTGCGATAATTGCATATGAAGCATTAAGACAATTTGGCTTTCCTAATATGAAATAAAGTAAAGGGGAATAAATGGATGGAAAAGATTAAAATTATTACAGATAGTACTGTTGATTTACCAAAAGAACTTTTAGAGAAAATGGATGTAGAGGTACTACCGGTTCTTATAAATTTTGGTGAAGAAAGCTATTTAGATGGAATAGAAATAACTTTAGATGAAGTTTTCAAGAAAATAGAAAATGGTGATACATTTCCAACAACAGCACAAATAGTTCCAAATAGATTTGTAGAAGCATTTGAAAAGTACTTAAACCAAGGCTATAAGGTTTTAGCAGTTTTAATGTCATCAGGAATGAGTGGAACATATCAATCAGCATGTCTTGCAAAGCAAATGTTAGAAACAGAAGATGTTCAAGTTGTTGATTCTCAAACAATAACATCAGGACTTGGATTACTTGTAATAGAAGCTGCTAAACTTAGAGATGAAGGATTAAAAATTGAAGAAATAGTTAAGAGATTAGATGAAACTAAGAAACATATAAATAGTTCTTTAAGTTTTGATTCATTAGATAATTTAGTTAGAGGTGGAAGAATTCCAAGAGCAGTAAGTGTTGTTACAGGAATGTTAGGGATTAAATTAATACTTGAAGTTAAAGATGGCGTTATGGCTCTAAAAGGTAAAGTAAGAGGTAGCAAAAAAGCTGTCAAGAAAATCATAAGTGATATGGAAGAGCTAGGAATAAGAAAAGACTTGCCAGTAATCGTAGTAAATGTAAATAATGATGAAATATGTAACGCCTTAAAAGCATATCTTGAAGAGAATAATATAGATTATATAGAAGGACCAGTAGGTTGTTCTGTAGGAATACATTCAGGAGATAAAGCTGTTGGAGTATTCTTTGTAAGTGAGAAGTAATAATTGTTTTGTAAATATTAAAGAAGTATCAGTTTTTGATACTTCTTTTATTTTGCATTAAAAAAAGAGTTATTGGAAAAAATAAAATTGAAAAATTTTATTGAGGTGAACTTATATGAATAAACTAAAAAGGAGTAAATGGATTTCAATTTTATTAGTTTCTTTAATTTGTCTAAGTATATTATTGAATACTAGTGGATGTGTTTCGAACTTAAATAAGAGTATAAAGGAAGATATTCATATAGGACTTATAGCGCAAGACTTTAAAGATGCATCATTTGGAGAACTTTCTAAAAAAGGAATTGAAGAAGCTAAAGAAAAAATTAAAATAGTTCCAGAGTATTTTGAAACTAAAGGTGATAAAAAGTTAATTGATGATGGACTTGAAAAGGTTTCTGAAAATAGTGAAATGATAATTGCAGTTGGTGCTGATATGAAGGCTGCTATAGAAAAGGTAGCAAGAGAAAGAAGAGATAGAAGCTTTACAATAATAGACTCTGAAGTAGAAGAGGTAAATGTTAAATCTGTTTTATTTAGACATCAAGAAGGAGCGTTTTTGATGGGGATTGTAGCTGGAAATGAAACAAAATCAAATAAAGTAGGATTTATTGGTGGAATAAATGATGAAATAGGAATGCAATTTTTAAATGGATATGCAGCTGGAATTAAAACTGTTAATGAAAAAGCTGCAAGTGGTGTTTTAGATGGAAGCAATGTAAGATTTGTTCAAAGTCTTTCAGATGAAAAAAAGGCATATGAAAAAGCAATTGAACTTTATGATGAAGGATGCGATATCATATTCCAAGCAGCTGGAAAATCTGGATTTGGAGTTTTTAAAGCAGCAAAAGAAAAAAATAAAAAAGTGATTGGAGTTGGCACAGATCAAAGGGTTACTGTGCCAGAATATAAAGATCAAATAATATCTTCTATGATTAAAAGCATAGATAAAACTACAGTTAATCTATGTGAAAGCGTAAAACGTGGAAGTTTTAAAAGTGGATCTCAAAATATGCAACAATTAGGAATTAAAGAAAAAATGATAGATTATGCACCATCAACAAGTGAAGCTGTATCTAAAAAAACTATGGAAGATTTGAAAAAATATAAACAAAAAATAAAAACAGAAGAAATAAAAATTCCAACAATGCTATATGAAGTCATGGAATTTAAAGCTGATTAATATATTTAAGATATTATAATAAAGTATATATTAATAAAATTAGTAGATTTATATTAAAAATATTGAATGAATATATTAATTGGAAGTGTGGAAAAATAAAAATAAAGATTTATTATTAAGTTTAAGTAAAAGTAAATCTATTAAAAAATTTCTAAATATTTAAATATTTACATATTGTTAAAATAAAACAAGTAAAAAAATCAAAAAAATTTAAATTTATACTTTAAAAATGGATAAATTTAATTTATAATATTCTTGTGGGACGAAAATAATAAGTGTGGGACGGATTGTGACCAAAAGGAGTGTTGGAGTTGCAGGAAATATTAGCATTACAAAAGAAGATAGTTCCTGAACTTGTTAGGGTACTCGAAAAAAGGTACAATATATTAAGGACTATATTTTTAAATCAACCCATAGGTAGAAGAGGCTTAGCAAACGAACTCTCATTAAGCGAAAGAGTAGTTAGAACAGAAATAAGCTTTTTAAAAGATCAAGGATTAATAGAAATTAATACATCTGGTATGAATGTAACAAAAATTGGAGAAGAAATAGTTGATAAACTTAATAGCTTTATTCATGAAGTTAAAGGATTATCTGACATGGAAAAAGAGATTAAGGAAAAGCTTTCTCTAAAAGATGTTATAATAGTTTCAGGAGATGTAGATACAAATCCTTCAGTTCTTAAAGATATAGGCAAAGCTGCTTCAAATTATTTAAAGAAAATAATTAAAAATAATTCGATAATTGCTTTAACTGGGGGGAGTTCAGTTAAAGAAGTTGTTGAAGCATTTGAAGGAGTTAGAAATATATCAAATGTATTAGTAGTTCCAGCAAGAGGTGGAATGGGAAGAAATGTAGAAGTACAAGGAAATACATTAGTAGCCTCTCTTGCAAAAAAAGTGAATGGTACTTACAAAATGCTTCATGTTCCTGAAGATGCTAGTTTAGAAATTTTAAATTCTTTAAAGCAAGAAAAATCAATAAAGCAAGTTGTTGAAAGTATACATCATGCAGATATTTTCCTTTATGGTGTAGGTAATGCTTTTGAGATGGCTCAAAAAAGGGGACTTTCAGATGAAAGTATTTCTAAATTAGAAAAGCTTAAAGCTGTAGGAGAAGCTTTTGGATTTTATTTTGATAAAGATTCAAAAGTGGTTTCAAATAGAACCGCTATTGGAATAAATATTAATGAAGCCAGAAAAATTAACACGCATATTGTTGTGGCTGGTGGAAAAAATAAAGTAGAGTCAATTATTGTGACTCAAAGAAATAACAAAAATGGTGTATTAGTCACCGATGAAGCTACTGGACATGAAATACTAAAAGTATTAAATAATGTTAAGTAGAAATTTTAATCAATTTGTTTATAAAAAAAATTTTTTATAAAAGCTATTTTTAGGAGGTATTACATTATGGTAAACGTAGCAATTAACGGTTTTGGAAGAATAGGAAGATTAGCATTAAGATTAATGATAAACAACCCAGAATTCAATGTAGTTGCAATCAACGACTTAACAGATGCTAAAATGTTAGCACACTTATTCAAATATGATTCAGCACAAGGAAGATTCGATGGTGAAATCGAAGTTAAAGAAGGAGCTTTCGTAGTTAACGGAAAAGAAATCAAAGTTACTGCAAACGCTAACCCAGCTGAATTACCATGGGGAGAATTAGGAGTAGATATCGTTTTAGAATGTACTGGATTCTTCGCTTCAAAAGAAAAGGCTTCAGCTCACTTAGAAGCAGGCGCTAAGAAAGTTGTTATCTCAGCTCCAGCTGGAAACGACCTACCAACAGTTGTATACAACGTAAACAACGAAATCTTAAAGGCAGACGACACAGTTATATCAGGTGCTTCATGTACAACTAACTGTTTAGCTCCAATGGCTAAAGTATTAAATGATTCATTTGGATTAAAAGAAGGATTCATGACTACAATCCACGCTTACACAAATGACCAAAATACATTAGATGCTCCACACAGAAAAGGAGATTTAAGAAGAGCTAGAGCTGCTGCAGCTTCAATCATCCCTAACTCAACTGGTGCTGCTAAAGCAATCGGATTAGTTATCCCAGAATTAGCTGGTAAATTAGACGGAAACGCTCAAAGAGTTCCTGTAATAACTGGTTCATTAACTGAATTAGTTTGCGTACTTGACAAGAACGTAACTGTAGAAGAAATAAACGCTGCAATGAAAGATGCTGCAAACGAATCATTCGGATACACTGAAGATGAAATAGTATCATCAGACGTAATCGGAATAAGCTTCGGATCATTATTCGATGCAACTCAAACTAAGATCATGGAAGTTAACGGACAACAATTAGTTAAAGTTGCTTCATGGTACGACAATGAAATGTCATACACTAACCAATTAATCAGAACTTTAGGATACTTCGCTAACTTAAAGTAGTCTATTGATTAGATAGTAAATATAAAAAGTTTTATAAGTCTGGTTTTGTAGTATAAGGCTATAAGGCCAGACTATTTTAAAATACGTAAAATTTATAAGAGGTGAAAGAAATGGACTTCAATAAAAAGACTATAGAAGATATAGATGTTAAAGGTAAAAGAGTCTTAGTAAGATGCGACTTCAATGTTCCACTAAAAGATGGAGT
This sequence comes from Clostridium sp., assembly GCF_034179595.1. Lineage (GTDB taxonomy): Bacteria > Bacillota > Clostridia > Clostridiales > Clostridiaceae > Clostridium. The sequence goes on from NZ_JAXFPT010000074.1 coordinate 76,256, forward strand.
TATAACTGACGAAAACAGATTAAATGGAGCACTTCCAACTATCAAATACTTAGTAGATAACGGAGCTAAAGTAATCCTTTGCTCACACATGGGTAAACCAAAGGGAGAACCAAAGCCAGAATTATCATTAGCACCAGTTGCTAAGAGATTAAGCGAAATGCTTGGAAAAGAAGTTGTTTTTGCAGCAGATGATAACGTTGTTGGTGAAAACGCTAAAAAAGCAGTAGCAGAAATGAAAGACGGAGATGTTGTTTTACTACAAAACACAAGATATAGAAAAGAAGAAACTAAGAACGGAGAAGAATTCTCAAAAGAATTAGCTTCACTTGCTGAAATTTTCGTAAACGATGCTTTCGGAACAGCTCACAGAGCTCACTGCTCAACAGTTGGAGTTACTGACTTTATAGATACAGCAGTATGCGGATACTTAATCCAAAAAGAATTAAAGTTCTTAGGAGATGCTGTTGAAAATCCAGAAAGACCATTCGTTGCAATCTTAGGAGGAGCTAAAGTTTCAGATAAGATCGCTGTTATAAACAACCTTTTAGATAAAGTAGATACTTTAATAATCGGTGGAGGAATGGCTTACACATTCTTAAAGGCTCAAGGATATGAAATCGGAACTTCATTAGTTGAAGAAGATAGAATTGAATATGCTAAAGAAATGATCGAAAAAGCTAAGGCTAAGGGAGTTAATTTCTTATTACCAGTAGACCACAGAGTAGCAACAGAATTCAAAAATGTAGAAGCTACAATAACTGAAGATCAAAACATTCCTGCTGGAAACATGGGATTAGATATCGGACCAAAGACAGAAAAATTATATGCAGATGCAATTAAAGATGCTAAAACAGTTATCTGGAATGGACCAATGGGAGTATTCGAATTCGAAAACTTCAATAAGGGTACTATTGCAGTAGCTAAAGCTATGGCAGAATCAAACGCAACTACTATAATCGGTGGTGGAGATTCAGCTGCAGCTGTAAATATCTTAGGATTCGGAGATAAGATGACTCACATCTCAACTGGTGGCGGAGCATCACTTGAATTCTTAGAAGGTAAAGTATTACCTGGTATAGCTGCTTTAAATAATAAATAGTTTTTATAAATAAATATTAGCCACTCAGAGCTCTTAGTAGGTTAACGAGTGGCTAGTTTAAGTTAACATAAAAGATTTTAGAGGTGATTTTAATGAGAAAACCAATAATCGCAGGAAACTGGAAAATGCATAAAACTCCAGCAGAAGCTGTAGAATTTATAAATGAATTTAAACCATTAGTAAAGGATGCTACTTGTGACGTAGTACTTTGCCCAACTTTTGTATGCTTAGATGCTGCTATAAAAGCTGCTAAGGGATCAAACATAAAAATTGCTGCTCAAAACATGCATTTTGAAGAACAAGGAGCTTTCACAGGAGAAGTTTCACCTGTAATGCTTGAAGCTATGGGAGTTGACTATGTAGTAATCGGACATAGCGAAAGAAGAGAATACTTCAACGAAACTGATGAAACTTGCAACAAGAAAGTTAAAGCTGCTTTAGCACATAACATAACTCCTATTCTTTGCTGTGGAGAAACTTTAGAACAAAGAGAATCAGGAAAATATGTAGAAGTTTTAGCTGCACAAATAAAAGCTGACTTAGAAGGATTAACTAAAGAACAAGCAGAAAAAGTTGTTATAGCTTACGAACCAATCTGGGCTATTGGAACAGGAAAAACTGCTACATCAGAACAAGCTAACGAAACTATAGCTGCTATCAGAAACGTTGTAGCTGAAATGTTTGGAAAAGAAGTTGCTGATAAAGTAAGAATCCAATACGGTGGATCAGTTAAACCTGCTACTATAAAAGAACAAATGGCTCAATCAGATATAGACGGAGCTTTAGTTGGTGGAGCTAGTTTAGTAGCTTCAGACTTTGCTGCAATAGTTAACTACTAAGATTAAAGCAGAGTAGAATAACATATAAGCAATAGTCATGATTGAATAATACTAATTCTTTCATACTATTGCTTTTTATTGTTTATTATATTTTAGTATAGTATAATATAAATGAAAAAACGACAAATAATATAAGAGATGTTTTATTAGAAATAGATATAAAATGGAGGGAATAGTTATGGCAAAAAAACCAGTAATGTTAATGATATTAGATGGATTTGGAATAGCAAAAGCTTCAGATGGTAATGCTGTTTCATTAGCTAAAAAACCAAATTTCGATAGATTAATTAAGGAATATCCACATTCAATACTTGAAGCTTCAGGAATGGCTGTTGGTCTTCCAGAAGGACAAATGGGTAATTCAGAAGTTGGACACTTAAATATAGGTGCAGGTAGAATAGTATACCAAGAACTTACTAGAATAACTAAGGCTATAGCTGATGGAGAATTCTTTGAAAATGAAGAACTTTTAAAGGCTATGAAAAACGCTAAAGAAAATAATTCAGCATTACACTTAATGGGATTATTATCAGATGGTGGAGTTCACTCACACATAAACCACTTAAAAGGACTTTTAGAATTTGCTAAAAAAGAAGGATTAACAAAAGTTTACGTTCATGCATTCATGGATGGTAGAGACGTTGCACCTTCATCAGGTAAAGAATTTATAGAAAAAACTGAAGAAATGATGAAAGAAATTGGCGTAGGAAAGATTGCTACAATAAATGGTAGATACTATGCAATGGATAGAGATAATAGATGGGAAAGAGTTGAACTTGCTTACAATGCAATAGTAAGAGGAACTGGAAACACTGCAAACAGTGCTATAGAAGCTATAGAAGAATCATACAAGAATGATAAAACTGATGAATTCGTAGTTCCTACAGTAATCTTAGAAAACGGAGAACCAACTGCAACAGTTAAGAGCGGAGATTCAGTAGTATTCTTTAACTTCAGACCAGATAGAGCAAGAGAACTTACAAGAGCTTTAACTCAAAAAGATTTTGATGGCTTCAATGCTGAAAAATTAGATTTAACATTTGTTACAATGACTCAATATGATAAGACTTTTGAAGGTGTTATGGTAGCATTTAAACCACAAACACTAAAGAATACTTTAGGTGAATTTGTTGCAAACAAAGGATTAAATCAATTAAGAATAGCTGAAACTGAAAAATATGCTCACGTAACATTCTTCTTCAATGGTGGAGTTGAAAAGCCAAATAAAAATGAAGATAGAGCATTAATAGCATCACCTAAGGTTGCTACTTATGACTTAAAGCCAGAAATGAGCGCTTATGAAGTAACAGAAGAATTAATTAAGAGAATAGACAGTGACAAATATGACATGATCATATTAAACTATGCTAACCCAGATATGGTTGGACATACAGGAGTAATTCCAGCAGCTGTTAAAGCAATTGAAACAGTTGATGAATGCTTAGGAAAAATAGCTGATAAGATTTTAGAAAAGAACGGATCATTATTCATAACTGCTGACCACGGAAATGCAGAAGTAATGATAGACCCTGAAACAGGAGCTCCATTTACTGCACATACAACTGATCCAGTACCATTTGTATGGGTAAGCAATGATGCAAAAGGTAAATCATTAGAAAATGGTAAGTTATCAGATATAGCACCAACTATGTTACATGAAATGGGCCTTGAAGCACCAGAAGAAATGACAGGACATTCATTAATAAAATAATTAAGTTTATTTTAACTAAGAACTCACATATTTTATGTGAGTTCTTTTTTGCTATGTATATAAGTTTATCACAATAAATAATAAGTTTAATAATATATATTAATAGAAAGAATATATAGGATGATTATATATGAAAGAAAATTATGCTTATTCTGCTTGTTTAGACTATAAAACAGAGAAACTATTTAAAAAAGCAAAATACTTAGGTGAAGGTAATAATGGAATAGTATATGAACTTCCAAATAATAAAGTAATAAAGATATTTTTAGAAGAAAAAGTTTGTAAATCAGAAGCATATATTTTTAGAAAAACTAAAAAATCCAAATATTTTCCTAATATATATACCTATGGAAAACTATATATTGTAAGAGAAAAGGTATGTGGAGTACGATTAGACAAATACATAAAAAGAAACGGTTTAAGTAAGGAATTGTCTATAAAATTATATAAATTACTTAAAGAATTTAAAAGACTTGGCTTTACAAAGATAGATACAAGATGTAAGGATGTATATGTAACTGAAAATTTAGAACTTAGGATGATAGATCCTAAAGGATGTTATACGAGAAAAATGGATTTTCCAAGGCATTTAATGAAGAGATTTAATAAGCTTAAGGTATTAGATGAATTTTTATATTATATAGAAGAAAAAGACCCTAAATTGTGTAATTATTGGAGAAGTGAATTAGATAAATATTTCAAAAAAAATAAAATACCATATAATTAAAATAAAAAAGTCCTTTTAGGGCTTTTTTATTTGTTTAAATTTATGAAAAATAATTGGATTTAGAGTACTTAAGTATATGATTTAAATCAAAAAGCTAGTAAATAAATAATTACTAATATTATAAAATAATAACTAATATTAATAAATTGAAAACTAATTTCAATTGATTGAAAATATCAATAAAATGCATTATAATGTATTTAAATAAAAAGTGCAATCAAGTATTTATAAAAATAAAAGATGTTGTAAATAATATCTAATGTATTTGATTGTTAAGGAGGAATTTAAAATGAAACAATATGCAGAAATAGTAGACGTTTTAGCAAGAGAAATCTTAGATTCAAGATCATTCCCAACAGTAGAAGTTGAAGTATATTTAGAAGATGGAACAGTAGGAAGAGCTGCAGTACCTTCAGGTGCATCAACAGGTGTATTCGAAGCTGTTGAATTACGTGATGGAGATAAAGAAAGATTTAATGGAAAAGGAGTTCTTCAAGCAGTAAAGAATGTTAATGAAGTTATTGCTGATGAATTAATTGGATTAAATGCTTTAGATCAAACTTTCATTGATAAAACTTTAATAGAATTAGATGGAACTAAAAACAAAGGTAAATTAGGAGCAAATGCTATATTAGGTGTTTCATTAGCTGTAGCTAGAGCTGCTGCAAACTTCTTAGGTTTACCTTTATATCAATATGTTGGTGGAGTTAATGCAAAAGTATTACCAGTACCAATGATGAATATCATAAACGGTGGAGAACATGCTGATAACTCAGTAGATTTACAAGAATTTATGATTATGCCAGTTGGAGCAGAAAGCTTCCAAGAAGCATTAAGAATGTGCTCACAAGTATATCATGCTCTTAAGAGTTTATTAAATGAAAAAGGATATTCAACAGGTGTTGGTGATGAAGGTGGATTCGCACCAGACTTAAAATCAAACGAAGAAGCTATCGAAGTTATAATTGAAGCTATTAAAAAGGCAGGATTTGAACCAGGAAAAGATATGTTCATAGCTCTAGACCCAGCTTCATCAGAATTCTTCGAAGATGGTAAATATGTATTAAAACATGAAGGTAAGACATTATCACCAGAAGAAATGGTTGGATTCTACGAAAACTTAGTAAACAAATACCCAATAATCTCAATTGAAGATGGTATGGCAGAAGAAGATTACGAAGGTTGGAAGATAATGACTGAAAGATTAGGAAACAAGATCCAATTAGTTGGTGATGACTTATTCGTAACTAATACTGAAAGATTAAAGATGGGTATTGAAATGGGAATTGCAAACTCAATTCTTATAAAACTTAACCAAATCGGTACATTAACAGAAACTTTAAATGCTATTGAAATGGCTAACAGAGCAGGTTATACTGCAGTAATTTCACATAGATCAGGTGAAACTGAAGATACAACAATTTCAGATTTAGTTGTTGCTGTAAATGCAGGTCAAATTAAGACTGGTGCACCAGCAAGATCAGAAAGAGTTGCTAAATATAACCAATTATTAAGAATAGCTGAAGAATTAGACGAAGTAGCTGAATATAGAGGAAGAGATGCATTCTTTAACATAAGAAAGTAGTATAGAGAATCATTAATAAGAATATAAAACTTGTTATAATATTTATGAAGCTTATACTATTTTAAGAATTTAGTATAGAAAAAAATTACTGTTTATGATATACTAAGTGAGTTAAATAGTATAAAAAGTGGTTAAATATTAGGAGGTGTTCCCATGCAAACGGCGTTATTAGTACTTGAGGTTATACTAGGAATAATTATCGTAGTTTCAGTACTTATGCAACCAAGTAAATCAGATGCTTTAAGTGGACTGATTCAAGGTAGTAATAATGATACATTTTTCTCAAGAAATAAATCAAGAACAAAAGAAGTTATGCTAGAGAGAGTAACTGTAATAGGAATGTTACTATTTGCTATAAACACAATTGTTTTAAATTTAATATAACATGTGTGGGAATCACAAGTTAAAATAAAAAGCTAGTCATTATGACTAGCTTTTTTAAATTTAATTCTAATAAAAATATTAATCTCATAATTATATATTAGTACTTTAAAAAATATAGGTACTAAAAAATTATAAGAGGTGGTTAATATGGAATTATTAGCATTACCATTAGTATGTGGAATTATTTCCTTAGTTTCTTTAGGCTTTATTGCTAAAAATATTATAAGTAAAGATTCAGGAAATAAGAAAATGAAGGAAATAGCATCACATATAGAAGAAGGTGCTATGGCTTTTATAAAAAGAGAATATAAATATCTTTCAGTATTTATAGTGTGTGTTTTTTTATTGATTCTAATATTCCTAAGCTATAAGACTGCTATAGCATTTTTATTAGGTTCTACATTTTCAATGTTTGCTGGATTTATAGGAATGAAGATTGCTGTTAAAGCAAATGTTAGAACTGCAAGTGCAGCAAAACATGGAATTAAAAGTGCATTAGGAGTAGCTTTCTCAGGGGGAACTGTTATGGGTCTTTCCGTTGTAGGGCTTGGAATTACAGGGCTAACTATTTTAGTATTAATATTTGATGTAAATGTTGAATATATAACAGGTTTTGGACTTGGAGCATCATCTATAGCATTATTTGCGAGAGTTGGTGGTGGCATATATACAAAAGCTGCTGATGTTGGTGCAGATTTAGTTGGAAAAGTTGAAGTTGGTATACCAGAAGATGATCCAAGAAATCCAGCAGTAATTGCTGATAATGTTGGAGATAATGTTGGAGATGTCTGTGGTATGGGAGCTGATCTTTTTGAATCATATGTTGGATCAATAATTTCAGCTATAACGCTTGGTGTATTAATTAATAAAAATGCAATGCTTTATCCCTTAATCCTTTCATCAATTGGCATTATTTCATCACTTATAGGTATGTGTGTAGTTAGATATTATGAAGGTGATGATCCACAAAAGGCCTTAAATTTAGGAAGCTTTTTAGCAGGTTTAATAGCACTTATATTAAGTGGTGTTTTATGTTATTACTTATTTAAAGATTTAAAATTATTTATTCCAGTAGTAGTTGGAATATGTATTGGATTGTTAATTGGAAAATTCACAGAAATATATACATCATCAGATTATAAATCAGTAAAATTTATTGCTAAGGAATGTCAAACAGGAGCAGCCACTAATATAATAGCTGGTCTTTCAGTTGGAATGAAGTCAATAGTTATACCTATAATATTAATAGTAATTGGTATATTAATTTCATTCTTTAAAACTGGTGGAGCAGAAGACTCTCTTGTAGGTTTATATTCAATTGCATTATCAGCAGTAGGAATGTTGTCTACAAGTGCTATAACAATTGCAGTAGATGCATATGGCCCAATAGCTGATAATGCAGGTGGTATTGCTGAAATGAGTGAATTAAATGAAGGTATTAGAGAAATTACAGATAAACTTGATTCAGTTGGTAATACAACAGCTGCTATTGGTAAAGGTTTTGCAATAGGATCTGCAACACTTACTGCATTAGCTTTGTTTGCATCTTATACTCAAGTTGTAAAGTTAAATTCTATAAATCTTTTAAACCCATTAACTTTAGCTGGAGTTCTTATAGGTGGAATGCTTCCATTTTTATTTGGAGCACTTACAATGCAGTCAGTTGGTAAGGCAGCAGGACAAATGGTAGAAGAAGTTAGAAGACAATTTAAAGAAAAGCCAGGTATATTAAAGGGCGATGACAAACCAGATTATTCAACTTGTGTTGAAATATCAACAAGAGCTGCTTTAAGGGAAATGATAATCCCAGGAATAATAGCAATATTATCACCAATAGTAGTTGGATTGCTTTTAGGAGCAGAAGCACTTGCAGGATTAATAGCAGGAGCAGTTGTAACAGGAGTTATGATGGCTATTTTAATGGCAAATGCAGGTGGTGCTTGGGATAATGCTAAAAAATATATAGAAGGCGGAGCATATGGCGGAAAAGGAAGCGAGTGTCATAAAGCAGGAGTAGTTGGCGATACTGTTGGAGATCCATTTAAAGACACATCAGGACCATCTATGAATATATTAATCAAACTCATGACAATAGTTGCAGTTGTATTTGCTCCACTTATATTAAAATTTGGTGGAATATTATTTTAAAATATTTATTTAGTTAATAAGAAGCTATCATTTTATATGAAATGATAGCTTTTTGTATATTATTTTCTAATAGAGGAATTTACAAGAATAATGTGTTACTATAGATAGAGAATAATATATAAAAACAATGGATAAAATATATTAAGCTATTATATATAAATTGGAGGAAAATATGGGAATAAAGAATACATTAATAGATTTCATGCGTGAAGAAGCATATAAACCAATGGATTTGAAAGAATTAACAGCTGTATTTGATATAAAAGCAGATGAATATAGGGCCTTTAAAAAGGTATTAAAAACTATGGAAAGAGAAGGCTTAGTTGTTAGAAATAAAAATGATAAATATGCTATTCCAGAAAGAATAGGTTTAATTTCAGGAAGACTTCAAGGTCATGCAAGAGGTTTTGGATTTTTAATACCTGATACAGAAGGCGAAAAAGATGTATTTATACCATCATCATCAATGAATGGAGCTATGAATGGTGATAGAGTATTAGTTCATTTAACTAGAGATGATATAAATGGTAAAAAAAGAGAAGGTGAAGTTGCCGAAATAATAGAAAGAGCAAATAAAACAATAATCGGAATTTATGAAAATAGTAAAAATTTTGGTTTTGTTGTGCCAGAAGATACAAGATTACACCAAGATATATTTGTTTCTAAAAAAGATAAAAATGGTGCAAATGATGGAGATGTTGTAATAGTAGAAATTACAAAATGGCCAGAAAAAAGAAGAAGTCCTGAAGGTGTAATAAAAGAAGTATTAGGACAAAAGGGAGACAAGGGACTTGATATCCTTACAATAATAAAGAAATTTGGACTTCCAGAAGAATTCCCAGAAAAGGTGTTAAATTTTGCAGATAAGATTGAAGAAGAGATAGATCCTAAAGAATATAAAAGAAGAACAGACTTTAGAAATTTAAGAATGGTAACAATAGATGGTGAAGATGCTAAAGACTTAGATGATGCAGTTTCAATAGAAAGATTACCAGATGGAAATTATAAATTAGGTGTTCATATAGCAGACGTAACTCATTATGTTAAAGAAAGTAATCCACTAGATAAAGAAGCGTTAAAAAGAGGAACATCAGTATATCTTATAGATAGAGTTATACCTATGCTTCCAAAGAAGCTTTCAAATGGTATATGTTCACTTAATCCTAAAGTTGATAGATTAACATTAAGCTGTATAATGACTATAGATAAAAATGGTAAAATATTAGATCATGAAATACATGAAGGTATTATAAGAACTAATGAAAGAATGACTTATACAGATGTAACTAAGATACTTAGAGATAAAGATGAAGAGTTAATAAAGAAATATGATTACTTATATGATGATTTCTTAGCTATGGAAGAGCTTGCTAATATATTAAATAAAAAGAGAATGAGAAGAGGGGCAATTGACTTTGACTTTGAAGAAGCAAAGATAACTTTAAATTCTTTAGGTAAACCAATCGAAATCAAGCCTTATCCAAGAGAAATTGCAAATAGAATAATAGAAGAATTCATGCTTGCGTGTAATGAAACTATAGCTGAATATATGTATTGGACTAACTTACCATTTGTATATAGAGTTCACGAAAATCCAGATGAAGAAAAGCTTGCAAAGTTTAGAGAATTTATATACAACCTTGGATACACAATGAAATGGACTCAAGATATACATCCAAGAACTCTTCAAGAAGTATTAGAAAAAGTAAAAGGAAAGAAAGAAGAAACTGTAGTAAGTACACTTCTTTTAAGATCAATGATGAAGGCAAGATACTCACCAGAAAGTCTTGGGCATTTTGGTTTAGCAGCAAGATATTATTGTCACTTTACTTCACCAATCAGAAGATATCCAGACCTTCAAATTCATAGAATAATTAAAGAACAAATAAATGGTAAGATTGATTCTGGAAGAGCTAAGAAGTTAATTGGAATAGTTGACTATGCAGCAAAACAATCTTCTGAAACAGAAAGAGTAGCTCAAGAAGCTGAAAGAGAAGTTGATGATTTAAAGAAAGCTGAATATATGCAAGATAGAATTGGAGAAGAATTTGAAGGAATTGTTTCTTCAGTTACATCATTTGGTATGTTTGTTGAGCTTCCAAGCACAATAGAAGGATTAATCCGTATAAATTCTTTAGAAGATGATTATTATGTATATGATGAAAATCATTTAGCTTTAATTGGAGAAAGAACAAAGAACATCTATAGATTAGGGGATGAAGTTAAAGTTAAATGTAGTAGAGTAGATATTGCAAATAGAGAAATTTACTTTGATTTAATAAAAGAAGAAGAGGAAGAAATGGAAGAAGAAGCTTTAAAAGAATTTAAGGAAAAAATTCCACAAGTTAAAAAAGAAGTAAAAGAAGCATTAGCTAATGCTGAAGAAACAATAGAAGATGATGAATTTTAATTAAGTTAATCTAAATTTAAGCTATCATTTATTTATAAATATAATAGATGGTAGCTTCATTTATTTAGAAATATTTAAAATTATATTTTAGTGCACTTTTTATATATAATTGATAATAGGTTAAATATATAATATAATTTTATTAACTTGTATAATGGCAAATAAAAGTAGGTGAAAGATATGGTAAGAAAGAAAAACTCAAATTCTTTAGCAGAAAATAGAAAAGCAAGACACGATTATTTTATAGAAGAAACAATCGAAGCTGGATTAGCATTAGTTGGAACAGAAGTAAAATCTATAAGAAATGGTAGAGCAAATCTTAAAGAATGTTATGCTGAAGTAAGAAATGGTGAGATTTTTATAAGAGGAATGCATGTAAGTCCTTATGAACAAGGAAATATATTTAATGTAGATCCATTAAGAGATAGAAAACTTCTTCTTCATAAACAAGAGATAGGAAGACTTGCAGGACTTGTATCAAGAGAAGGTCTTACTCTTATACCTTTATCTCTTTATCTTAAAAATGGAAGAGTTAAAGTTGCACTTGGAGTTTGTAAGGGTAAAAAAGATTATGATAAGAGAAATTCATTACTTGAAAAAGCTCATAATAGAGAAGTGCAAAGAGAATTAAAAAATAGAAATAGATATTAATAAAAAGAGTATTCTAATTAACTTAGAGTACTCTTTTTATTATAAGAAATTTATTAGAGCCTCAATTATGTAATTATCGAAGAAAATTTTATCATAAAATAAAAACTATAAAATAAAATTATATAGATGTAAATTAAGCAATAATCTTAAATTAATACTTAATGGTGGGAGAATGATTTGCTTATAAATATATTTTAGAAGGAGTTTTGTTTATGGTACGTTTTACATTACCAAGAGATATTTATCATGGAAAAGGCTCAATTGATGCATTAAAAGAAATAAAAGGCAAGAAGGCAATGATAGTAATGGGTGGAGGCTCAATGAGAAAATTTGGTTTCTTGCAAAAGATTGAAAATAATTTAAAAGAGGCTGGACTTGAAGTTATGGTTTTTGAAGGGGTAGAAGCTGATCCATCAGTTGAAACTGTAATGAAGGGTGCAGAAGCTATGAGAAAGTTCAATCCAGATTGGATAGTTGGATTAGGTGGAGGTTCTCCAATAGATGCAGCAAAGGCAATGTGGATTTTTTATGAGTATCCAAATTTTACATTTGAAGAAGCAATAAATTCATCTAAATTACCTGAATTAAGAAAGAAAGCTAAGTTTATAGCTATAGCTTCAACTAGTGGAACAGCTACAGAAGTAACTGCATTTTCAGTTATAACTGATTATAAGGCTAAAATAAAATATCCTATAGCAGATTTTAATATAACTCCAGATATAGCGATAGTAGATCCAGATCTTGCAGAAACAATGCCACCTAAATTAGTTGCTCACACAGGAATGGATGCTATGACTCATGCAATAGAAGCATATGTTTCAACTAGTGCAGATAATTTTACAGATCCATTAGCCTTAAAAGCAATTGAAATGGTTAGAGATAATATTGAAAATTCATATAATGGAGACGAATTTGCAAGAAGTGAAATGCATGATGCACAATGTTTAGCAGGTATGGCATTTAGTAATGTTTCGCTTGGTATAGTTCATTCAATGGCTCATAAAATTGGAGGTGTATTCCATGTACCTCATGGTTGTGCTAATGCTATACTTCTTCCTTCAGTAATAGAATTTAATTCTAAAGTATGTGCAAAAAGATATGCAAAAATAGCTAATACGCTAGGATTAGATGGAAATAATGAAGATGAATTAACAAAATCATTGGTTAATTTAATAAAAGAGTTAAATAGGGAATTAAATATACCAGCTACATTTAAAGAATATGGAATAGATGAAAAAGAATTATTAGAGAATTTATCATTTATGTCTAAAAATGCAGTTGAAGATGCTTGCACAGCAACTAATCCAAGAAAAGTAACTCCAGAAGAAATAGAAAGAATATATAAAGCATCATTCTATGGTGAAGAAGTAAACTTCTAATAATATAGGACTATTTAAAAGCTTCCAATAATAATTATGGAAGCTTTTAATAAATTAATAAATAAGGGGTAAGTTTAAAATGTATAAGATAGTTTCAAAAAGAGAGCTAGCATATAATATATATTTTATGGAGATAGAATCAAAGAGAGTTGCTAAGTCAGCAAAACCTGGACAATTTGTAATAGTTAGAAGCGATGAAAAATCAGAAAGAATACCTTTGACTATTTCAGATTTTGATAAGGATAAAGGAACTGTAAGTATAGTATTTCAAGTAGTTGGACAAGGAACTAAAGAATTATCAGATTATGAAGTTGGAGATTATGTAAAAGATTTTGTAGGACCTCTTGGAAAACCAAGTGAATTTATAGATGAGGATTTAGAAAAGCTTAGAAATCAAAAAATAGTATTTATAGCTGGTGGAGTTGGAGCAGCTCCTATATATCCACAAGTTAAATGGATGAAAGATAGAAAAATAGATGTTGACGTAATATTAGGAAGTAGAAGTAAAAAATTATTGATATTAGAGGATGAACTAAGAAAGGTTTCTAATAATCTTTATATTGCAACAGATGATGGCTCTTATGGATTTAATGGAAGAGTTACGGATATGTTAAATTATTTAGTTAAACAGAAAAAAAAGAATTACGATAAAGCAATTGTTATAGGCCCTATGATAATGATGAAGTTTATGTGTAATCTAACTAAAGAATTAGATATTCCTACAACAGTTAGTCTAAATCCTATTATGATAGATGGTACTGGTATGTGTGGAGCTTGTAGGGTAACTGTAGGAGATGAAATAAAGTTTGCATGTGTTGATGGGCCAGAATTTGATGGTCATTTAGTTAATTTTGATGAAGCTATGAGAAGGCAAAATATATATAAGACAGAAGAGGGAAGAGCTTTTCTTAAAGAAAAAGAAGGAGATTCTCATCATGGTGGATGCGGACATTGTGGAGGTGAGAAGTAATGGAAAGAGTTAAAGTTAGAGAACAAGATCCAAAAGAAAGGGCTGAAAATTTTGATGAGGTATGCTTAGGATATAATGAAAAAGAAGCAGTTAAGGAAGCTAATAGATGTCTTCAATGCAAAAATCCAAGATGTATTACAGGGTGTCCTGTATCTATAAACATACCAGCATTTATAAAGGAAGTAAAAGAAAATAACTTTGAAGAGGCTATTAAAGTTATTTCAAAGTATAGTACACTTCCAGCTATTTGTGGAAGAGTATGTCCACAAGAAAGTCAATGTGAGGGTAAATGCGTACTTGGAATAAAGGGAGAGTCGGTTTCTATTGGTAAACTTGAAAGATTTGTAGCAGATTGGAGCTATGAGCATGATATAGATCTTTCTAAGAAAGAAGATGATAAAAATATTAAAGTTGCAGTAATAGGAAGTGGACCTGCTGGACTTACATGTGCTGGAGATTTAGCTAAAAAAGGTTATGATGTAACAATATTTGAAGCTTTACATGAGGCTGGAGGAGTTTTAACTTATGGAATACCAGAATTTAGACTTCCAAAAGATACTGTAGTTAAGAGTGAAATTGAAAACATAAAAAAGTTGGGAGTTAAGATAGAAACTGATGTAATTATCGGCAAAACTATAACTGTTGATGAATTGTTAGAAGAAGAAAACTTTAAAGCAATATTTATAGCATCTGGAGCTGGGCTTCCTAAATTTATGGGGATAGATGGAGAAAATGCTAATGGAGTTTTTTCAGCAAATGAATTTTTAACAAGAGTTAATTTGATGAAAGCATTTAAAGAAGATTATAAAACTCCAATAAAATTAGGAAAAAAGGTTGCTGTTGTAGGCGGTGGAAATGTAGCTATGGATGCTGCAAGAACAGCACTTAGGCTTGGAGCAGAAACTCATATAGTATATAGAAGAAGTGAAAAAGAGCTTCCTGCAAGACAAGAAGAAGTTCATCATGCAAAAGAAGAAGGCGTGATTTTTGATGTTTTAACTAATCCTATAGAGATTTTAACAGATGAAAATGGATGGGTTAAAGGAATGAATTGCATTAAAATGAAGCTTGTAGAAGCTGATGAATCAGGAAGAAAAAGACCAGTTAAGATTGAAGGTTCGGAATTTATGATGGATGTAGATACAGTTATAATGTCTTTAGGAACATCTCCAAATCCTCTTATTTCAGTTACAACAAAAGGTCTTGAAACAAACAAGAGAAAATGTATAGTTGTAGAAGGCACTTCAGGTAAAACAACAAAAGAAGGTGTATATGCAGGTGGTGATGCGGTAACTGGTTCTGCTACAGTTATTCTTGCTATGGGAGCAGGGAAAGATGCTGCAAAAGCAATTGATGAATATTTAAGTGAAAATTAGGAATAATAAAGATATACCTTATTGACTTCATTTGTGTATAGGTTAAAATCCAGTTGTATAAAGAATAACAAAACCTCAAAATCCTTTTATCTATAATTGCCACGGTCTGCTTATAGATAAGGGGATTTTTTGTTTTTAAAATATGATAATTGTCTTAGAAAAAAATAAAAATTTGTAGTAGAATAGTAAACGGTGCGCTTGCACATAAACAAATGCAAAAATTATTATGAAAGGAAGATTATATGAATAATAAGAAAAAAGGTATTACCCTTGTTGTTATTGCAACATTATTTTGGGGTGTAATGGGTGTAACTAGTAGAACACTAGGAAACGCAGGAATTGATGCAATGAGTATATCGTTTTTAAGGTCTTTAATTGCAACAGTAGGATTTTTTATATTCTTATGCATTTTCAATAGAGATGCATTTAAGGTGGATTTAAAAGGAATTATAATTAGTGGAATTTATGGTATTGTAACCTTTGCTTTATCTTTTACAACATTTAATATTGCAGTTCAAAGGGTTCCAATAGCAGTTGCTACAGTACTTATGTTTACAAACCCAATATGGGTAACAATAATTAATGCAATATTCTTTAAAGAAAAAATAACATCAAAAAAAGCAATTATAATTACTATTACAATAATAGGATGTATTTTAATTTCAAATATACTCGGTGTAGGGCTTAAGGGTCTTGATGTAGTTGGAATATTAATTGGACTTTTAACAGGACTTTTATTTGCACTTCAACTTGTAACTCCAAGATTTTTTGTTGGTAAGTATTCAAAAGATAGTATGATAATTTATGGATTTATCTTTAGTACAATAGCTTTAGCATTTGTTGCAAACTTTAGTGGAATACATAATGCAGTTACTACAAATTCATCACCTGCATTTATAATTCTTAATATATTATCAATTGGTATATTAAGCACATTTATAGCAAACATATCATATGTAAAAGCTACAGATTACATAGAAACAGGAGTTGCTTCAATACTGTGTTCATTAGAACCTGTACTTGGAAGTTTATTTGCTTACATAATTTATGGTGAAACATTAACAATGCTTCAATTACTTGGAGGATTATTAATTATAATAGCAGCTATATCACTTGCAAGAATATCTGATTAGATAAAAACTGATTTTAAATTAAATAAAATTAGGTACAAAATATTAGAAAATAACCTATATTATATACTATAAGAAATTTAGGTATAGGTAGGTTTATGAGAGAAAATAAAAATACTAAGAAAATGATAGTTAATGCGTTTTTACTTGGAATAGGAGCTATACTACATCAAATTACACCAGCACTTGTCTTACCAATGCAACCAGATTTTGCTCTTGTTATGCTTTTTATAATAATGATTATAAATGATGGAGACTATAAAACTTCATTAATTTCAGGGATTATAACTGGTGTATTTACAGCTATGACTACTAAATTTCCAGGGGGACAACTTCCTAATATTATAGATAAATTAGTTACTGCAAATATTGTATTTGTTATTATCTTTATTATAAATAAGATTAAGCCACTAAAAAAATTATCTGAAAAGAAAAGAGAAACAATAAAATGTATAATTGTATTTCCAATCGGTACTTTAATAAGTGGCTTAGTATTTTTATTTTCAGCAAGTAAATTAGTAGGTTTGCCAGCACAACTTAAGGCTCTATTTATAAGTATAGTTATTCCAGCAGTTATAATAAATTTAATTATAGGTTGTATATTATTTAAAATAGTAAAAACCTCAATTAAAAAAGCAAATATTATAAATTGATTATGTAAAAGCTATTAGATAAATTCATCTAATGGCTTTTTATAATAAGATTTTTTAGATTAAATTTAAAAATAATGAAATTTAGGTAAATTGAAAAATGATTAAAATATTTTACCTAAATAGCAAGTTATTTCATTAATTATGTAAGTTGACAGTGAAGAATATGTGCTATATAATTAACTCATAAAACAAAATTAAATATTGCGTTTAACAAATTAAACTTACAACATGGGGATGTTTTGGCTTCGACGGGGGTAAGTGAAGTTTGGTAAGCGAGCCGAGGGAAGCATGGTGCCTCGATAATAAAGTATGCATTAAATATAAACGCAGAAGACAATTTTGCATTAGCAGCTTAATATAAGACTGCTCATCAGCCCTAGATTGCCCACGATTTAGGATCCTGGTGTCATTATTAGTGGGGAACCGAGCTTAGCAAAGCTTTGAGCTAGGAACGGAATTTATGAAGCTAGCGATCTAGTTACCCGTCTGTAGGTGTTCTAGAGAGCGAAATTTAATATGCAGACTACGCTCGTAGAAAGCTAGACAGAGCTACTTTCGGACACGGGTTCGACACCCGTCATCTCCACCATAAAACCCACAGAAATCTAGATTTTAGATTTTTGTGGGTTATTTTAGTTTTTATAGATTATTAAAATTATTATATTATCAATCAATAAATTGATTTTTTTTATTAATAATGATAATGTTATAATTGTAAATATATTTTAGAAAAAATAATATTAAAATATAGGTTTAATTAAAATTAATTTTATTTTGATTAATTAAAAGGGAATTAGGTGAAATTCCTAAACTATCCCGTAGCTGTATTAGAGGAGTTTAAGTACATTAATGTCACTTGTAAAACAGGGAAGGCGTACTTAAATAATGATTCTTAAGTCAGAAGACCTGCCTATATTTTGCACC
This sequence comes from Clostridium sp., assembly GCF_034179595.1. Lineage (GTDB taxonomy): Bacteria > Bacillota > Clostridia > Clostridiales > Clostridiaceae > Clostridium. The sequence continues at coordinate 94,242 of NZ_JAXFPT010000074.1, forward strand.
ATTAACTCTACGAGTGATAGGGGGGCGTTTTAATGAAGAGTTATTTACTTATTTTATATGAATGAGTATGTTTTATTATCATGTCTTTTTAACACTTTTGTTAGAAGGGCTTTTTTATTTTTAAGATATATAAGTTTAAGTTCTAATATAAAGGAGATTTTATATGGAAAAAATCATTATTTTATTTATTATACTTTTCATTATTATAGCTTTTTTAATATGGAAATACAAAGGTATTCATAATAATAATGAAATTTATAATAGACATAAAATAGGACATAAGCATGGAGAAGGATATTCAATTGATTTTTATGCTTATTCTTCAAAAATTAGAGATTGGAATGCTGAATTTAAGGTGTATTTCTCGATTTTAACATTGATTCTCTGTATTGTATTGAATAATCCATATGTATCTGTTGCAGTAATAATCGCAATGGCATATATTACAGTTGTTAAAGGAAAACTGCCATTAACTCAATATTTATCAGTATTATTAATTCCAATTACCTTTATTTTGCTTAGTACTTTTACTATTGCAATTGATTTTTCAACTAAACCAATAGGTCAATATAATTTGTATCTTGGATTTTTTTATGTATGTACTTCAACTATTAAGCTTAAAAAAATGATATCTTTAATTTTAAAGGTTTTCGCAGGCATAAGTGCTCTAGAAATGATGACGTTATCAACTCCAGTTTCAGAAATTATTTGTGTACTTAGAAAAGCACATGTACCAAAGATTATAATAGAACTTATGAGTCTTATTTATCGTTATATATTTATCTTAATGGATGTATCTATTAAAATGAAAAATTCTGCGAAATCTCGTCAAGGATATTGTGATTTTAAAACCTCTTGTTATACATTTGGAAGTATTGCAAGCAATATACTTATTATTTCACTTAAAAAGGCAAATGCTTATTATGATGCTATGGAAGCTAGATGTTATGATGGAGATCTTATGTTTTTAGAGGAACATAAAAGTGTAGAAATAATGCAGATTGTTTTCTCGGTAGTATTTATAGTTTTTTTAATTTTGATTTGGTTGTGTACAAGATAGGAAGGAATAATTATGAAAGAATTAATATTAAAAATTGAAGATCTTTATTATACATATGGAAATGGAAAGCCTGCATTAAATGGAGTAAGTGTAGATATTTATGAAGGCGAAAAAATTGCTGTAATTGGTTCTAATGGTTCAGGAAAATCCACATTTTTCTTAAATATAGATGGTGTACTTATGCCAGAGCAAGGAAAAATCATTTATAGAGATATGGTAATTAATAAAAAGAATTTAAAAGAACTTAGAAAAAACATAGGAATCGTATTTCAAGATGCTGATAATCAAATAATTGCATCGACAGTTATGGCAGAAGTAGGATTTGGACCTATGAATCTAAAACTTCCTAAAGATGAAGTCTTAACAAGAGTTAATGAGGCTTTAAAATATATGAATATTTCCCATTTAAAAGATCGTCCACCTCATTATTTAAGTGGTGGAGAAAAGAAACGTGTAAGCATTGCTGATATTATCGCTATGAAGTCAGAAATCATAATTTTTGATGAGCCAACAGCAGCTTTAGATCCATTAAATTCAATTATGCTAGAAGAAGTTTTATTAAAACTTGGAGATGAAGGAAAGACAATGCTTATATCTACGCATGATGTAGATTTTACATATAGATGGGCTGAAAGAGTTCTTGTATTTAATGACGGAAAAATTATTGCAGATGGAAGTCCATTAGAAATTTTTCAGAATAAAGAAATTTTAAAGAAGGCAAATCTTAAACAACCGACCATGCTAGAGGTTTATGAATCACTTGTAGAAACTGGACTTTTAAAAGATAAAAAAGATTATCCTAAAAGTATACAAGAATTTAAGAAGATGCTTAAAGATTAAAACTTATATATACATATAAAAAGAGTTAGGTTATACCTAAGAATTTAATTATATTTGATGATATCTATTTTAGAAAATATTAGAGGAGAAGAAAAAATGAATAAAAAAGAAAAAATAATTTTCACTTTAGCAACAGCGTTTGCATTACTTTTTGGAATAGAGCCAGCTGCAAATGCAATGCACATCATGGAAGGTTATCTTCCACCAAAATATTGTATTATGTGGGGAGTTATATGTGTTCCTTTTGTGGTAGTTGGTTATTTTTCAATAAAGAAAAAAATATCTAAGAATCGTAGATTAATTACTATGTTTGCTATGGCAGGTGCATTTATATTTGTACTTTCATCTTTAAAGATTCCATCAGTAACTGGAAGTTGTTCACACATGACAGGTACTGGACTTGCTGCTATATTATTTGGACCATCAACAGTTGGGATTTTGGGGATTATAGTTCTTTTATTCCAAGCAATCTTATTAGCTCATGGTGGAATAACTACTCTTGGAGCTAATCTATTTTCTATGGCTATTGCAGGTCCATTTGTTTCTTATGGAATATATAGATTATGCAAAATGCTTAAAATCAATAAATTTGTAGGTATTTTTTTAGCAGCAGCAATTGGTGATTTATTTACTTATTGCGTAACAAGTATGCAACTTGCGTTTGCATATCCATCTGAAACAGGCGGAGTTTTAGCATCAGCAATTAAGTTTCTTGTAGTATTTGCACCAACACAACTTCCACTTGCAATCATTGAAGGAATTTTAACAGTTGTTATTATGATTGGTTTTGAAACTTATGCAAAATCTGAATTAGATGAACTTGAATTGTTAAATGGAGGGGAACTTTAATGAAAAATGCTAAAATAAAAGTTGTAGTTTTATTAATTATTGCTATATTAATTGCTGTTATACCAGTATTTACATTAAAAGGTGCTGAATTTGGAGGATCAGATGATGCAGGAAGCAAGGTTGTTTCAGAAATTAAAGGAACTGAATATGAGCCTTGGTTTACACCAGTTATGGAAAAATGGATTGGAGGAGAGTTACCTGGTGAAATAGAAAGTTTACTTTTCTGTGTGCAAACAGGTATCGGAGTTGGTGTAATTGCATTTTTTATGGGTAGATTAGTAGAGAGACATAAAATAGAAAACGAGAAAAAGAAAGAGTAAAAAAGTAGATAATTTCTACTTTTTTACTCTTTATAATTATTTATTAGAGTTTAAAATTTTAAGAACTTCTCTAGCAACAGCAGCTCCTGATGATGGGTTTTGTCCTGTAACAACTCTTTGATCTTCTACTGCAAATTCTGCCCAATTTGAAGCTTTAACATAGTTTGCACCTCTATTTGTAAGTTCTGTTTCAGTTAAGTAAGGAACAAGCTTAGTAGCTCCTACAGCTTCTTCTTCAGTATTTGAAAATCCTGTAACCTTAATTCCTTCAATTAAGTTTTTGCCATTAGATAATGTTATGTTTAATAAACCTGCTACACCATGACATACAGCTGAAACTATACCACCATTTTCATATATTTCTTTTGTGATTTCTTGTAATTTTGTATCATTAGGAAAGTCCCATATAACACCATGTCCACCAGTATAGTAAATTACATCATAATCTTTTGGGTTAATTTCATCAGCAGATAAGGTATTTCCTAATTTATTTATAAAGTTGTGGTCGGTATAATATTTCCAATCAATTGGGCTCATAGAAGCTTTTTCTAAACTACCTGGATCTATTGGAGTATAACCTCCTTTTGGACTTACATAGTCAATTTCAATT
>NZ_JAXFPT010000080.1:0-3809 GCF_034179595.1 Clostridium sp.
GCATCAGATGGCATTCTAAGATCTCCACGAGGGCTTAAAGATATTGAACCAACCTTTGGACCATCAGGAAGGGCACTTCTCTTAAATTGTTGAGAGAAGAATCTCCATAAGAATTTATCAAGCCATTTTTCAATTTCTTCTTTTGAGTAATCATCTTTAAATGCATGCTCTGCTAAGAAAAGAATTCTTTCTTTTGAGGAACCATGTTTCATAAAATGATATAAGAAGAAGTCATGTAACTCATATGGGCCAACTATATCTTCAGTTTTTTGTGTTATTTCTCCTGTTTTTTCGTCCTTTGGAAGAAGTTCTGGACTTACAGGTGTATCTAAAATATCAAGTAAAGTTTCCTTTACTATTTCAGTAGATTCATTTTCAGCCACATAATTTACTAAATATCTAACAAGAGTTTTTGGTATAGATGGATTAACAGCATACATTGACATATGATCTCCATTATATGTGCACCAACCAAGGGCAAGTTCTGATAAATCACCAGTACCAACTAATATACCGCCTTCTTTATTTGCGATATCCATAAGTATTTGAGTTCTTTCTCTTGCTTGAACATTTTCATAAGTAACATCAAGTATATTTTTATCATGACCAATATCTTCAAAATGTTGAAGAGCTGATTTTACTATATTTATTTCTCTTAAATCACAACCAAGTTCTCTGCAAAGAGTAAGAGCATTATTATATGTTCTATCTGTAGTACCAAAGCCTGGCATTGTAATTGCTATTATATTTTTATTATCAATATTTAAAAGTTTAAATGTCTTAACTATTACAAGTAAGGCTAATGTAGAATCAAGTCCACCTGATATTCCTATAACAGTTTTATTTAAATTTACATGTTCAAGTCTTTTTGCAAGTGCTGATGCTTGAATATTAAATATTTCTTTGCATCTTGCAGACATTTCATCTTTTCTTGAAGGAACAAATGGATGTTTATCTATATATCTATCAAAATGTTTATCATCTACAGTATCAAAATCAAATTCTACAACTCTTACATTAAAAGGTGCAAATTTTGATGCATCTCTAAAGCTTAAATTCTTCATTCTTTCAGATCTTAATTTAAATACATCTATATCTGCATATATAACTTCATTTTCTCTTTGGAATCTTTCATTTTCTTTTAATATAGCTCCATTTTCACTTATTAATAAGTGTCCGCTAAATAATAAATCTGTTGATGATTCATGTACTCCAGCAGATGAATATATATATGCACACATTGAACGAGCACTTTGATTAGAAATTAAACTTTTTCTGTAATCGGCTTTTGAAACTAATTCATTTGATGCAGAAAGATTTAATATGATATTTGCACCTAAAAGTGAAAGGTAAGAACTTGGAGGGATAGTAACCCAAAGGTCTTCACAAATCTCAACTCCAAAGTTAAATATATCAGATGAGAAAATTAGGTCTGTACCAAATGGTATATCTTTTTGGAATGGTAAATCAACTTTTTGATTAGTTATTCCAACACCTTCAGTAAACCATCTCTTTTCATAGAATTCGCTATAATTTGGGATATATGATTTTGGAACTATTCCAAGAATCTTTCCTTTAAATAAGATAAATGCACAATTATATAAAGTACATCCTTTTAAAAGAGGAGCACCTACAGCTATTAGCATATCCATGTTTGATGTTTCAAGCATTATTGAAACAATTCCTTTTAATGCTTCATTTATTAATCTATCTTGAAGAAATAAATCTGCACAAGTATATGATGTTATACATAATTCAGGAAAAACTATAGCTTTAGCATCTTTATCGTTAGCTTCTTTTATACATTTTAGAATTTCTCCTACATTGTATTCAACATCAGCTACTTTAGTTTTAGGACAAGCTGATGCCACTTTTATAAAATCCATGTTTATCATCTCCATTACATTAGTATATCGTAATTATTATTTACTAGTTTTTAGTTTATATATAACCATAATAAAATGAAAATATTAGAAAATCAATGAAAACAAAAGAAAAGATTAAGCATGATATTTTAAATGATATAAAATAACTCTTAAAGCGATTAGAAATATATTTTAAAATAATAATTATTAAGTTATAATAAAATCATAAATTATAACATTATTAAAATTTTTAACTATACTATATTAATATAAAAGAAAAAGGGAGTGTAAAAAATGCTTCTAACAGTATTTTGGATTATAGTTGCTATAGTAATGATAGTAATTGACTTAGCTACTAGTGCATTTTTATTTTGTTGGATTGGATTTGCTGCAATAATAAGTATGATTTTAAATTTATTTTCTTTAAGTTTTCTTATACAAGTAATAGCATTTGGAATTATAAGTTTAATTTTAATCTTAGTAGGATATCCTTTAGTAAAGAAGAAATTTAAAACAAATATAAACTCATTGCCACTTATGGAAGAAAATTATGTAGGGATGATATTTGAAGCAGAAGAGAGGATAGAAAATACAGCACAAATAAAAATTTCAGGAATATATTGGGTAGTGGTTAATGAAGGAGAAGTAATTGAAAAAGGTGATAAATTTATTATCAAAGATATAAGAGGTAATAAATTTATAATAAATAAATATAAATAGGGGGTTTATTAGAATGTTAGGAGTTATTATTACTATAGTAATTATCGTATTAATATTAAGTATTATTTTATCATCAATAAAAATTGTTAATACGGGATATCTTTATGTAGTAGAAAGATTTGGACAATTTCATAAGGTATTAGAACCAGGATGGCATATTACTATTCCATTTGTTGATTTTGTAAGAAAGAAGGTTTCAACAAAGCAACAAATAATAGACGTTCCACCACAAACGGTTATTACAAAAGACAACGTAAATATATCAGTAGATAATGTAGTCTTTTATAAGCTTTTAAATGCGCAAGATGCAGTATATAATATTGAAGATTACAAAGCTGGTATAGTATATTCAGCAACAACTAACATAAGAAATATAATAGGTAATATGACTTTAGATGAAGTTTTATCTGGAAGAGATAAAATAAATCAAGAATTACTTATTATAATAGATGAAATAACAGATGCATATGGAATAAAGATACTTTCAGTTGAAATTAAAAATATTATTCCACCAGCTGAAATACAAAATGCCATGGAAAAGCAAATGAAAGCAGAAAGAGATAAGAGAGCTATGATACTTCAAGCAGAAGGTGAAAGACGATCTCAAATTGAAAAGGCTGAAGGTGAAAAGCAAGCTAGAATATTAGAAGCAGAAGCTCAAAAAGAAGCTCAAATTAGAAAAGCAGAAGGTTTAAAAGAATCTCAATTACTTGAAGCAGAAGGTAAGGCTACGGCAATAGAAGCAATAGCACTTGCAGAAGCAGAAGCTATTAGAAAAGTAAATCAAGCTATTATTGAGTCAGGAACAAATGAAACTGTAATTGCATTAAAACAAGTTGAAGCTTTAAAAGAAATGGCAAATAATCCAGCTAATAAGCTTATATTACCAAATGAAACTTTATCTTCTTTAGGAAGTATATCAGCTATTGCTGAAATGCTTAAGAAGGATAAATAACAACAATGTGAAGAGATATTTCAAGATAATATTGTGCTAGATTATATAGTTAATATTTAGAATCTTAATAGAAAAAACTAGGCTAAAAGCCTAGTTTTTTTACTTTTAATATTTTGTGAACTATGTAAAAAAACAAAAAATCGCTTGAAAATCAACATGTAAAAATATTAAAATAGTTACGTTGTCTTTGAAGGAGGTATATATGAGAAAAAAAGTAATAGTAGGTATAATGTCTGTATTATTAATAATGATGCTTAGTGCTTGTTCAG
>NZ_JAXFPT010000002.1:0-3143 GCF_034179595.1 Clostridium sp.
AGAAAAAGAGAAAAAGCAATATCCATATTTAACAGAAGATATTGAAACAGATATATGCATAGTAGGTGGTGGAGTTACAGGGGCTATAGCATCATATTATTTTGGAAGAAAAAATGTAAAGACTGTTATATTAGAAAAAAAGAGAATAGCACATCTAAGCACTAGTGTAACAACAGCAATTTTACAATATGAATTAGATGAAAATTTATCAAATCTTACAGAATATACAACAAAAGAAAATGTTATAAGATCTTATGACTTAGGGCTTAAAGCACTTGATGAAATTGCAGAATTTATAGAACAATACGGAAATGAATGTGAATATAAAAAAAGATATGCATTATTATACACAGCTAAAAAAGATGAAATAAGTGCTATTGAAAGAGAATATTCTTATAGAAAAAATAGTGGAATAGATGTTGAATACATAGATGAAAATACAAATAAATTTGCCTTTGATTTAAAAGCAGGGATAATATCAAAAAATGGTGGAGCAGAGCTTGATCCATATAAATTTACAAAGCAATTATTAGGTGTATCTTGTAGCATGGGTGCAAAAGTATATGAAAATACTGAAGTTGTAAAACTGATTTATCATGATGATTATATAGATGTAATAACTGAATTTGGATATAAGGTTAAAGCTAAGAAGGTAATAGTTGCAACTGGATATAATACAAAGCTTTTTACAGATAGAAAATTTGCTACAAAGACAACTACATTTAACATAGTTACAAAACCAGTATCTAATTTTACAGGATGGGAAGGAAATACACTAATAAGAGATAATTCAGATCCTTATAATTATTTAAGAACTACAAAAGATAATAGAATTATAATAGGCGGAGAAGATATTGATATTATAGAGGGTATAGATGAAAGTCTTGCAAAACAAAAATATGATATATTAGAATGCAGATTAAAATCTATGTTTAAAGATATTAAAGATATCGAAATTGAATTTAAATACTGTGGAGTTTTTGCATCAACTCCTGACAATTTAGGCTTTGTAGGACCAGATGATAAAAATAATAAAAACTTATGGTATCTATTAGGGTATAGAGCAAATGGAATTTTATTTGCAATATTAGGTGCTATGATGCTAACAGAATTATATGATGGTAAGTTTAATAAGGATATGAATTTATTTAAGGTAGATAGATTTGATAATTAATAATTTTATAATGTTTATTCTTAGTTCATAAATTAAGATGAAAAATAAGGCTTAAATAAGTAAATATCTTTGATGAGATGATAAAGAAAGCATAATATATGCAATATTATTTAAAATTATAAATTAGTTGTAAATCTCTTTCTAAGTATATGATTTATGTATAATTGACAACAGTTTATTAAAGGAATAAATTAAGATTATCCATTGTATAAAAGGAGAGAGATTTATGGTAAAAGATATATTTGATTCAAATTTTAAAGAAGAGGTTTTAGAATGTGATAAGCCAGTTGTAGTAGAATTCTTTGCAACTTGGTGTCCTCATTGCAAAGCATTAGCACCAGTATTAGAAAAAGTTTCAGAAGAAACTGAAGGTGTTAAATTTGTTAGAATGGATATCGATCAAAATCTTGAATCAGTAAGAAGATTTAATATAGAAAGTACTCCAACATTAATAATATTTGAAAATGGTGAAATAGTTGATGCTAATATCGGATTTTTACCTAGAAGACAACTTGTAGATTTCATACAAGCAAATATTTAATTTTATGGGTGAAGATTATGAGTGAAATATATGATATAGCTATAGTTGGTAGTGGAGCAGCAGGACTTGCAGCAGCTTTGATAGCAAAAATTAGAAATAAATCATTTATAATTTTTGGTGAAAAAGACTTAAGTCAACATTTAACAAAAGCTCCTGGAATAGAAAATTATCTTGGATTTCCATGTGGCCCTGGAAAAGAACTTCTAGAAAGATTTAAAGAGCATATAAATAAAATGGGAATAGAGATAACTGAAGAGAGAGTATCAAATGTATTCCAAATGGATGGATACTATAGCTTAATTACTAAAGACAATGAATATGAATCAACAACTGTAATTATAGCTTCAGGAGTTGAATATGTTGAACCTATTAAGGGTGAAGAGGACTTTGTAGGTAAAGGTGTTGGATATTGCACAACTTGTGATGGTCGTCTTTTTAAAGGTAAGACTGTTTCTATAATTGGATACTTAAAAGAAGCAGAGGCAGAGGCTAACTTTGTTAGTGAATTTGCAGATAAGGTATATTATATACCTCTTTATGAAGATGATTATAAACTAAATAAGAATATAGAAATAATACATGATAACCCAGTTGAAATAAAGGGTGAAAAAGTAGTAAATAAGCTTATTTTAGAAAATAGGGAATTAGATACAGATGGAGTTTTTGTACTAAAAAATGCAATACCTCCAATTGAATTAGTTCCAGGATTAGAAATTGAAAATGGACATATAAAAGTTGATATTAATATGAAAACAAATTTAGAAGGTTGCTTTGCAGCAGGAGATTGTGTTGGAAAGCCATATAAAAGTATAAAGGCAGCAGGCCAAGGAGATATAGCTGGTCTTAGTGCTGTAGATTATTTAGATCAAATGTAAAAATAAAAATTAAAATTGTAGAGTTAAAATAAAAAGGCAACAAAAAACAAATAAGAAGACAACAAAAAAATAAAAATGGTTTGTAATATATATTATTGCTAACCATTTTTATTTTTAATGTTTTGCTTTATGTATAATAGGCTTATCAAGTTTTTCGCCCCAAAGTATTCTTACTAAAGTATTTATTAAAAATATAGTAAAGAGTTCTCCAAGCCAAATAAAACAGAATTTACTTTTAAAGAAGAGCATAGTTTTTCCTATATACGGGATATGAAAAACATATGTACCGATTAAATCGCTTCTCTTAGTATCATACATATCCAAATTATCTTTACCTTCAGCATTTGTTCTATAAATTATATTTCCATTTGAATCTTTTTCGGTTTTATTGAAGTGATGGGTTATAATTATCTTTAATTACTATATATTAAGTCTTAATTATTAAATTTCATTAACTGTTTTTAAGTATTCTTTTCCTTCCTCAGCATTGAATTGATTTTCCCATTTAGATATAACAACAACTGCTAATGAGTTTCCGATTACATTAACAACA
>NZ_JAXFPT010000025.1:0-10507 GCF_034179595.1 Clostridium sp.
AACAAAAAGAAAAAATAGAGGGTGGGTTTTTATATATGGCAGTAACTGTAGAAAAGTTAATTAAAGATTTTGACTTAGAAGTATTAGTAGAAGGTAAATCAAATGAAGAAATAAATGTTAGTGATGTTAATAGACCTGGTCGTGCGACACGTTTCTAATTGAAAAGATTAGACTGTTGCAGAATTAAATTCTGTAATAAGAACTGTTATGTTGAAAGGTAGAATGATAGAGTAACGTCTTGAAATGCCTTCCTTAATACTCCGAATAGCATTTAATAGAGTAAGATATTAATTGTTATAAGCTCGGTGAAGTCGGCTGAGAGCTACCGTAAGTGCAATAGCACACGAAATGTGAACCAGAGGTGGTCAAGTAGTGATAGGTCGGAGGTCGTTATAATATGGTTAGAATATTTGCAGAAGAGCAAATTGACGAAATTTCGAAAGTACGAGTCAAAAGTCGAAATTGTAGAAATGCAATAAACAAAGTTGTTTGTTAGTGAGGTTTAGTAAGAATGTCCGGTATGAAAAACCTTATAACGTTAAAGGCGTTATTCAGCTAACTGGCTCAGAGAAATGACCTAAGTTATAACAATGATAGACATAATGGAACGTGGAAAGCTTAGAATATGGAGGAGCTTACAATCCAAAGAAGTATTGAATAGGAAAATAGAAATATATAACTATTCTTAATCTAAGTGAGAGCGGAGCCATAGTACCTATGAAGCTATGATAATAAGTAGTGGAGGGATAGGCTCTAGTCAATTTTATTTATTAATATGTTAAAACTAAATATTCAAGGTTCGATTAAGACTAAAAGATGTTAAGGAGGACTTAGCAGACTTGAGCAACACAATTCGAAAGAAAAAAGCATTAAGAAATAATGAATACTATGATATGCAAAGAGTATTTGATGAATTATATTTGCTGAGCTCTAAAGGAAGTAAATTTACCAAATTAATGGATATAATTCAATCAAGAAACAATATACTCCTAGCTTATAGAAATATTAAAAATAATAAAGGTAGTATGACTGCAGGTACAGATAGAAAAACTATTTTGGACATTGCAGATTATAGTCTTGATATGTACGTAGAAAAAGTACAAAACTTGCTAAATAATTATAATCCAAGAGAAATTAGAAGGGTTTATATTCCAAAGAAAAATGGGAAATTAAGACCATTAGGAATACCTTGTATGAATGATAGAATTGTTCAACAATGCATTAAACAAGTAATTGAACCGATACTGGAAGCTAAATTTTATGAACATAGTTATGGATTTAGACCAGAAAGGGGATGTAAAGATGCAATTGCAAGATGTAATTTTCTTATTAATAGAGGATATTACAATTATGTAATTGATGTTGACATTAAAGGATTCTTTGATAATGTTAATCATGGCAAACTACTAAAACAACTTTGGACTTTAGGAATACGCGATAAAAAATTAATTATTATTACATCTAAAATTTTAAAAAGTAAAGTCAAAGGTATTGGTAGAATGACAAAAGGAACGCCACAAGGTGGTGTATTGAGTCCACTATTAGCTAATGTAGTTCTAAATGAACTAGATTGGTGGGTTGATTCACAATGGAATGGATTTCCCTATAAGAACAATAGTAGAACTCAAGACTTAAAGATAAGAATGTTAAAGAGAACGAAACTTAAAGATGTTAGAATTGTGAGATATGCAGATGACTTTAAGATTTTCTGTAAAAACTATAATACAGCAAAACGAATGAAGTATGCAGTTGTATCATGGTTAAAAGAAAGATTAGATTTAGACTGTAATGAAGATAAAACAAAGATAACAAATTTAAGGAAGAATTATTCAGAATTTCTTGGAATAGAGTTTAAAGCGGTTAATAAAGGAAAAAGATATGTATCAAGAAGTAGAATGACCAAGAGTAGTAAAAAGAAATGTAAAGATAATCTTAAAAAAGATTTAAAGAGAATCTTTAAATATCGAAGTACAGAAAATGTTAATAAATTTAACAGTACTGTACTAGGTATACATCATTACTATGATATGGCGACACTAATCTCTATTGACTTAGGTAGATTAGATTATGATTTAAGACGAACCTTGCACCACAAATTGAATCGTTTCTGTAAGAAAGTTCCTACTGAAAAAGCGAGATTTTACAAATCATATAAAGGAATGGTTTGGTGCTTGAATAATGTACCTTTTTATCCAATATATGCGTGTAAAAACAAACCTCCAATGTGTTTTAATCAAAATATTAACAGATATACGGAGGAAGGAAGGAAACTAATACATGAAAGATTAGCAGAAGTAAATGTTGATGCATTAAAATACTTGCTTAAAAATCCAGTTAGAGATGAATCTGTAGAATTTAATGACAATAGACTTTCACTATACTGTGCACAAAGAGGTAGATGTGGAATTTCGAAAAAGAAATTATTCCCACATGATATAATAGTGCACCATATTAAACCAAAAGAAAAGGGTGGAAGTGATAAATATCAAAATTTAATAATTTTGAGCAAGGAAATGCACAAATTAGTTCATGCAACCAGGGAAGAAACGATTGACTTTTACTATAAGAGCTATTCATGGGATAACAATAAACTGAAAATGCTAAATAAATTACGTAAAAGTGTTGGAAATTTAGAAATTATACATTAATAAATAAAATGATGGAACGCCGTATGACTGGAAACAGTCACGTACGGTGTGGAGCGGGGGAAAACCAATAGTGTAGTAGGTCAAATGACTGAAGGCTATGTATGGAGGAATGACTAAGTTAGTTCCAAATGGTTACCTATCGCTATTTCAATTATCAGGTTTTTATAATTATTTTGCTAAAGATAGAATACAAGTCATAGGTAAAGCTGAGTGGAGCTTTTTAGATGACATGCAACTTGAAATAAGAGAAAAAAGATTAAAAAAATATTTTACTTTTGATATGAAGTGTATAGTTATAACTAGAGGTCTTGAACCACATAAAGAATTAATAAAATATGCAAAACAAAAAAATGTGTGGATATTAAGAACTAGTTTAGTAACTACTAAATTCATTAGCAAGTTAACTATGTATATGTCAGATAAACTTGCACCTAAAACTAGATTACATGGAGTATTAGTAGATGTTTATGGTATAGGTATATTAATAACTGGTGAAAGTGGAATTGGTAAAAGTGAAGTTGCACTTGAACTTATAAAAAGAGGACATAGACTAGTAACAGATGATGCTGTTGACATAAAAGAAATCGATGGTGAACTTATTGGATCTTCTCCTAAAATAACAATAGGTATGCTTGAAGTTAGAGGTATTGGAATAATAGATGTATCTGCATTATATGGATTAAGTTCAGTGCTTCAACAAAAAGATATAAAACTTGTTATGCATTTTGAATATTGGGAAGATGATAATGACTATGATAGACTTGGAACAAATTATGAATATATGGATATTCTAGGAACTTCAGTAAGAAAGTTAACTGTTCCTATAAGACCAGGTAGAAATATTGCAGTAATAATAGAAGCTGCTGCTGTAAACTTTAGATATACTTTAATGTCAAATGAAACGCCAGTAGATATTATTGAAAGTAGAATGAATGCTATAAGCGATAATTAATTATATTAATTAATATATATTATAAAAGATAAAAGGGAGGGCTATAATATGTCAGAAAATGCTTGGAAAAAATATGATGAAAAAGGAATAAAAGAAATTTTTGATTTTAATGAAGGATATAAAAAATTTATATCAGAATGTAAAACAGAAAGAGAATGTGTTAAAGAGTCAATCAAGATAGCAAAACAACATGGATTTAAAGATTTAAATGATGTTATAAAAGCAGGTGAAAAACTAAAACCAGGAGATAAAGTATATGCTGATAATATGGGGAAAGCGTTAGCTTTATTTGTAATAGGCGAAGAAGACATGGAAAAAGGACTTAAAATTTTAGGTGCTCATGTTGATTCACCAAGATTAGATTTAAAGCAAAATCCATTATATGAAGATACTGATTTAGCATTTTTAGATACTCATTACTATGGCGGAATCAAAAAATATCAATGGGTAACACTTCCACTTGCACTTCATGGTGTTGTTGTTAAAAAAGATGGAAGTAAAATTGATGTAGTAATTGGTGAAGATGAAAGTGATCCAGTTGTTGGAGTATCAGATCTTTTAATTCATTTAGCAGCTAATCAAATGGATAAAAAAGCAGCGAAAGTTGTTGAAGGTGAAGATTTAAATGTTTTAGTTGGAAGCATGCCTTTAAATAAAGAAGAAAAAAATGCTGTAAAAGCTAATGTACTTAAAATATTAAAAGAAAAATATGATTTTGAAGAGGATGACTTCTTATCAGCTGAAATAGAAGTTGTTCCAGCAGGTCCTGCTAGAGATTATGGGCTAGATAGAAGTATGGTAATGGGTTATGGTCAAGATGATAGAGTTTGTGCCTATACTTCACTAATGGCTACAGTAGAAATAGAAAAAGTAGATAAAACTTGTGTATGCTTACTTGTTGATAAAGAAGAAGTTGGAAGCATTGGTGCAACAGGAATGCACTCAAGATTTTTTGAAAATGTAGTTGCAGAAGTTTTAGATAGAACAACAGATTATTCAGATATAAAATTAAGAAGATGCTTAACAAATTCAAAGATGCTTTCATCAGATGTTAGTGCAGCTTATGATCCAAATTATCCATCAGTTATGGAAAAGAGAAATTCAGCATACTTTGGAAATGGAATAGTATTTAATAAGTACACTGGAGCTAGAGGAAAATCAGGATGTAATGATGCAAATGCAGAATACATGGCAGAACTTAGAGCTATGATGGAAAAATATGATGTATCATTCCAAACAGCAGAACTTGGAAAAGTTGACCAAGGCGGTGGTGGAACAATCGCATATATTTTAGCTCAATATAATATGGATGTAATAGATTGTGGAGTAGCACTGCAAAATATGCATGCACCATGGGAAGTAGCATCAAAAGTTGATGTTTTTGAAGCTAAAAATGGATATATTGCTTTTTTAAATGAAGCTTAAAAAATAGCGCCTAATTTATGTTAGGCGCTTAATATTTTATATCTGTAATTTATCTAATAATGCATTAATATATATTTCATCTAAACACATATCACCAATATCACCATGTCGTTTATCGTTTACAAAATCTCCATGACAATCTGAACCAGCAGTTACTAATAAGTTATTTTTATTTGCAAAATTAATTAAAAATTCTTGATCTTCTTTTGAATTTAAAAAATAGACAGCCTCAATTCCATCTAATTTAAATTTTAAAAAATCATTTAATGGAGTATTTTTTATTAATACTGGATGAGCTAAGACTGCAATAGCATTAAACTTATGAAGTGTATCTATAGCTTCTTGTATAGTTATTTCATTAGTTGGTACATATGCTGGTTTATCTTTTCCTATAAAATTATCAAATATATAATCTTGAGTATATGGATAGCCAGCATTAATAATAGCTTTAGCTATGTGAGGCCTTGCGATTATATTGCTACCACAGTTTAAAACACTTTCTAAACTAATTTTTATATTAAATACATCATCTAATCTTTTAATTATTTCTTTTGCTCTTAAAATTCTTCTTTGTTTTATAGAATCTAGTATTTTAAGAAATTCTTCTGATTTATAACTATCATTTCTAAATAAACCTAGTAAGTGAATACTTTCATTATTGTAATTGCATGAAAACTCTATTCCTGGTATTAACTTTATATTTTTAACTTCTGCTTCTTCTAATGCTTCAGAAAGACCATCTATAGTATCGTGATCTGTTATAGCAAGTATTGACACTCCATTTTTGTATGCTCTATCTACGACATCTCTTGGATTTAGTATTCCATCAGATGCGCTTGTATGGACATGAAAATCAACTTTTGTCATAGAATTTCAACTCCCTTCTTATTTTAAATATATTTTTTAAGAGAAAAAGCTATGATATAATTAAATATTATAAGTATTTTAGCACAATATAAGGTGTTATGTAATAAAATTTGGTGTGGGATGGGAAGAATTTTATGTTAATAATGATAGATAATTATGATTCTTTTGTTTATAATTTAGTAACATATTTTAATGAACTAAAAGAAGAAATAATAACATATAGAAATGACGAAATTAATGAAGATATTATAAACAAAATTAATCCTGATGGAATAGTAATATCTCCAGGACCTAAAACTCCAAAAGAAGCTGGAGAAGTGTTAAATATAATAGATAAGTTTAAAGGAAAAATACCTATTTTAGGAATATGCCTTGGACATCAAAGCATAGGTCATTATTTTGGTGGGGAGATTATAAAGGGAGAAAAACCTATGCATGGAAAAATATCTATTATATCAAATAATGGACAAGGAATATTTAAAGGTGTAAAAGAGAAGATAAATGTAACAAGATATCATTCTTTAATAATTAAAAAAGAGAGTTTACCTTGTGAACTAGAGATAACAGCTATAACTGAAGATGGTGTAATCATGGGAATTAAACATAAAGAATTTCCTATATATGGAGTTCAATATCATCCAGAGGCGGTGCTTACTGAAGAAGGACACACGGTTTTGAAAAATTTTATAGATATTTGTAGAGAATATAAGGAGAGAAGAAGAGATGAAATTTAAGATTAAAGAGTTTGAAACTAAACTATCTCCCTTTGATATATACTCTATATTTAGTGGTGAAAAAGACAGCATATTTTTAGATAGTTCAAAGGAAGATGAAAATCTATCTAAATATTCATTTATAGGAATAAATCAGCTTGAAAAGTTTGAAGTAAGAGAAGGTAAATGTTATTTAAATTCATTAGAACTTCAAGGAAAAGATGGATTTTTAGAACTAGAACAAAGAATAGAAAAATATAAGTTAGATGTAAAAAGTGATATTCCTTTAATAGGGGGATATATTGGGTATATTTCTTATGATGCAGGAAGAATGATAGAGAAGTTACCAAATACGGCTAAAGAAGATTTAAAAATTCCAGATATGAGATTTATACTGTATAATAATATAATTATATTTGACTTAATAAATAAAAAATCTTACATAACTTCTTTAGGTTTAAATGAAGAAAGCAAAGATATAGAAATAATAGAAAATAGAATATTAAATGCTAAGCCTTTAGAGAAAATAGAACTTAAAGAAAGTAATACAAAATTTTATTCAAATTTTACAAAAGAAGAGTACATAAATGCCATAGTATCTATGAAAGAATATATAAGAAATGGTGATATATATATTGCAAATATGACACAAAGATTTTCTTGTGAATGTAAAGAAAAAGCCTTTAATATATATTCAAAACTTAGAAGTATAAATAAAGCACCTTTTTCTGCGTATTTAAACTATGATGATTTTCAAGTCATAAGTTCTTCGCCAGAAAGGTTTATTCAAATAAAGGATAGAAAAGTAAGTACACGTCCTATAAAAGGAACTAGACCTAGAGGGAAAAATAAAGAGGAAGATGATTTATATAGAAAAGAGCTTCAAAATAGTGAAAAGGATAAATCGGAATTACTTATGATTGTTGATTTAGAAAGAAATGATTTAAATAAAGTTTGTATTCCAGGTTCTGTTAAGGTTAGCGAATTATTTAAGATAGAAGAATATGCAACGGTATTTCATTTAGTTTCAACTATAGACGGAACATTAGATAAAAATAATTCAGCTGTAAAATGTATGAGAGAAGCATATCCTGGGGGATCTATAACAGGAGCACCTAAAATAAGGGCAATGGAAATAATAGAAGAGCTTGAAGGAATAAAAAGAAATGTATATACAGGAAGTATAGGATATTTTGATTTAAGAGGAAATAGTGATTTTAATATAGTTATAAGAACAATATTAAAAAAAGAAGATAAGGCTTATTTTGGAGTTGGTGGAGGAATAACTTGGGAATCAAATGAAGAAGAAGAGTATGAAGAAACACTTCAAAAAGCAAAAGCACTTATGAGGGTTTTATAATGAGAGAAATTATAGTTTATAGTGATACTATAAAATTAGATAATGGAGTATTTTTTGGACAAGGGATATTTGAAACAATATTTTTTGGAGAAGCCCCTTATTTTCTAGATTTTCACATAAATAGATTAAAGCAAGGCCTTAAGGCTTTAGATATGAAACCACTTATTGAAGAAGATAAAGTGTTAGAATATATAAATAAGTTAGGCATTAAAAACAAAGTACTAAAGATAACTGTTACTGAAAAAAATATAATTTTAACAACAAGGAAAAATATATATACAGAAGAGATGCATGAAAAAGGATTTTCATTAAAGATATCAAAAGTTTTAAGAAATTCAACATCAATACTTCCAAGGATAAAATCAACTAATTATATAGAAAATATATTAGAAAAAAGAAATGGAGCAAAAGAAGGATATGATGATGTAATATTTTTTAATGAAAAAGGATTTTTATGTGAGACATCAGTTTCAAATATATTTTGTATAAAGGATAATAAAATTTATACTCCTTCTTGTTATAATGGATTATTAAATGGAACTATAAGAGATTGGATTATAAATAATTTTGAAGTTATAGAATGTGATATTACAATGAAAGATTTAAAATCTATGGACGAAGTATTTGTAACTAATAGTTTACTTGGCATAATGAAAGTTAAATCTATAGAGGATTTACAATTTAATAAAAATGTAATTACAAAATCTATAAGAGATAGATATAAAAAATATATTGTTAGTGAATATGGAGGAAAAAGGATATATGATTAACAAAGAGAAGATAGTTGAAGGTGTAAAGCTTATATTAGAAGGAATAGGAGAAGATCCAAATAGAGAAGGTTTATTAGAAACGCCAGATAGAGTAGCAAGAATGTATGAAGAAATATTCTCAGGACTTAATAAAGACGCAAAAGAATGTTTAAATAAGACATTTACTATTTCAAGAGATGATTTAGTTATAGAAAAAGATATAGTATATTATTCAATGTGTGAACATCATTTAGTACCTTTCTTTGGTAAAGCTCATATAGCATATATACCAAATGGAAAAGTTGCAGGGCTTTCAAAACTTGCAAGAACTGTAGAAATACATTCTAAAAAGCCTCAATTACAAGAAAAATTAACTTCTGAAATTGCTGATGATATAATGAATTATTTAGATGCAAAGGGAGCAATTGTTGTAATTGAAGGAGAACATACTTGCATGACTATGAGAGGTGTTAAAAAACCAGGAACAAAAACTATAACAACAACTTATAGAGGAATCTTTGAAGAAGATAGACAGCTTAGAAATGAAGTACTTTCATTAATGAGATAGAGGAAATATTAATGGAGAAAGTAAATCAAATTTTAAATAATGATATTTTTAAAAGTAATATGAAGCTTATAGAAGAGTTAGAGAAAGATAGAAAGTTTTGCAAACACGGACTAGATCATAGTTTAGATGTTGCAAGAATTGCTTATATAAAATCACTTGAAGATAATTTAAATATATCAAAAGAGGTTATCTATGCTGTTGGTCTTTTACATGATTTAGGAAGAAGCCTTCAATATAAAGAAGGGATTCCTCATCACGAAGGAAGTGTAATTTTAGCTAAACAAATATTAAAAGATACATTATTTAATGATGATGAAAAATCATTAATAATAAGTGGTATAGAAAATCATAGAAAAAGTGATGATAAAAATTACTTCTATAAATTAATTCAAGATAGTGATAAATTATCAAGAAATTGCTTTAGTTGCAAAAGTTATAATGAATGTTATTGGGATAGTAATAAGAAAAACAACTTTATAAAGTACTAGTTTAAAGGGTGATTGATATGAAAATAGGAAATAAAGAATTTAATATTGGAGAAAGAACTTATGTAATGGGTATATTAAATGTAACTCCAGATTCATTTTCAGATGGAGGAAAGTTTAATACTGTAGATATGGCAATTAAAAGAGTAGAAAAGCTTATAAAAGATGGAGCTGATATTATAGATATAGGAGGAGAATCTACAAGACCTAATTTTGAAGAAGTATCTGAAGCTGATGAAATAGAAAGAGTTGTACCTATAATAAAAGCTATAAAAGAAAAGTTTGATATACCAATATCTATAGATACATATAAAAGCACAACAGCAGAAGCGGCAATAAAAGCTGGTGCTGATATGATAAATGACATTTGGGGATTTAAGAAAGACCCTAATATGGCAAAGGTTGCAGCAAAATATAATGTTCCTTGCGTATTAATGCATAATAGAAAAGAAGCTAAATACGATAATCTTATGAAAGATTTAATGTATGATTTAGAAGAAAGCATAAATATAGCATTAGATGCTGGAGTTGTTAGAGAAAATATAATTTTAGATCCAGGCATAGGCTTTGCAAAAACATTAGAGCAAAATTTAATAGTTATGAATAATTTAGAGGTTATAAAAAGTTTAGAACTTCCAGTTCTTTTAGGAACATCAAGAAAAAGTATGATAGGCTTAACATTAGATCTTCCAGTAGATGAAAGAGTTGAAGGAACTATAGCAACTACTGTTTTAGGAATA
>NZ_JAXFPT010000069.1:0-6206 GCF_034179595.1 Clostridium sp.
ATAGCAGTAATATTTACTTTAACATAACTTCAAAGTTATCTAATGCTAGTAAATTAAGAAGTTGATTAACTAATAAAAATTTATTCATTTCATCTACATCCAATTCTTTAGATGGAGTTGACTCTAAGAAATCTATAAAGTTTTTGATAACTTCTACATCTACTTCACACCTATAACCATTTAGTTTTTCTCCAATAATAGTTCCCCTAATATTCCTTAATCGCTTTAATTCCTTTAAAATGCTCTTGTCCATAATTTTCTCCTTTAGATTAAAAATTTGAGCTTTTGATAAATCAGATGCTCTAACTGATACTTTGTAAAATAACAAATTATAATATTAATTTTTAAGGAGTTGTAACTTATAATAATTATCCTGAAACTTTCAAAATTAAAAGCTTCAGGATAACTCCAAATCAAAAAAACTTGGTGCTACCACTAACTAAACAAAAGAAAAAATAGACTAGGTGCAACTGAGGATTTCTCCTTTCATTTACTAGTTGCACTATAGTATATATTTATAAGATAGACTTTGCTATCTTACATCTCTATAGACTTTAATTCTAGGTAATTATATATCTAATTTAAGCTATATTTTTAGAAGTGATATTATTAATTACAAATAAATAACTTATGTCAAGAATCATAGATTTTAAATATAGCCTAAATCAAATATAAAAGAAATTGAGGAGCTATTTTATAATAACTCCTCAGGTATTGATTATTATGAATTTAAAAACTTTAAAAGATAAAATTAACATTTACCTTTATACTCTTGCTAGATCCCTAGCTCCCACAAAGCACATTGTGGCTTTAGCCACATGCACCATTAAGATATCTATAAAGGAGCATTTTCCCCTCACAAAGTCACACTGTCGCTTTAGCGACTACTCCATCAATTAAATTTATGAAATATTAAATACTTTCGATATGTATTAATTTTAGACAAAAATAGCACTCTAATATTTTTATAAAATAAAAAATTGTCACCTTATAATATTAGAAACTATTTATATTAATGTTTCTGTGATTATAAGGTGACAAAAACTATTTACCTCTTAAAATTCTATCTATTAAATCAATATCTTCAATAAAACTAGGATATGAAAATGCAATATCTGCTCTTTTATCTTCTATTCCTAATTCTGCTTCTGTGATAAAAGGCTCTCCAAATTCCAGATTATCTTTAGCTTGTTTACATATAATCTTCATTCTTGCTATATCGTGATTTTTCTCGAAGTGTTTTCTTGCTAAATCAACTATTCCTCTATGTGTAACTTCAAATAATTTTCTAGTTTTATTATCACTTAATTTATCTTCTACTCCCCATTTAATTGTATTTGTAGTATATATTATCTTAAATGCTTTTCTATAATTTATTAATTTGAACTCACCATCTTCTGAGTTTATTTTTTTTACTACTCTACTTTTAAACTCATTATATTTTCCTACTAATAATATTTTGTTTAAGCTTGAGTATCCCATTTCTTTCATAATAAAAGCTTCTGCTTCTAGTAATATCTTTGCTTCTTTATCTATTATTTCTCTTTCCTTGTTATTATCCTCTATCATAGTAACTTCACTTGATTTTATATATCTCTTATCATTCATTCTTTTAAGTCCACTATTTAAAGCACCTCTTAAAACTGAATAATAATTGTTATGATAATAATTTATAATATTCTTATTGATATTTACTCCTTCTTTAGCAAATAAAAAATCTTTGTTACTATAGCTAATATTATATTCTTTTGAAATTAATGTTGCTAATGTCATTAATTCATTAACACCATAATAAACAATATCATCGTTTCCTTGTAATGCTCTATTGTGAAGAATAGATAATAATACATCTTCAACAACATCTACATATTTTCCAGCTCTTTCTCTAATTGTTTCTGCTGGTTCTTCATATACTCTATGTATGATAAAAGTTGCTTTTTCTCCCTTTTCCCAGTCACAATGATTACTTAAACTTTCAATTTGAAGTATCTTTCCTTTTCCACTCTTCTTTTTCCAATTCATCATTTCACACAATTGCGCATACTTAAAATTTCCAGTTATTAGTTTAATCATAAATAATTTCTCCTTTATATTTTATATTTTTTTGAGTTTTTAATCCTCACTCCACTCTTCAAATCAATGAATGCTAAATCAATATTCATAATTTTTATTTCAAAAATATTATCAGTATAAGCAATTCCAACCGTAAAAAACTGGTACTTTTTAAGCTTCGTACCAACCTAATTTTTCTATATTTTTCTAATTATTACTTGCATGAAATTAACATCTATATTTCCTTTCTTGTCATTTCCATTAGTGAAGCTCTCAACTACTACTGGTACATCTATGAAGTCTTCAACCTTATCAAGTTGATTGCTATGTATAGTTCCTATTTTAGCTCCTATAACGTTCCCTAACCATTGATAAACATTTGTGCTAGTAAGTTCTTGTTTAATTATTATAGTGCTATTATGAGATAATTTTATATTCCCATCATATCTTCCATTAAAGCCTTTGCTTACTGCCCTTTCCACTCTTTGAGCTTGAACTATTGTTATATTATCATTATAGAAATTTTCAGGAGTTGGAATTTCTTTTATAATATAAGGTTTAAATAAATTCACTGTTCCTTCTTCTGCTTCTTCTAATACTGATATAGTCGGCTTGATACTCATTAGAGCTTCTATAGCATAGAAGTAATAATCTATAATGTATTTACTATAGTATTTATTTGAAGTAGCATTTAACCATCTTCTAATAGCTTCACAAATACTATCTTTGGAATAGCTATTGCATAACTCTATAGATTTATCACTGTGCTTAATAGATAACTTATCAAATCTATCACTTTTAATCTTTTCAGCTTCATCAAAAGTAAAATATCCATAGTTAGATATACAAGTAACTACTGCTATATTATTCTCCCATTCATCCATTATATTTTTAATTTCTATTTGATAATCTCTATAATTGTTAGCTATTTTTCTAGCTATTACTTGTACATCATCTTCTATAAAAGAACCTTTTTGAGCATAGAAGAATAAGTTTTTTAAAACTTGGCAACCTTCATCTTTATTAGTTGATACTGATTTGAACAATAAGTATCTATTCCAAAGCATATAATCACTTAATACTGAATTTATACTACCAATCTTAGAGGTTTCTTTATCCTTAAGTAGTGGAAAAAATTGTGGTCTTTTACCTTCATTATTTACATATCTTAAGAAATCATTAATTGCTTCTTCATCAATAACCGTTCCTTTTTTAGGTGCATCTATTACTAGCTGTTGCCAAGTAACTCCTAAGCAAAATAAAGATTCCTTGGACTTCATTCTCTTTTCTATCAACTCTTTTTGTTTTTCTATTGGAGCATTACCAAGGTACATATGTCTATTGATTAAATCCATATTTCCTTTGTATCTTTCAACCAACTCACTAGCTGATAATTTATATTCATTAGAACCTAATTCTGCAAAAGTAAGTGATTGACAATAATCTCCTAATGTTGAACTTCCTATTGCTAAAGCTCCTATGTAATTCTTACTTAATTGTAAATTCATTCTCTTTCTAAACTCTTTACCTTTTGAGAATTTTATCTCAATCTTTTTAGCAGTATCTTCTAATTCATTTTTATTTATAAATGTTACATCTGATTTTATAACAGAGTTCATAAGTATTTTATTTTTACTTACAAAAAGTAAATCGCCATCACACATATTACTCCAATATTTCTATTGGTATAGACTATCTCTTCAACCTCAACATTACTTGCTAGGTTGCCTTGCACTTCCACTGGTGCTAATCTCCAGTGTACTGGCTTACACTCATCAGCCATAGTCGTTACACCTTCTTCTTATTTATAAGAAGCTTGGCTCGGTATTACCATATCATTTCTGACTTAGGCTTCACCGATAGCACTACATAAGTAGCACACCTCTTTTGCTTGAGTTCACAAGGTTATTTTCTAATGTATTACTACACTAGGCAGACAATAACAGTTTATCTGCTCCACTTTTTTCCATTAGATCTGTACCTCTCATATTTACTGTGATAATCTCATTATTATATAGGCAATATCTATCGTGTAACTTAGATTGAACTAACTGTTCATTTGATAATTCAAAAAATCCAGCCATAGGATATCTTCCAGTAAACACCATACCTTCCTCACATTTTATATACCAAGTTCTTGTAGCTAATCCACCTACAATTTGATTTAGATTGGTTATCTTAAATCCTTCATATTCATTAAACTGTTGCTTTGCTAAGTAATTCATAAATAGTATTGCATCAGGAGCTATAATTTTAAATGAACTATCTTGTAATAAGAACTTACCAGCTAAGTGATTTTTAGTTTTTCTTAAAATATTTTGCTCCAGTGTATGTTGAACTGCTGGTATCTTTATAAATTCATCAAATTCACAAGATAACATCTTGTATAACTTATCGTCTTTAGATTGAACCTCATAATCATCATCTTCTTCTATGTTTGATAATGATTTAGCATTTAATCCTACAAATTCTAAACAAGCTGATTTATCCTTAGCTCTTACTTTCTCTAAAAAGTTTTTATTTTCTGATGCTAGTTGCTCCATTTCAGGCTTACTTATTTTTAATAAGTTAAGCATTTGATATGAAGTTTCTGCTACTTGCTTAGAGTATTTATTAGCCTTTTTAACTACCCATATTCTATCAGTTATATGTTGGTATTTATCATAACCTTTAGCTTTCATACATCTATCATAGTCTTCAATCCCTTTGAACCATTTTGATAGTTTTGCCATACTTTCATTAACAACTATAGTCATTGGTGTAATAACTCTCTCTACCCCTCTATAATCGACTATATTCTTCTTAGCATTGTGATAATCTCTCATATAGGCTTCTAAGTCTACACAAGTTAATAACCCTTTAATCCCCATAAATGAACGTATTGTACACCAAGCCATTGTATAATCTAAACCACAAGCCTTAGAAATAGCTTCCATAGCTAGTGGAGTAATAATCCCTGCTCCATCAAATGCAGTTTGTTCTATTTCTTTAACCTCATAATCAAATACATCAATACCTTTTACTACTTGTTCATTAGTTAATCCATCTTTTAGCATTTTAACTGGCTTAGTAACTGTATAATCAATATCTTTAACTATAATTACATTGAATTTATTGTTATCTATTTCTCCATCTGTTATTACTGGTATATCAACCTTTTCAGCTCCAGTTAATCCTAAAGATAATTTTGATAATAAATCTTTTAAATATGAATCTGTAGTCATTTCTATATCATTATACTTACCACCACAAAGTATATCTTCGGTTATACTAAACTCTTTTGCTCTCTCTTTATCTCTAAATAAGCAAACCGAAGCTCTCATTTGTGCTGGTGTACTTATTTGATATTCATATACCTTACCATTATCTTTAGTTTCAAAGTCACCACTATTATCATAAGTAACTCCTTCTACCTTTAAGATGTCTTCTACTAATTGGTCTTTCTTAAAGTCTTGTCCTGAAACTGCTTCATAAACTTCCATATACATATTTCTAGGCATAGTAATTGTTTTTAAAATTTCTCCATTAGTGTTAGTGTTTTTAATTCTTATTCTCTTCATAATAAATACCTCTTTCTTCTTAATTTTTTTATAGTTTTTTACTTATTGTTTTCTTGTTCTAAAATTGCTTTTCTCATAAGTTCTTCAAGTGCTTCTGTCATTGTCTTACCTTGTTTCATACTAGAAACTTTAAAAGCTTTTTTTAAATCCTCATTTACTCTTAGATTGATAATTGCATTTTTCATAAAAAATCTTCTCCTTTTCTTTTTTTGTGTAGATTGTATATGCATAGTGGGTAAAAAAATATTTGTAAAAAATACCCCTTCAATTATATTTGTGAAAAAAGCTGAACTTTTGGGATAGTTATATTGATTAATAACATATATTGCCCTTCACTATATATTGTGAAAAAACTTTAACTTTTCGGGTAGTTAAAAGCTATTTTCAAGATATTAATCCGTTTCCACTGCTTTAAAACGTAAAAAAAGTTGATGAAAATTAATCATCAACTTAAATAAAATTGTTTTTTTATTGAATAACCAAAAAAGAAGCTTCACATAACTATGAAACTTCTTTGAAATCGATATTTTATTGTAAATCTACTCTACAAATTGGAATTTATCGAGGAGTTTTTATCCAATAAATGTTTTATAT
>NZ_JAXFPT010000011.1:0-3837 GCF_034179595.1 Clostridium sp.
AAAGTTTGCAAAAACACCAATTATAACAATGTCTATGGCAGGACTTGGTGTGATAAGCCGTATATCAGGAGAAATATTTGGATCAGCACTTACTTTTGGAGCTGCAAAGGAAGCATCAGCACCTGGACAATTATCTGTTGACAAATTAAATAAAGTATTAGAAGTTATTCATGAAAGTAAATAAATATTGATTTAATAAAAACACTTATGTAATTCATAAGTGTTTTTTATTTTATTGCTGAAGACTGAGAAAAAAATTGTGTATGTTTATAATGATAAGTTATCTTTGAAAAATTAAATAATAAGCCAGAAGATAAGTAAATTTGTTCAAGCATAGTTAAAGATGGATCACCACAATTTAGTTCTAATAAATCAGCTAAGTTGTCATCTAATTTATCTATATGAAAATATCTATCAGAAAAACCTAGATTTAAATTCAAAGCATTTCTTAAATATTCAAAAATAGATCCTTGTACTATTTCTTTATTTAAATATGGAACAACAGATTTTTTATAATAAGATTCCTCATAACACATAATTTCATTATCTATATATCTTATTCTTTTAATCATGTAGACTTCATCACTGGTATCACATTCAAGAAAAGATGCTATTTCATTATCAGGATTAATAAGTTTAAGTTCTAGTACTTTTGATGTTATATTAAAATCTTTTAATGTACTTGTAAATCCAGTTGTTGTACTTAAATCTATATATCCACTTAAGTTTCTTCTTCTAACGAAAATACCACTTCCTTGAAGTTGATATACAATTCCTTTTAATACTAAAGATTCTAAAGCTTTAACAATAGTGCTCTTACTAACACCATATTTAGAAGCAAAGTTTTCTACTGTTGGTAATTTTGTTCCTTGAGGTAAGTTATTATCATAAATATATTGTTCTATTTCATTTGCTATTTTTTCATATTTTAGCATTTTAATTCTCCTTAAAATTATATTACTGTACTTTTAGTATAGCATACAAATAATATTGCGTAACACTAAGAAAATGTTTACAAAAATTGTTGACAAATTGTACTGGTATAATTAAAATATAAATATACAATAAATTGGTATAAAAAGTATTTGGGGGATAAGGTATGGGAAGTAGTATACGAGATTATGAGAAATTAGCGGTAGATATAATAGATGCCGTTGGGGGAAAGGGAAACATTATTAAAGCATCAAGATGTGCAACAAGACTTAGATTAGTTCTTAAAGAGAGTAACAAAGAATTTAACAAAAAAGTTTCAGCGCTTACTGGAGTAATAACAGTGGTTGAAAATGGAGGACAATTTCAAGTTGTCATAGGAACTCATGTAGGTAAAGTATTTGATAAAGTAGCAAGTGAACTTAATTTAGATGAAGTAAATGAAAACGATGCACCAAAAGCTAGTATACTAAATAGAGTTATTGCAACTATGTCAGCAGTATTTGCACCATTTATATATGTGTTAGCAGCAGCTGGTATTTTACAAGGATGTTTAATAATAGCTAAGATGATAAGCCCACAATTTGAAGCTACTGGAACATATGAAGTTTTAAGTTTCATGTCATGGGCACCATTTACATTCTTACCTATATTAATAGCAATAACAGCATCTAAACATTTTAAGTGTAATACTTATATTGCAGTAGCTTGCTGTGCTGCACTTGTAAGTCCTGATTTAGCAGGTATAGCACAAAGGGTAGCAGATGGAGAAGTAGTAAAGTTTTTAGCATTTAAGCTATCAGAAACTACTTATACATCATCAGTATTGCCACCATTATTTTTAGTGTGGATATTATCTTATGTAGAAAGATTTATTGAAAAGAAATTACCAGAAGTAGTTAAATCATTATTTACACCATTTTTATGTATGCTAATTATGGTTCCGCTTACTATAGTTTTAATAGGACCATTATCAGATGGATTAGCTACAGGAATAGCAAACGGATATAATTATTTATATAGACTAGCACCACCGGTTGCAGGAGCTATTATAGGTGGTTTATGGCAAATAGTAGTAATATTTGGTGTACACTGGGGAGTAACTCCAATGTGTTTAGCGAATTATGATATGTACGGAATGGATACATTTCAAGCATTCCAAACAATGGCTGTTATAGCACAAACAGGTGCAGTTTTAGGTGTGTTTATAAAAGCAAGAAATAAACAAACAAAAAATATAGCACTTTCAGCAGGAATTACAGGTATATTTGGAATTACAGAGCCAGCTATATATGGAGTAAACTTAAAATTTAAAAAGCCTTTTATATGTGGATGTATAGCAGGGGCAGCTGGTGCGATAACAATAGCATTCTTTAATACTGCATATTATGCATATGCTGGACTTCCAGGAATGTTAACAGTAGTTAATGCTATAAGTCCTGATAATCCTAAATCAATAATAGGTATGTTATTAGGAGGAGCTGTAGCATTAATAGGTTCAATAATTCTTGTTCAAATAGTAGGAATTGGAGAAACTGTGGAAGAAAAGAAAGAAACAGAAGCTAATGGTATTAAGATGGTTAATCCGATTAATAAACAAATAAAGAATCCTATAGCTGGAAAAGTAATAGAATTATCAGAAGTTGATGATCCAGTATTTTCATCAGGGGCTATGGGAAAAGGTATAGCAATAGAGCCAAATGATAATAAAGTCTATGCTCCATTTAATGGAACAGTACAATTTGTTGCAGAAACAAAACATGCATTAGGATTACTTTCAGATGATGGGGTAGAATTATTAATACATGTAGGTATGGATACTGTTAAGATGAAAGGAAAAGGATTTGATGTAAAAGTAGAAGTAGGTTTAAAGATTAATAGTGGAGATTTACTATTAGAATTTGATACAGAGGCTATAAAAAAAGAAGGATATTCTTTAGTTACACCAGTTATAGTAACTAATAGTGATGCTTATGAAGATAATGCATTATGTTTAAATGAAGAAATAGAAAACGGAAGAACGATAATTAATTTAAAAGAATTAAGTGCAAGTATATAAAAAGATAAGGGAGACAAGTTATGAGTAAATTACCGAAAGATTTTTTATGGGGTGGAGCATTTGCAGCTCATCAATTTGAAGGTGGTTGGAATGCTGGAGGAAAAGGCCCAAGTGTTGTAGATGTAATGACATCAGGAGCTCATGGAGTACCAAGAGAAATTACTGAAAGTATTATGGAAGACAAGTTTTATCCAAATCATGAGGCAATAGACTTTTATCATAGATATAAAGAAGATATAAAGTTACTTGCTGGAATGGGAATTAAATGTTTAAGAACTTCAATAGCATGGTCTAGAATATTCCCAAAGGGAGATGAATTAGTTCCTAATGAAGAGGGGCTAAAATTCTATGATGATTTATTTGATGAATTATTAAAATATGGAATAGAACCAGTTATTACATTATCTCATTTTGAATTACCATTACATTTAGCTAGAGAATATGGTGGTTTTAGAAATCGTAAGGTAGTAGATTTCTTTGAAAGATTTGCAGAAGTGTGTTTTAAGAGATATAAAAACAAAGTTAAGTATTGGATGACTTTTAATGAAATAAATAACCAAATGGATACTGAAAATCCACTATTTTTCTGGACAAACTCAGGTGTAACTGTAAAAGAGGGAGAAGACAAAAAAGCTGTTTTATATAAAGTTGCGCATAATGAATTATTAGCTAGTGCAAAAGCTGTTATAAAGGGTCATGAAATAAACCCAGAATTTAAAATAGGATGTATGATTTCACATGTACCTATATATCCATATTCATGTAATCCAGATGATATAATGGCGGCAGAAGAAGCAATGCG
The DNA here is from genome assembly GCF_034179595.1 of Clostridium sp. GTDB lineage: Bacteria > Bacillota > Clostridia > Clostridiales > Clostridiaceae > Clostridium. The sequence goes on from NZ_JAXFPT010000011.1 coordinate 3,792, forward strand.
TCAAAGATTCTTCTTCCCAGATGTCCATGTGCGTGGACATTATCCA
>NZ_JAXFPT010000053.1:0-6377 GCF_034179595.1 Clostridium sp.
ATTAAAAGTAGACCAGTTCAATTCATTAGTAAGAAGATTTTAGATAAGTATAGAAGAGAAAAAAGTTATGAAATAAAAGAAGGCTCTATTGATGAAGTCATATATGAAAATATTACTTCTTTATATAATATACTTATTGAATATGATGAAAATAATTTAAGTATAGAGGAATTTAGAAAAAAAATAAGCTTAGCAATCAATATATGTTTAAGTAATATATTATATAAAGAAAACAGTATAAATAATGACATTTTAGAAAGACAATATCTAAATATAATAAGCAAAACTCTTGAAATAGATCATGATAATTATGGACTAAAATATTTTGGCAATACAGCTAAGATATTTACAAAGATAATATTATTTTTCATGAAGCATAAATGCTTAGATTCAATATGGGCAGATGAAGAAAAAAGTAGATTAGAAGAAATATTAAATAGAAAATTATTAAAAGAATATATAATGGTAAATAAGATAGTATTAAATGTTAAGAGTATTATGGGGTATGATATTAATTTTAACACTAGGTTACTTATTATGTTATATAGTTTAATTACCTTTAAAAATAATAATATAAATATAAATGCACTCATAATAGCACATGGTTATTCAACTACAAGTAGCATTGGAAGTATTGTAAATCAATATTTTGATGAATTTATATTTGATACAATTGATATTCCTATAGATATTTCAAAAGAAGAAATAACAAGAAAAGTAAAAGAATACTTAAGTTCAGTTGATAATGAAGAAGAAACTATAATATTGGTTGATATGAAATCGTTATTATATATTGCTGATGATTTAAAATATGTAATAAAAGGGAATCTTATAGTTATAAATAATATAACTACAAATTTTGCTATAAATATTGCAAAAATAATGCTTGAAGGCAAAAGAATATATAAAGGTATAATTGATTATATAGAAAATAATGAGAGATATAATTATAGATTTATTAAAGGTGAGAAAAAAAGGAAAGCTATATTGACAACTTGTGTTTCTGGCATAGGAACTGCTGTAAAAATAAAAGATTTACTCTCATCATGTACAAGAAATACTGATATTGATGTAATACCGTATGCATATGGTAATTTAGCTAGCAAGGGAATTGATGATGAAATTTTCTCAAAATATGATGTTAAACTTGTAATAAGTACAACTGAATTAAAGATAGATGGAGTAAATTGCATCTTATTAGAAAATATAATAAGCTCTAGTTCAAATAAAAGGTTTGAAAAGATTTTATTAGAGTTCTTAGATAAAAATGATATTAAAGTTATAAAAAAAGATATTGTAAAAATGTTTTCTTTAAAAAATATAATAAATCAATTAAATATATTAGATCCAAATAAAATAATAAATGAAGTTGATATAATAATAAGCAAAATGGAAAATGGCTTAAAAACTGCATTTCCATTAGACCTTAGAATGCTTTTATATATTCATATAAGCATAATGATAGAAAGGCTTATATTAAATCAAGAATTAGTATTTGAAGAAGATGATAGCGATTATATAAAAAATAATAAGAAAATCATAAAAATAATAGATGATAGCTTTGAAAATATATCAAAAGAATATAATCTTAATCTAACAAGTAAGGAAATTAAATTAATACAGGAGATAATAGAAAGTAGACTTGGAAAATTAAAAAAATAGCATTAAAAAGTTACAGATAAACACTAAAAAGTTCAAATTTATTATGTATAATAATTTATAAAATAGTAGTATTTAATACTACTATTTTTTAGTATTAATATTTAACTATGAATGAAGGAGAAGAGGATTTATGAAAGTAACTAGTGAAGGTATTAAAAATGGTATTATTGATGAAAAGTATGGAAAAAAGGGAATCCAATTTAATGCTTTTGGAGTACCTACATATTCATTACCTATAAAGATAGAAGATGCTCCTAGAAATACAGTATCTTTTGCATTAGTATTAGAAGATAAAGATGCACAACCAGTAACTAAAGGATTTACATGGATTCATTGGATTGCAGCAAATATAACTAGAGATTATATTATGGAAAATGAAAGTCAAAATGCTAGAGATTTTATTCAAGGAATAAATAGCTGGCATAGTGAACTTGGCAAAAACTTAAGCAGAGGAGAGTCAAGCTATTATGGTGGAATGACACCTCCAGATAAGCCACATACATATGAACTTCATGTTTTTGCATTAGATAAATTAGTTGATTTACAAGATGGTTTTTATTTAAATGAACTATATAAAGAAATGGATGGTCATATTATAGACCAAGATACTATAAAAGGTATATATAATAATTAGTTTAAGTAAATTATACAAAGAAGATAGAAGTGAGAGAGTAAAAATGAAGAAGTTTAAGATAAATGAATTGCTTAAAAGGATTATTATGATTAATAGTAATATTAAAAATAATAATAAAAAGCAATTAATTGAAAATATAAATTATGAAAAAGTAACAAGCTTAGAAGCTTTAAAGATAATAGAAGGTATTTTAAATTATGGGATATTACTTACAAAAGAACAATTAAAAAGCCTTCCAAAGTTTGATTGTAAAAAGCTAAATACAGCGTTACATTTAATAATTGAATATTATAAAGTAATGGATGATGAAAGTTTAGAACGTGCATTAGATTCAATGCTTAGCATAAATGTAGATTCAACAGATGGAGGCTATTATAAAGAAGATTCTAAGGCACCACTATCTGCTGTGAATGATATATTAGAAGACTATGCTTCAGGTTCAAGGCCTTTAGATTCTAAAGAATATGATCTTTCAGATAATGAAATAAGTCTTTATAATGTTAAGGTTAATTACGCAAATAAAGAAATGATAAGAGATTTTGAAAGAACAGTTTTTAGTTAAAATCTCTATATTATAAGTTAAAAATATAAGAACTAGGTTTTAAATAAACCTAGTTCTTTTTTATGTATTTTATTTAAATTGCAAGAGCATATGAGATTAAAAAACTAAATTAGTGCAATAATTATCAATATGTAAAATTAAGGAAAACGAAGAGAGGAAGAGTATGGAAGAATTTAATGTAATAACTGAATTTAAAAATGGATTTAGTGCAAATGATTTACCGATATACATATATAAAATGAGAGTAAGAGACTTTGAAAAAAGGCATAATGAAAATTATAAGCTGGTAGAGAATTTAAGAAAGTTAAATAATAACATGACAATTGCATTCTATGAGCAATATATTGGAGCATTTGAAGAGATTAAAAACTGGGGGGAAGAAAAGTACATAAGCGTAGTAAGAAAAGAGGTTGACATAGAAAGCTATGAAAAAAATATTTTAAGCAGACTATTATTAAAGGGAATAAAAGATAACGTTGATAACGAAATTTATGAGGTTATAAAGGACGGAATTTATATTAAAAATCCTGTGTATTATAAAAATGGCATAAGTATAAAAAGATATTTTAAATTAGATATAAATATTGAATTAAATGGAGATATAATAATTGGATTTGATACTAGTCATAGCTTTGAATATATTAAAACTTTAGATTATGATATAGAAAATAACAATATAAAAACAGGGGATAGAGTTAAGGATTTTTATCATAATTCAACATATGAATATATTGGATTAGCTCCATTTACTATAAGCGAAGAAAACGAGTATTTAGGGTGCTCTATAGTAGATTATTATAAAAATAAAAATCAATATTATATAGTAAGTAAACTTTCAAAGGATATGAAAGCTGTATTAGTTAAAAGTAATAGAGGTGATATCTTCCCTTATATACCAAGTAGATTAAAAAAGGTATGTAGATTTGAAACCTTAAATCAAAATTTATTTGGGGATTTTTATTCTAAAATTAAACAAAAAACTGATGAAAAAATGAGGTTTATGATAAATGAGATTATAAATATAGTTAAGCCATTTAAATATATAAACTTACAGAAGAGAAACATGGTATGTAATAACATAGGGTATAAAGTAAAAGACTTTAAAAGACCTGAATTATTATTTGGAAAATCAAGAGTCCAACAATACCCTATGCCTGGGCTTCAAAATTTTGGAGCATATGAAAATAAAAAAGTAAATATAAAGTATTTTATAGATCCAATGATAGCAAAAAATAAAATAAAGTTACTACAAATAATAAATTTTTGTAATGAGCTTGAAAAGTTTTCAGCTAAATTAGGAGTTAGGCTTAATAGGATTAGACTTAATGATAAGGTTGATTTTAATAATATAGATATTGAAAATGAAGATAAATTTAGCTATGAATTAAATAAGATGGTTAAAAATTATGATGAAACAACAATAGTTATTTTAGATGATAGAAATTTAAGTAAGTATTACAAAGTAATAAAGAAAACCTTTAGTGCTATGAATAATGTTCCAACGCAATGTATTTCTTATAATACACTTAATTATAGTCAAAGAAATAAAAATAGCATATTATTAAATATCCTTTTAGGTATATATGCAAAATCAGGAGTTCAACCTTGGATCTTAAAAGAAGAGTTAAATTCTGATTGTTTTATAGGCTTAGATGTTAGTAGAGAAAATAAGGTTAATAAGGCAGGTATTGTCCAGGTAATTGGTAAAAATGGAGGAGTTTTAAAAACTAAGGTTATTTCTGAAGCTCAAAGTGGAGAAAAGATTGAATTAAAAACACTAAAGAATATAGTTTTTGAAGCTATATCCTCATATGAGGAAGCATATAATACCAAGCCAAGACACATTACATTTCATAGAGATGGAATATCAAGAGAAGAGCTTGATAACTTAAAAATTACTATGTCAAATATAGGTATAGATTTTGACTATATCGAGATAACTAAAGGTATTAATAGAAGGATAGCTACTATATCTAAAGAGAAGAAATGGAAAACTATAATGGGAAGATGTTATTATAAAAATAATACTGCATTTATTTGTACGACAGAACCTTCTGATAAGATTGGAATGGCACAACCTATAAGGATAAAAAGTGTTTTCGGAAATTTAGATATTGAAAAAGTAGTTGAAGATGCATATAAATTAACATTTATGCATGTAGGTGCATTAAATAAAATAAGGCTACCTATAACAACGTATTATGCAGATTTAAGCTCTACTTATGGAAATAGAGAATTGATTCCTAGTAATGTAGATACAAACTACTTATATTTTGTATAATGTATTTAAAAAGGAATTAATATTTGATGTGTTAGAAGGAGAAAAGTTTATGGAAAAGCTTACATTACAGCAATTAGAATCAAAACTTTGGGAATGTGCAGATATTCTTAGAGGTGAATTAAGTGGTTCAGAGTATAAAGACTATATATTTGGAATGTTATTTTTAAAAAGATTAAATGATGAATTTGATGAAGAAAGAGAAGAGAGAAGAAAAGAATTTTTAGAAGATGGTCTTGAAGAAGATGAAATAGAAGAGCTTTTAGAAGATGCTAGTATTTATGAAACTTTCTTTGTTCCAGAACAAGCAAGATGGAGAAAGCTTAAAAATTTAACTTTAAATATAGGGCCAGAATTAGATAAAGCATTTAAGGCTATTGAAGATGAACCTAAAAATTCAGAACTTATAGGTGTTTTAAGTACAACTAACTATAATGATAAGGAAAAGGTTCCAGATAAAAAGTTATCTCAACTTTTAGTATTATTCAGTAGCATTAATTTAGCTAATTCAAATTTAGAATCAGAAGATATGCTTGGAGATGCATATCAATATTTAATTAAGCAATTTGCAGACCAAGGCGGTAAAAAAGGTGGAGAATTCTATACTCCAACAGAAATTGTTAAGGTACTTACAAATATATTAAAACCTCAAGAAGGAGAAAGAATATATGATCCAACTTGTGGTTCTGGTGGTATGCTTATTCAAAGTATAGAATATGTTAAAAAGCATGGTGGAAATCCTAAGAATTTAAGTCTTTTTGGTCAAGAAATAAATCTTTCTACATGGGCAATATGTAAGATGAATATGTTATTCCATGGAGCAAAAGGAGCAGATATTCAAAAGGGTGATACTATAAGAGAACCTAAACACACTGAAGGTGGAGCATTAAAGGTCTTCGATAAGGTTCTTGCTAATCCACCATTTTCTTTAAAGAATTGGGGAGTAGAAGAAGCACAACATGATGCTTTCCATAGATTTAGCTATGGAATCCCGCCAAAGTCTTATGGAGATTTAGCTTTTGTTGAGCATATGTTATCTAGTTTAAATATGAAAGGTAAGATGGCATCAGTTGTTCCTCATGGAGTTTTATTTAGAGGTTCTGCTGAAGGTAAGATAAGAAATGGGTTTATTAATGATGATTTAATAGAAGCTGTAATTGGTTTGCCTCAAAACATTTTCTATGGAACAGGTATACCTGCTGCTATATTAGTTCTTAACAAGGCTAAGTCAGAAGAAAGAA
>NZ_JAXFPT010000059.1:0-4655 GCF_034179595.1 Clostridium sp.
CTTTACTACAAAGTCAGAACAAGAAGCTATAATAAATAGATTTAAAAAGACGGTTGATAAGGATAAATTATGTTTCCTTGTAGTTAAAGATATGCTTTTAACAGGATTTGATGCTCCGATAGAGCAAGTTATGTATATAGATAGACCACTTAAGGAACATACTTTATTACAAGCAATAGCAAGAGTTAATAGAACTTGCACTAAAGAGGTTGAAAGAAAATCTGATGATGGAGAAAGCATAAAAGATAGCATTACAAAACAATGTGGATATATTGTTGATTATTATGGTATTTCTAACTTTTTAGAAGAGGCACTTGCTATTTTTGATAAAGATGAACTTGGAAAACCTATGGATTCTTTAGATGATTTATACAATGAAATGCTTGGCTTTAGAGAAGCTATAATGTCTATGTTTAGGGGAATTGATAAAGACAACTTAGATGAACTTGTAAATAAAATTGAACCAGAAGATAAGAGAGCAGAATTTGAACTTATGTATAAGAAATTTTCAGGAGCAGTAGAGAGCTTATTGCCAACTCATGTTGACACAAAGATATTAAATGATTTAAAATGGCTTTCTTATATTAGAGCAGCAGCTAAGGCTAAGTTTAATCCAAGTGAGCAAATGGATATTTCAGATTGTGGAGAAAAGGTAAGAGAGATAATAGAAACTCATTTAAAGTCTTTAGGGGTTAAGGATTGGATTAAACCTATAACTTTATTTGAAGATAATTTTAAATCAAGAATTAATACATTAAAATCAGATGAAGCTAAAGCATCAGCAATGGAACACGCTATTAAATATACTATTAGTGTTAGGATAAGTGAAAATCCATTTTATTATGAATCTTTACTTCAAAGACTTCAAAAGATATTAGATGAAACTAAAAATGATTGGATTTTAAGAAAGAAAAGACTTGAAGAATTTATTGATAGTGATATTGAAAATGGAGCATCAAATAAAGCTAATGATTTAGGTCTTGATGAAAAGGAATTTGCTTTCTTTGAAGTTGTAAAGAAATATTTAGAAGATAATGGTGAGAGTGAAGATTCTATTATTAAAGAAGATAGTGCAGTTTATGTAAGTGATGAAACTATAGAAATATCTAAAGAGATAGCAAAAGATGTTAAAGCTGTTGTTAAGGATAATTATGTTATAGATTGGGTAACTAATGTTAGTAAGACTAATGATATTAAAAGGGCTATTAAGCTTATGATTATTAGAAAATATGCTAAAAAGATTCCTAGAGATGTTAGAGAGAAGATTATGGAGCCATTATTAAATTTAGCTAAGATACATTTTGATGTATTGGATAAATAGCTTAGATATTGGAGTATATATGAAATCTAAAGTTAAGTTTGGAACAAAAGAAATTGAATTTGATATTGAATTTAGAAATAAAAAAACAATAAGTATTTCTGTAGAGCCGCCTAATAGTGTTTTAGTTGTAGCTCCATTTAGAAGTAATGAAGAAGAGATTAAAAAAATAGTTAAATCAAAAGGGGCATGGATAGTTAAGAAGCTTTTTGAGTTTAGAAATATTGAATCTAAAAAAGTTATTAGGGAATTTGTTAATGGAGAATCTTTTATGTATTTAGGAAGAAATTATTCATTGCAAATTTATGTTGATGAAAGTATAGGAAATAATTCATTTGTTAAGCTATATAGAGGAAAGTTTCTTGTTTATGTAAAAGAAAAAAGTGATGATTTGATAAAAGATGCTATGGAAAATTGGTATAGGAAAAAGACAGAAGAACAAGTAAAGAAGAGGGTTGAATATTATCAAAGATTTTTTAATAAGAAACCTAAAGCTATAAAGGTTAAAGATCAAAAGAAGAGATGGGCTAGTTGCACATCAAAGGATGAGCTTTTATTTAATTGGAGATGTTCTATGGCAAAATCAACATCTCTTGATTATATTGTAGTTCATGAAATGTGTCATATGTATCATAAAAATCATTCTAATGAATTTTGGAACTTATTAGCATCTATTATAAGTGATTATGAAGTCAAAAAAGATTGGCTTAGAGATTATGGAATAAGAATGGATTTATAAAATAAAAAAATCTCAAGTATTTATGTACTTGAGATTTTTGCTGTATATGTATTAATCTACAAAACGTAAAATTTCGTCTACATCTTTTCTTTTGCTTGGTGCTGGATGTTCTTTTTCATATCCATAAACTATAAGTGCAGCTACTGTTTCATCTTCTGGTAAGTTTATGATTTCAGCGATTGATTTTTCATTGATAACACCCATGATGCATGTTCCAACGCCTTTTGCATGAGCGGCTAAACAGAATGTTTGGCATGCGATACCTGCATCAAATGCTTCCCAAGCATTAGCTTTTGAAGTTGCATAATCATCATTTCTATCAACATTTGAAGCATTTTCTCCATAAATTGCTGAGTCTAATTTTCCGCTCTTACCTTTAACAAAGCTAAGAACTGCAACGCCTTTTGCATTTTTTAGAGTTTGAATATTGTAAACAAATCCATTAACTCCATCAGTTGCAAGTTTTTTTATTATTTCTTCATTATCTATTAATGTGTATCTAGCTATTTGTAAATTTGTCCATGATGGTGCCCATTTGCTGATATCAACGATTTCTCTCATAAGTTCTCTGTCTACTTTTTCATCTTTAAATTCACGAATACTTCTTCTTTCTTTTATCATTTCGATAGCATCCATTTTTAATTCCTCCTTAGTTTTATAGGGAATATTTTAATATTAATTTTTACTGTAATATTATTTTTATTCTCATATTTTATTAAATCATCATATCATTTTAACATTAATTTTCAAAAAAACAAATGCAAGGTTTTTATTGTAAATAACTTCATTTAAGATAATACTATAAGGGATTAATTTAAAGTTTTTGTAAACACTCTTGACCTAAAGTTAACTTTAGGGTCTATTATATATATAAATTAGAAAATTTACTATAAGAATATATAGTAATTATAAATCAGGAGGAATATATGAATTTTAATATTTTAAGCAAAATAGATGGACCTAAAGATGTTAACTGGAAGAAAGAATGCTTTCATAAATCCAGATGAATATGATTCTACTACAGGATATACTTCACAACATGAAAGCGAACATGATTTCTTTACAATAGGACACACTTCAACTTCAATTAGTTTAGCTTTTGTGGTCTTGCAAAGGCTCGTGATGTAAAAGGAGAAAAAGGAAATGTTATAGCTGTTATTGGTGATGGTTCTTTAAGTGGTGGAGAAGCTTATGAAGGCTTAAACAATGCATCTGAATCAAAGAAAAACATAATAATTCTTGTAAATGATAATGATATGTCAATTGCTGAAAATCATGGTGGCCTTTATGGAAATTTAAGATTACTTCGTGAAACTAAGGGGAAAGCTGAAAATAATATATTTAAGGCTTTAGGACTTGATTATGTATACGTGGAAAATGGGCATGATTTAAAATCTTTAATTGAAACATTTGAAAAGGTTAAGGATATAGATTATCCTATAGTTGTTCATATGCATACTATAAAAGGAAATGGATATAATCACGCTATAGAAAACAAAGAAGCATTCCACTGGACAATGCCATTTGATTTAAAAACAGGAAAGGTTAAAATTGATCTTTCAGGTGAATCTTATCAAAAGATATTTGGAAACTTTTTAGTAGAAAGTGCAAGAGCTGATAAAAGTGTTGTAGGTATAACAGCAGGAACTCCAGGTTTCTTAGGTGGTGGTGTTCTTAGAACTCCAGAATTTAAAGATCAAGCAGTTGCAGTTCGTATTCCAAATAGTTCTGTTGTATCAACTGGAGAAGAAGTTGAAGCTGACTTTAGTAAGGTAGCTTATAAAAAGGTAGCTGAAGGAAGTAAGGTTGCTATTCTTGGACTTGGACATTTCTTAAGCCTAGGTGAAGAGGTAAAAGCATTATTAAAAGAAGAAATGGGAATAGATGCTACATTAATAAATCCTAGATTTATAACTGGATTAGATGAAGAAATGTTAAATGGTCTTTTAAAGAATCACGAACTTATAGTAACTCTTGAAGATGGATCACTAGATGGTGGATTTGGTGAAAAAATTGATAGATTCTATGCTGATAAGAATATTAAAGTATTAAACTTTGGTGCTAAAAAAGAATTTACTGATATCATTTTAAGTAAGGATTTATATGTTCGTTATCGTTTAACAAAGGAATTAATAGTTGAAGATATAAAAAATGCTCTTAAATAGAGAAATATAAATTTAAAAGCTATACCACTTGTTGGTATAGCTTTTTATTATTAAATAAAAAAGAGATTAATTGCTTTCTAATAGTATATCTGAAATTTCTTTAAATCTCTCATCACTTATGCCAAGTTTTTTCTTGAAAATTTCATCATCCATTCTAGCAATTATTACTTTATCAGGAGATATTTCTTTAATAATATTTTTTAAATCTTCAATTGATTTATCATCATCATTGTAGCCTTTGATAATAGTAACTTCAAAGATGAATTTTCCTTTATATTGTTTATTAAATGAAACCATATTTGAGATATATTCTTTTAGTGTATATCCTTCAATAGGTCTTTGAACCTTTTGGAAATCATCTTCTGTTATTACTTTTATTTCACCAATAACTTCATCACATTTATTAGCAATTTTTATGTATTCATCTTTATCT
>NZ_JAXFPT010000081.1:0-7811 GCF_034179595.1 Clostridium sp.
TCAAATAAAAATAAGCTAAATATTGATACAATTGCTGTATTAACACAGTACGGACTAACTTCAACACTTGCTAAATTCAAAAGCAAATATCCTCAGATTGATTTGCATATTCTTGACGATGAAAATGATGCTGTTTTAAACATGTTAGAAAACTCAAAAATTGATCTTGCAATCGTAAGAGATTTTAATCTTTCAAAAGATTTATTTAATGTAATACATTTAGCTGATGATGAACTAGTTGTTGTTACTTCTTCATCAAACTTAGGTATAACATTAATGGCTAATAATGTGCTAAAGCCTTTTAAAAAACCCTAATATTACAGTTCATCCATTAAAGGGAAAAATTAATTCTAGCTTAGCATTAGTGAGCAATAAATTTAAATCCGAGAAAAATGAAATATTTCATGTGCTAATAATGTTTCTTCTGCTTTTACTCCTTTAAAGAAATGCTCAAGACTTTTTTCTTTTATTAATTTGTTTGCTTTATTAACACTGTCTTGAAATAGGGTTACTTTATTAGGCTCTACAAATTGAGCAAATATTATATGCCCTCCACCATTTGGCTTATCTGGATAATCAATTTCAAGTCCTAACTTTTCTGCTATATCATATACACTAATATTGCCATACTTTTCTCTTATATTATTAGCTTGAACTTTTCCACATTCATTTGCTTTTAATATACGATTAGCTTTTTCTTCATCATTAAATTTTCCTTTTAAAGGCTCTCTTCTAAACCCATATAATCCCCATTTTTCATCACTTATAAGCATTATATCTCTAAGAATTTCTTCTATATTACGGATATTGATTTGCTTTTTTTCTTTTGATTCTGAATGTCCTTTTAAAGCATTAATAAATTTATTTGCAAAATTATCTTTAGATTTCATTTTTTGCCCCCACTACTATAATTTCTTCTTCTGAGTCTATCATTTGAATATTTACATCCATAAGCATTATCATTTGATTATAATCTCCTCCTGATGCAAAATCCATAATTCTTGGACCTATACATAAATAAAAGTCTGGTCTTAATACACTATCAGATTTATAAACAGTAAGATCTTCCCACATAGCTTTTATAACTTTTTCATATTCTTTAGCTTTTACTTTACATGCATATCCATAATTTCTTTGAACTTTTATAAAACCCTTCTTATCTACTATTCTAATACATTCTTTATTTTTTGAATTACCAGCAAAGATATAAAAATATCTATTCTTTTCAATTAACTTTACTTCATCTGCTAAAATTCCCATATCATATGCAGCTAATTCCTTAGCTTCTTCTTCACTACATTCTTTTAATAAATCTGTTGATTTAACTTCAGTAGAACCTGTAGCAATTGCAATTAACCTAGATGTATTAGAATCAATTTCTATATGAACATCTATAGTGTCAGCTGAAGCTCCACTTTCTATTGCCTTATTTATAACTTCCATTCTTATATTTTTTATATCCTGAGGCGTAGGGCTTGGAACAACCCTCTCAACTGTATCTCTTACCATCGATAAAGCTACTCCAATAGATGAAATAACTTCTGCATTTTCTGGAATACTGTATTTTATATTCATCTTATTTGCACAATATTTAATCAATGATGAAGTACCTCCACCAACTCCAATAAGTGAAATTTGACTACTATCTAGCTTATATTTTTCTGTTAATTCTAAAATAACAGGTCTAATCTTTTCAAAGGATTTTTGAAGTATATCCTTAGCTACTTCTTCAACTGTTTTTCCTAAATACTTAGCTAAAGGCTCCATCGCTTTCCTTGCTGATTCTACCATTCCATATGAAAATTCATCTGGCTTTATTAATCTAAGTACGTTTGCTGCGCAAGTATTTGTAATAGTTATTCTCTTTCCATTTTTTAATTTTATAGCTACATAATCAGCAGGATCTCCTTCTTTAGGTGAAAAGAATTCAAGCTCTGGCTCAATTATTTCTTCAAATGGAGTAAATACTGAATAATCCATACTTGCAATATGCGCACTTCTAGGTCCTACGTCTATTATTTTTTCATTATTTGCACGAATCATACTTCCACCTGCTACTCCAAGTACTGTAACATCTAATGAATTTACATAAGTCTTATGCCCATCTACAACTGAATAATCTATAGCAGGTCTTCCATTTTTAATTACTCCTATATTAGTAGATGTACCTCCAACTTCAAAATAAATTCCATTTGATACACGTAAATACATAAGAGCACCCATAACACTTGCAGCAGGACCTGAAAGCATAGTAATTATAGGACGTTTTTTCATCTCACTTATATCCATTGCACCACCATCACCACGCATTATCATAAGTGGTACATTAACTCCTGCATCATGGACAGATTTTTCTGTACTTTCTGCTGTTTCAAGCATCTTAGGCAATATACTAGCATTTATAGCTGCTGTCTTTGTTCTTCTAGTAAGACCATATAATTTTGTAATATCTGAAGCTATAGTTATAGGCATTCCTAATTCTTTAGCTACTTCAGCTACCTTTAATTCACAACATCTTCAGCTTCTATATTATTTTCCTTAAGACAATTTTGAAACGCCTTCACAACGCCTGCAGCTACTCCTGCTTTATCATCATGAGTTGTCTTAACTGAAGATTTTCCAATAATCTCATGAGTATGATTGTCTATTGCTACTGCTTTTGTATGTGTTCCACCAACGTCGATTCCAACTCTAACTTTAGTTCTTTTATACATAATATTTACCTCTTCTTAAGCTAACATTAAATAAATTACTATTAGTTTAATATTAATCATAATAATAATCTCTTTTATAGATTTTATTATCAAATTTGTTATATGTAAATTTAATTGCAAAAATAATCCGCTTTACAAATTTGTAAAGCGGAAATCTATATACTATCTTCCAAACATAAAGTAAGTAACAAAGCTTAAAATAAAGCAAATTATCCAACCTGCTGGTATACTTAACTTTAAGAAGTCTTTTGTATCTACCTTAGTGTATCCTAATCCCCAAACAATCCAAGATTGTGTGATACAACATGAAATATTCATTGTTACAGTTGGAGCATACATTAATGGGAATAATAATGGAGTTGCAAATCCAACACTCTTTAATATTCCAAGTGTTGCTGCTCCACATCATGCTAATGTGAATGGTCCTCTAAACATACCTAGTGGTGCTAATATAGCAAATGCTAGACATATTATAAACGTATTATTTGGAATTAATCCACCTAATACTGCATTAAAGTAAGGTACACATAATTCTGCTGCTTTATTAAACATAGGAATCATTAACATGAATCCAACAAGTGGAGCTGTATCAACTGCACCATCAAAGAATGTTTTATTAAATATTTCTGAAGCAACTTTATATGATGTTAATTTTCCACATACAACTAGTGCAAAGAAACTTGCAACTAAGAATCCAACTATAACTGGTACTTTAAGTCCAATTGCTAATACTACTGGTATAAATGGAGTAAGTAAAGCTATTACTGGAGCTGCCTTAACTTCTTCAGTTTGAGGTGCTTGAGCTGCCCATGCATGTACTCTTTTCTTCTTTATGAAAATAGCTGGTATTAATATTGCAAATATTAATTGAACTGCTAATGCAATGAATCCCCATCTTAAATATCCGCCATTATAGAAAAATGAAATAATATTATCATACTCATCTAAAGCTGGTATAAAATCTCCATATACAATTGCTTCACTATAATTTTCTGATTTTCTTAGAGGAATTCCTCTACGCATTACTTCTATAATTGCAAGAGCTTTTTTGCTAATATCATTGCATTCTCCTTCTTTTATATAACGACTTGTTCCTCTTGGTCCATCATGATTTTCAGTAATATTTGCTTTAAAACCAATTCCTAATGCTTCAATTTGACTTTTAAAAATAACATCTCCTCAATACCTTTAGTTTTATCTAATATATTACCAATATCACAAAGTCCATCATTTCCATCAGCTTTAAAATCTTGAAAGTTTAAATCTTTTTTTATATTCATGATAGCATCTATTCTAAAACCAGCTAATCCTTTATCTAGCCACCAATTAATCATTTTATATATTTCTTCTTTTACTTTTGGATTTTCCTAATTTAAATCTGGTTGCTCCTTTGCAAATGAATGTAAATAATACTTATTTGTATTAGGTCTCCTCTCCCATGCACTCATATCCTTGATCTACCATAGGAGAGCAATAAATAGTTGATAACCAAATTATATCAATACCTAAATCTTTTAAATAATCTAGTTTGCTTATAACTCCTTTTAAATCTCCTATTCCATCTGAATTAGTATCGTAAAAACTTTTTGGATATATTTGATATGCTACTTTATCATGCCACCATTTTCTCATAATCTAACCCCCATAAAACTTTTAAGCTATTACATTCAATCTAGTATATTTCCTTACATTTGCAATAATTCTTATAACTATAAGTGAAAGTAATTCTGATACTAAAAGACTTATCCAAATACCATTAACCCCAATAACTTTAACAAGTATAAATAAACTTATTGGCAAAAATACTACAGATCTTAAAATACACATTAAATTTGCATATTTAGGCGCTTCTACTGCTTGATAATAAACTGTAGTTGTGAGATTAAGTCCTACAATAAAAAATCCTAAATTAGTTAAATTAAGTCCATTATATGCTATTTCTAAAATATTATTATCAGCTGTAAATATATTTATTAAATTTCTCCCAAATATAAAACATACAAGCGTAAAAATAGTTGTTATTATTATTGAAGTTAAATTTGAAATTCTATAAACTTTTATCATATTATCAGGATTTTTTGCCCCATAATTATAGCTTATAAGTGGTTGTGCTCCAAAAGTTACGCCTAAAAGTACCATATATATGTTTGTAGTTATATAATTTATAATGCCATATGCAGATAAACCACCTTCACCTAACATATTAGCTACAGCTATATTTTGAACAAAAACTATTACAGAAAATGCTGACTCAGCTAAAAATGAAGGCACACCTATATTTGCAAATTCTTTTATAACTTTTTTATCTAAAGTTACATTACCAAATGTTAACTTACCTTTTTTCATTATAAAATGAGGAATTACTATAAATACAGTTACAAGCTGTCCAAGTCCTGTTGCAATTGCAGCTCCCTTTATTCCCATACCAAATAAAAATATAAATACATAATCCAAAATTATATTTGTAACTGCTCCTAGTATTGTTGATACCATTGCTAATTTTGGTCTATTATCATTTCTTATAAAGCTATTTAAAGCTATACCAATTAAATTAGGTATACAAAAAAGTGCATAATATCTTAAATATGTATTTGCTAATGGTTTAATAAGTTCTGTTGCACCCAAAATATCTACTATAGTATTAGAAAAAATACATAAGATTAAACTTATTACAAAGCTTATTATTAGAAGGAATTTAAATACCTGTCTAAATGCATTTACTCCTTCTTCATCTTTTTGTGCACCAAAATTTTTTGAAACTAATGCACCTCCACCAACAGCAAACATAGTTGCTATACCAAACAGCATTATTGTAATTGGCATAACTATTGTAACTGCTGCTAATGCATTATCTCCAACTCCTCTTCCAACAAATATACCATCAATAATTGTATATAGTGATGATACAAACATTGCTAAAGCTGAAGGAATTGCATACCCCAAAAATTTCTTAATCATATTGTTTTCTCCCCTTCTCTTAATAATAAATAAGGTATGAAGCTTATACCTACTATAAAATCAATATTATTTTATAACAAAAAAGCCTATGATAAAATATCATAGACTTCTTTTTATAAGCTTTATATATATATCTCAATTTATAAATTCAATTTCTATTTAAGACCAAGCTTTTGTCTTTTACTTATTATATGTTCTTCTATAGCTTTTGCAGCTTCAAATGGATCATCTCCTAAAGCAACTTTACCACCTGTTAAGCCTTCAACATCTTCTGTAAGAAGTTTTACTAAATTAGGGGCTCCAGTAACAAATGGAGTTGGAGATAAATGTGTATATGCTCCATATGCTACTGCAAACATACCATCTATAGTAGCTTTTTGTTCCATCCATTCTGGTGCAGTAACTGCTATAGGAAGATCTGGAACATCAACATCTAAATGGTCTGCTAATGCTGTAACAAGCATTGAAATTCTACCTGTATCAGTACAAGTACCAAAACTTAATACAGGAGGTATTTTAAGCATATTACATACTTCTTTTAAGCCTTCTCCTGCATACTTTTCTGCTGCATCTGCACTACATAACCCTGCTACTTCAAGAGCATGATTACCACAACCACCTGCAACAACTAATATATCTCTCTTTATTAATTCTTTTGTTATATTAACTGTATTCCAATCTTGTGGTCCATTTCTTAATGTAGAGCAATTTGCAAGTGCTACAACACCTTTTATTTTGCCTTCTGCAATCACATCAACTAATGGATCAAGTTTGCCACCAAGAGCGCCTAATACCGCTTCTGTTGAAATCCCTGCTATAGCTTTTGTTATATGTTTAGGCACCATAGGCTCTATTTTACCATGTCTTTTCTTAAAATTATCTATTGCTATCTTAATTAAATTATCTGCCATTTCATTTGCTTTCTCTGGGTAATATGGCATTTTATGTTCAGCTCCCGGCACACCTATTATTGTGCTTATACTAACTAGTGCTAATTGATATTTTTCAGCATATTGATCTATAGCTGGAGGTGAACAGTTTTCTTCCATAGCAATTGCATCTACTGTTCCTGTTGCAAGTAATGGTTCTATAGCTAACCAGTTTCCCATAAGACCTACAAAAACATCATCAACTTCAAATCTTTGCAGTAATTCTTGACCTGTTTCAATAGAACCAACAACTCTAATGCCTTTAGCCCCTGCCTTTATTGCTTCTTCTTTATATTCACCTTTTCTAAGCTTTTCTATAGTTAAAGCACCTATCCAAGGTTGATGACCATTAAATACTATATTTACATAGTCAGGATCCATAATACCTAAGTCAACATTTACTTCATGAGGCATAGGTGTTCCAAATAATATATCTTGAACCATTTCAAGCCCTATTTGTGCAGTGTATATTGTAGATAGTCCAAGTCTTAGACCTTTTATAGCAAGTGATACATAATCTCCATCAACATTTGTTAAGCAACTTGCTATTGAATTTTGCACTTCATGGTCAACACCTGAAGGATAAATATTAAGTTCTTTCCATACTGGTTTTCTTTTTTTAGGTGCAAAAACTTCTGTCATTACACTAGGCTTATCAGGACCTGCCTTCATTTCTTCATCAAGAAACTCTGCAAGCTTTATTGCAAGTTTATTTATATCTTGATTTTGATCTATTCCTACTTTTTCACACATCCATCTAAGTTTTGTTTCATCTTTTATCTTAAAAGGTGATTTACCTTCACCTGTAGCTTTAAGTGTCCTAAAGGCTTCAAATGCATGATGTGCATATGTTGCTGCACCCATTACATTTCTCATAAGAAAATTTCTCATGGCCATAGCATCTGGCCCAATACCACAAACCCCTTTATCAGCTTCTGTTTTTTCATTAATCCTACAAGGGCCTTGCGTACATAATTGACAACTTAATCCTTCAAGACAGAATTTACATCTTATTTTTTCTTGTGGCTCCCATCTTGAAAACACACTTGAAAGTCCATCAGTTTGTATTCTCTTTAACATCTCTTCAACAGAGTCATGATAACTTACACGCCCTTCTAGTTTTTCCCTAATTGTTTCACTCATACTTTATGTCAATCTCCCTTCTATACCTAAATATTCTCTGTATAAAATCATTTAATATTATTTGTTT
>NZ_JAXFPT010000082.1:0-48825 GCF_034179595.1 Clostridium sp.
TTTTCGGCTTCTTTTTTCATTTTAGCCATGATTCTTTGAGTTTCTCTTTTATCTACCTTTCCTTTTTTATCAAATCTCTTTTCAAAGGAAGATGCTTTTTCTCTAAAGTTGCAGTTAGTTCCAGTACAAACGTATATCTTACCTTCGCCTTGACCTCTAACTTCTAGTTTCTTTTTACATTCTGGACATCTAGCATTAGTAATTCTTGATACATTTTCTCTATATCCACATTCTCTATCTTGGCATACATTCATAGTTCCATTTTTGCCCTTAACTTCAAGCATATATTTCCCACACTCAGGGCATTTTTTACCTGTTAAATTATCATGATGGAACTTAGTGTCTTCTTGTTTTACTGCTTCAACTAATGCAGTTGAATAATTCTTCATATCCTTTATAAACTTTTTAGGATCTTCTTTTCCTTTTGCTATCTTATCAAGTTCACCTTCCCATTTTGCTGTAAGAAGTGGTGATTTTAATTCTTTAGGAACTAAGTCTATAAGTTGTTTTCCTTTTGAAGTTGGGAATATTTCTTTTCCCTTCTTTTCTATAACAAAAGAATTAAATAATTTATCTATTATATCAGCTCTTGTTGCAACTGTTCCAAGTCCACCTGTTTCTCCTAATGTTTTAGCAGATTCCTTATCTACAGTTATATATTTTTGTGGGTTTTCCATTGCAGATAAAAGCGTTCCTTCATTAAATCTTGCTGGTGGTTTTGTTTCACCTTTCTTTTCAATAACTTCTTTAACCTTAAATACATCACCTTTATTTATCTTAGGAAGTTCTTGTTCTTTTATATCTGTATCTTCTTCGTAATCTTCTCTATCAAAAACTTTTTTCCATCCTTTTGATTTAATAACTTTCCCTTTAGCAATAAGTCTTTCACCATTTACTTCCCCCTCAAGAGTAGTTTGAATATATTCAAATGGAGGCATAAGAACTGATAAAAATCTTTTAACTACTAAATCATAAACATGTCTTTCTTCTAAACTTAAGTTTTCTAAAATTCCTCTTTCTTCTGTTGGAATTATTGCGTGGTGATCTGAAACTTTAGAATCATCAACAAAACTTTTATTTCCTGTTATCTTAGTTTTAAGTAAATCTGTA
Source organism: Clostridium sp. (assembly GCF_034179595.1). Taxonomy (GTDB): domain Bacteria; phylum Bacillota; class Clostridia; order Clostridiales; family Clostridiaceae; genus Clostridium. The sequence continues at coordinate 1,111 of NZ_JAXFPT010000082.1, forward strand.
GCTATCATTCTATATTCGCCTACTGAAATTGCTTTAAGTCTTTCAGGAATTGTAGCTACTATATCCTTAGAAATATATCTTGAGTCTGTTCTTGGATATGTTAAAAGCTTATGATTTTCATAAAGTCTTTGCATTATATTTAATGTTTGCTTTGCTGAATATCCAAATATTTTATTACAATCTCTTTGCAGTTCTGTTAAATCATAAAGTTTTGGTGAGAATGTTTTTTTATGACTTTCAGTAACCTTTACTATTTTTCCTTCAGAATTTCTAAGCTTTGATGCTACTTTATCTGAAAATTCCTTATTAAATATTCTTGAATTATTATCTTTATTTACCCAAGTAAAATTGCATTTATCAGCCTTAATATTAATAGTTCTATATTCTTTTGGTTTAAAGTTTTTAATCTCTTCTTCTCTTTGAACTATCATAGCTAAAGTTGGTGATTGAACTCTACCTGCTGAAAGCTGTGCATTATGCTTACATGTTAATGCTCTTGTAACATTAAGCCCAACAATCCAATCTGCTTCTGCTCTACATTCTGCTGCATGATAAAGATTATCATATAATCTTCCATCTTTTAAATTCTTAAATCCATCTTTTATTGCCTTATCTGTTTGAGATGATATCCAAAGTCTTTTTATTGGCTTTTTAACATGTGCTTTTTCTATAATCCAACGTGCAACTAATTCCCCTTCACGACCTGCATCTGTTGCAATTATTATTTCATTAACATCTTTTCTTTGCATCTGCTCTTTTACAATCTTATATTGTTTTCCACTACCTTTAATGACTGTAAGTTTCATGTGTTTTGGAAGCATTGGTAGTGTTTCCATACTCCATTTTTTCCACTCAGGATTATACCCTTCTGGTGCATCTAAAGTTACTAAATGACCAAGTGCCCAAGTTACTATGTATTTATCTCCTTCTAAAAATCCATTTCCTTTTTTATTACATTTTAAAACTCTTCCAAGTTCTCTTCCAACTGAAGGCTTTTCTGCTAAAACTAATGATTTCATAAATCTTTTCCTTCCTTAATTTAATTTATTATTTTTATTATACTACATTAATATAGTTCTTTATAAAAACATTTACCCTAAAAATTAAAAAGAGTTAAGAAATATTTTCTTAACTCCTTTTTACTATTTTTTCTTTCTACTTTTTATCTTTCTAAGCATCTTTGTTCCAAATACATTTGTACCAATTCCTAATAAAAACATTCCGCCACCAAAACTTGTTGCTAAAGTTTTTTTAAGCTTTGTTCCATCAACTACTACATCTTCTGGATCATATTCACTTACAAGTTCTAAAGTATCTTCTAAAAGCTTAACTCCAAAATCAATATCCATATTCATTGGCACTATATGAGCATAAACTTTAATATCATCATTAATATTATCTATTTTAAATCTATAAGCTACTATATTCTTTTCACTATCTTCATCTACTAATTCCATTTCAACATCTTTATGATTTACTTTTATCTTTATATTATTCATAAGATCAGTACCTGAAAATCTTAATGTTAAATACTTAACTCCATCAATTTCTTCAATTAAGGCTGTTTCATTTACATATTTTCTTGCCATCTTTTTTCCGATTGCACTATCGCTTATAATTTCATTTTTTATCGTATACTCTTTATAAGATTTTTTTGCTAAACTTTTCTTGCTAGCTTTTATGTTGCTTTTATTATTTTTACTTGTATTACTATTCTTTTCAGTGCTATCTGAGTCTGAATTTAAATCAGATTCTAAAGTAGAGTCTGAAATAATACTTGAAATATTTTCAATGTTTGGTATTGATAATGCTGTATTAGATTGTGATTCTGGTATAAATCCTATTTGAGTTACTGTATCTTTTAAAAATTTAACTCCAAAATCTATGTCTTCTCCAAGCATATCTATATGCATTTTAAAGTTAATATTATCATCTAATGAACTTACTAAAAACTCTATATCCATCAAATTATTATTCTTATCATCTTTTAAAACTGTATAATTAACTGATTTATTATTTACAAAAACTCTTATGTTAGACATTAAATCTGTGCCTGATATACTTATAGTTATATATTTTTTTCCTTCTCTAACTTCCATATAATTAATTTTTGCAATGGCTCCTCTAGCTGCAGTATATCCAATTTCACTTTCTGTTAATATTTCATTTTGCATCTTATATATCTCTTTATTTTGAGTTTGTATATTACTTTCAACTTGGTTACCTAAATTATTATTAGTATTTTGCTGATTTGTTATCTGAGAATTTGTTTCTCCATTTGTTTGTGGCTTATTTGCATTTTGTGAATTAGATATTGATCCGTTTGTTTCAGGCTTTTTATCTTCTTCTTTTTCTATTTCAGGTTTTTCTATTTCAGGTTTTTCTATTTCAGGTTTTTCTATTTGAGGTTTTTCATCATCTTCTTTCTCTTCTTCTTTTTCATCAGCATCTTCTGGTTTAGTTAAATCTTCTTCTTTTTCAAGCGTATTTTCTTTTAGTATTAATCTAAAATCAACATTCATAGTTGGAAAAGGTGTTGAACTTACTATAATATCATCTTTTATAGAATCTATTTTAAATTCATAAGTAATTTTATCATCAGTTTCATTTACTATTTTAATTTCCACAACTTCATCATTTACTTTTATCTTAACATTTTTCATCATAGATTTATTTAAAAATGTTATAACTAATCTAGCTTGTCCCTTCTCTACTTTTAGAGTACTTTCTTTTTCTAAAAACTTTCTAGCCATAGACTCTTTATCTTCTGTAAGATGAAATGCATCATTTTCTATTTTATATTTTCCATCTTTGAGTTTATTCTCTTCTTCTATACGCTCTTCTAATACTGTATTCAAAGTAGTTGCGGCTACTGGAACTGCAATTGAAAAACTCATAGTTCCAGCAATAGTTAATGCTATAATTTTATTTCTCATAAATAAATTTCTCTCCTTTATCTTATTTAAAAATATGTCTTATAAATTCATATGGTCTATAAATTATAAGTCTACATCCTGAAAATCTCATAACTTGCTTTATTTTAATTTTCATATCCTTCTTATAACAATGAATCGGACACCTTTTACAAGAAGTTTTTTCATTTCCAAATTTACAATAACTTAATCTCTTATGTGCATATTCTAATAATTCTCTGCATTCATCACATAATTGGTTATTTTTTGTTTTATGTTTCTTTTCACAATATATTTCTATCATTAATTTAACAATATCTTTTTCTTTATCTATTCTGTTTTGTTTTGTCATTTTATTACTTCCTTTATTAAATTTTTTCTTCTAATCTTAAAGTTTTTATTCTAAACATGAAGTACCAATACTTAGTTAATATAAGTAAAATTATTAAAACTTTTATCAAAATTGAATCTAATATTATTAGTGGAAACATAAGCATAATATCTGCAAATAATAATATTGTTATCTTTTGCTTCATTGTCATAGCTCTATTATTTACAAAACTTTCAAGGTGCTTTTTATACATTTTAGTTCCTCTAAACCATCTATTAAATCTTTCTGACCCTCTTACAAAACAAAAAGATGAAAGTAATAAAAAAGGTGTTGTAGGTAGTATTGGAAGTACTACCCCTATGCCTCCTAAAGCAAATGAAATAAGCCCTACAACTATATATAAAAATTTCTTTATTTTATCCAACATTAACCCCTCCTAATAATCTTCTCTTACTAACTTTTTATTTTCTACCTTAAACACTTTCTCACATACCGAAGATGTTGATTTTCTATGAGTTATTAATATTATCGTTTTATCTTTTTTGTTTTCTTTTAAAGAATTTAATATAATTCCTTCATTTAAAGTATCTAAATTACTTGTTGGTTCATCTAAAATAATAACTTCTCCTTTGCTTAAAAATGCCCTAGCAAGACCTATTCTTTGCTTTTCTCCAGAAGAAAGATTCAATCCAAGTTCTGAAACCTTTGTTTTGTATCCATTTGGAAGGCTTTCTATAAATTCATGTATAGCCGCTTTTTTTGCTGCTTCTTTCACCTCAAATTCAGTAGCATTTAAATTACTAATCTTTATGTTATCTTCTATAGTTTCATTAAATAAATATGTTTCTTGGCTCATAAGCACTTGATGTCTTCTAAGTGCATTTGTTTCAAGTGTCTTTACATCTTCTTGTCCAAATATTACTTTTCCAAAGTTAACATCAAAAAATCTCATAAGTAACTTTACAAATGTACTTTTCCCACTTCCACTTTCTCCAATAATTGCAATGCTTTCTCCTTTTTTAATTTGTATATCTATATCTTCTAATATTTCATTTCTTCCTTTGTATCCAAATGTAACATTCTCATAATTTATATCTAAATTAGTAAGAATTCTATCGCCTTTATTTTCAACAACTTCTGGCTCTTCATCTAAAAGATTAAAAACTCTTTCTGCTGATGCAAATGTTTGTAATAAATTATTTGATAAATTACTTAAAGCAACTACGGGTCCAAAAGATGCTGATACTATAATAATCGCAATAATCATTCTTTCAAATTGAATTGAATTATTTAAATATAAATATATTCCAAGTAATAAAAATCCCATAATTCCAATCATTATAGTAAAATCAGTTGTCGCTCTTATAATGCCTTCATGCAATTTTATTCTTTTTTGTTTTTCATTAAGTTCAGTAGAATATCTATGAATATTTTCTTTTCTCTTTTCCCCATTTTTAAATATTAAGACTTCTTTAAGGCCTCTTAATGAATCTAATAGATATGAATTTGTTTCTCCAAATTTATTTCTATAATCTATACCTGCTTTTTTACCAATTTTAGATGTGAAATATGGTATAAAAAATCCAATTGTAATATATAAAATAAATGCTAAAACTCCATAATATGGACTAATATTAAATAGTATTATTGCTATGATTGTATTTGTTATTATCGCAATAGAAATAGGTGCAATAGTGTGAGCATAAAATACTTCTAATAATTCAATGTCCGCTGTGATTAATGATATTAAATTACCTTTTTCTTTATTTTCAAGCTTAGCTGGTGCAAGCTTTCTAAGTGCTGTAAATACCTTATCCCTTAATATAACTAAAATTTTAAATGCTATATAATGTCCAGATAGTTGTTCTACATATCTAAGAGGCCCTCTTAAAATTGCACAAAGTGCCATAATTATTAAAGATGTAGTAAATGTTATCTTAGCTCCTTCTTTAAGCAAACTCATTATCGCAATTGCTCCAAATGATGTCATAAAAATAGCTGATAAAAATCCTAAAACTCCCATAGATATAGTAATAAACATAATTGGTATTAGAGGCTTTAATTCTAAAATTAATCTTTTCATAAGATAAACTCCTGATTTTCTATTCATTACATTACCTCCCTTTTCTCTAATGTTTCTTGTTCTTTTACCATATCAAAATAATTTTTTCTATTTTCTAAAAGCTCTTTGTGTTTTCCACTTTCAACTAACTTTCCATCATCAAGAACATATATAATATCTGCATCCTTTATATTTGCAAGCCTATGAGAAATTACAATAACTGTTTTTTCTTTTGCTAATTTTTTAATAGCTTTCCATATAATTTCTTCTGATTCAACATCAACATTTGATGTAGCTTCATCGAAAATATATATTTCTCTATCTTTTAAAATAGCTCTTGCAAGAGCTAATCTTTGCTTTTGCCCACCAGATAAAAGTGAACCTCCTTCTCCAACATTTGTATTAATTCCATCTTCAAGAGAATCTACAAAAGATTTTAGATTTGAAAGTTCTAATGCATATTGAATTTCATTATCACTCAAATTTTCTTTTGCAACCTTTAGATTATCTAATATGCTTCCATTAAATATATAACTATTAGTGTTTATTAGCATTATCTTTTCATATATATCACTAAAAGAAATATTGTTTATATTAACTCCATTAAATAATATCTCACCTTTATTTACTTCACGAGTATTTAATAAAAGGTTTGCTATTGTACTTTTTCCACTTCCACTTTTACCTACTATAGCTGTAAATTCTTTATTTTTTATATTTAAAGAAACATCTTCTATTACATTTCTTTTTCCATCATAAGAAAATGTAATATCCTTAATGTCTATATCTATATTATCTAAATTGTTAATATCAAGTTTTATATCTTTTTCCCTTTCTTTACTATCTAAAAGTTCAAATATCCTTTCAGATGCTGCAACACCATTCATAGCAACATGAAAATATGATCCTAAAAGTCTAAGAGGTATAAAAAATTCAGATGATAATAAAATGATTATAACTGTTTGTCCAATATTTATTCGTCCATTTTTAAATTCTATAAGAGCAATTATTGAACCAAAAGCAGCTCCTCCAAAAGCAATAAGGTCCATAACTGTTATTGAATTTAGTTGCATACTTAAAACTTTCATAGTTATTTTTCTAAAGCTTTCTGCTTCTTCATTCATTTTCTTATGTCTTTTTTCATCAATATTAAATACTTTTAATGTTGTAAGTCCTTGAAGATTTTCTAAGAATGTTTCACCTAGATTTGAATAGTTATTCCAGTAATTTTTTAATAATCTTTTTGCAAATTTCATTATTGCTACTATTGATATAGGTATTAATGGTACACATAATATAAATACTACTGCTGCCTTAAATGATATAAATGAAATTACAAAGAATAATGTAATAGGTGCTAAAAGTGCATAAAAAAATTGAGATAAGTATTTACCAAAATATATTTCTAAGGCTTCTACTCCTTCGATAGCACTTTGAACAATAGATGATGTAGATAAGTTTTTGTTATAATCTAATCTAAGTTTAAGTAACTTATCATAGATTATATCTCTAAGTTTTACTTTTACAATATCAGATGATTTATTTGAAAAATATCCATATAATATATTAAAAATAAATCTTATTAATAATAAAACTATAAATATCATTAAATATGATATTATGTATTCTCCAATAAATTGTTTAAAATTTACCCCACTTAAATCATTTATGTTATAGAATACTTTGTTTATAATCCCACCAACTAAAAGTACCATAACAAGATTACATACCGTAACGATCCAACTTGATAATATCGTAAGGCCTATATACTTTTTTGATTCTAAGCAAAGATTAATAAGTCTTTTATTAATCATCATAAAAATCACTCCCTTCCATTAATTACTATATAAATATATCACTTTTGATAATGATTATCAATATCTTTGTAAATTTTTTATTAAATTTTTCGAAATAAAAAAGGCATAGTAGTTTTTTACTATGCCTTAAATCTAATTATTATATGTACTATTTAAATTTCTCTTTGTATCTAGGTAAATTTCTTATAACATCAAGTTCTTTGTCTTTTTTCATATATTCTACAAAAAACTCATCAAGCTCTACTGCTTTTATTATATCATCTAGTGCTTTTTCTAACTCTCCAATTAAAGCATAAAAACAAGCTCTATTATAGTATAAAAATCCTTGATCTTTATTTTCTTTTATTCCATTTGATATAATCTCTATAGCCTTTTTATAATTGTTAGCTTCTCTATAAATTACACCTAAATTTAAATGGCTATAAGGAAAGTTAGGATTACTTTCTATTGATTTTTTATAATATTCTTTAGCTTTTTCATTATTCCCTAAGCCTTTTTGTACTACTCCCATATTAAATAATATCCTAAATTGATTTGGCTCTATATCTAATGCACTATTATTATATTTTTCTGCTTCTTTAAGTCTTCCAACTTCCTCCATTATACATGCTATATTAGCATTAGCCCAAAGATCTTTTGGATTTATCTCTAAAACTTTTTTATAAAGCTCTATTGCCTTTTCTTTTTCTCCTTCTTCATCATATATATTAGCTAAGAAAAAATATGCTTTATCGTAATTTTTATTAAGCTTTATTGCTTTTTTATAATATTCTTTTGCTTCTTCAAAGAAACCATCTTCATCATAAAGAGTTCCAAGTCCATAATAAGCTCTCTCTTCTTTATCATCTATCTTAAGGACTTCTCTATATTTTTCTTCTGCTAAATCTATTTGCTCTAACTCATGATATAAAAGTGCCATATCTAAAAGAAGTTCTATATCATGCCTTCCTTCTTCTAATTTATAAGCCTTTTTATAAAACTGAAGAGCCTTTAATTTGTTGCCTTCAGCTTTAAAACTTCTAGCAACATTTATATGATTATTAAATAAATAGCTATCCATTATATTTTCCTCTCTTTTTATAATTTATAAAAATATTATAGCAGATAAATTTTAAATATTGTAAATATAAAAAAGCCATAGAACTAAAGTTCTATGGCTTATTATTAACATATTATCTGTTGTTAAATCTTTGCTTTCTAGCTTTTCTGCATTCTGGGCATCTAACTGGTTCGTTTTCGAATCCTTTTTCTTTATAGAATTCTTGTTCTCCTACAGTGAAAACGAATTCCTTTCCACAGTCTCTGCATGTAATCTTCTTATCTTCCATTTTTCATTCCTCCAAAAAACATAAAGTTTTCAATAATTAACTTTTTCTATGAATTTGGAGAAAACTCTAAAAAACATAAAATACTTAATTATTTAAAGCTTTATTTATATTTACAGATTAAGTATAGCATAGTATTTTTAGTATTTCAAGAAAATTTTCTAAATATTCTTAATTTATTCTTCAATTAAAAATGGTTGAAGCCAAGCCCTTGCCCCATCTTCTCTATAAGCTTCTACTCTAATATATCCTTCATCACCTTTTACAATATATGAAGCTTCATTTCCTTTTTCTTCTTTAAGAACTTTTCCATTCTTTCCAATGAATTTAAAATACACATAAGGTACTCTTTTATCTCCATTTTTTAATGATATTATATTATCTTCTACTTTTATATCTTCTAACTTTATTCCAAAACTAGCATAAAAACTTCCTCTTTTAATTGCATTTATTATGCTGTCTATAGATTTTTCTTCGCATAATACCATATTGTAAGCTCCACCAGCTCTTGAAAAAATGTGCATATCATCATTTGCAAATCCATATACATATTTTCCATTGCTTAATAATTCATCCCATAAATCTGTTGCAACAGCTCTACCTTTGCAATCCATTCTAACATTATTATTAAATATCTCTATACCAGTATAATTATCTAACTTTAACAATTCTTCTAAAGTCCAATAATCTTCTCTAGTACCATGAGGATGACATATTATATTTATTCCGCCTTCAGCATCTACTTTATTAAATAATTCTTGATGATTAGTATCATCATCTAAATTATCATCATATTCTTTTATGTTTATTCCTAAAGTTTGATGATCTTTTCTTTTATATTCTACACCCTTTATAAGTAATATATCTGTTCTATCATTAAACTCACTAATATCTGTAAGTTTATAATGATCTGTTATTGCTAAAAAATCATACTCCATTTTATATGATGTATACATATTAACTATTTTTTTGGGTTCATAAAAACCACATGGACTATTTTTACTATGTGTATGAAGGTTTCCTTTTAAAAATTCTCCTTTATATCTATATGGATTTATAATTTTCATTTTTAATTCTCCCCTTTTTCATGTGTTATTTATATGCTATCTCTTTAGCTAAATTTATAATTTCAATAACTTTTTCATCAGTTAATTTATAATATCTATACATTCCTTCTTTTTTGCACTCTACAATATTTGCATTTTTTAATATTTTAAGATGCTTTGATAAATTAGCTTGAGAATATTTTATATCTTTATTTAAATTACAAACACAAGTTGGACTTTCATATAATTCTTTTATTATTTTTATCCTAACAGGATGAGCTATAGCTTTTAAAACTTCATTTGTTTTTTCATACATTATTTTATCTCCTTAAAAAGTAGATTTAAAACCTTCTCTCCTACCTTTCTATTTAGCCCTTTATAAGGATAGCAATGTATATGAATAGCAGGATTAAAGTTTATTTCTATAATTCCATAGCCATTTTCACAAGCTTCTTTATTTATATCTTGTATCATCATATCTACTCCAGTTATCTTAGCATTAACACTTTTTGCAGCTTCTATAGCTATCTTTTTATAACTTTCATGGATATCATCTGTAAAGTCTATACTATCTCCACCTGTACTTATGTTTGAATTTTCTCTTAAGTATATAATTTCGCCTTTCTTAGGAATATAATTAAAATCAAGTCCTTGTTCTTTTAAGAACATCTCTTCAATTTCACCTAAAGAAATTTTCTCTAAAGGAGTTTTATAGCCTTTTCCTCTTAATGGATCTTTATTTTTTTCATTGACAAGTTCTGTTATAGTGTCCTTTCCATTACCTAATACATTAGCTGGAACTCTATGAAGTATTCCAACAACTTCATTATCTATAATTAAAAATCTATATTCTTTTCCTTTAATAAATTCTTCAATTAATATTTCCTTATCACTTTCAAAGCCTATTTCACAAGCTCTTTTAAAATCTTTTTCTGTAAAATCACCTTTAAATATAGTGATACCAATACCGAAATTAGTTGATTTTGGCTTAATTACTATTTGTCTATCTTTATACTTATAATAATCCATTAGGGCATCTTCAATATTATCGTAGTATCCACCCTTTGGTACTCTTATATTGTTTTCTTCTAATACCTTTTTAGTAACAAGCTTATTTTCCATTATTAATGCTGTTATGTAACTGTCTTTTGATGTTTTAGTTGCTTGTTTTACATACTCTATATGATTATCTTTCTTTAATGAAATAAAGTTATCTATTCTATCTAATACCTCAAATTTTATTCCCTTTTTTATGCTGTCTATAATTAATATTTGAGTAGATAATTCTAAGTCTTCATATCCTTTTAATTTAAATACATTTTTCTTACTATATTCTAAATATTCTTTACTAAGATTCATGAAATAATCTATATAATTTGATTTTTTTATTCCACTTATTAATTTACTTGCAATTGTATTTTCATAATCATTAAATCTGCTTCTTGAAATATCAATTACTTTTTTTAATTCTTCGTTATCAGAGAATAATGTATTTACTATTTCTTCGATTTCATCTAATACTTTAAGCCCTTGCTCTCTTAAATCAACTTTTTTGCCATTAAAGTTTATTAAATGATACTCATGATTTTCTATAGCATTATTATCATTTTCTACATATTCTTCATGTAATTTAACTGTGTATTCTTGATCCTTAGTAAACAATGTAAATAATATAAATAAGAAAATTAAGTTAAGAGTGTCTTTGCTTACTCCTATCTTTGATAATGGATCTAAATCAAGAAGTCTTATTTCTATATACTTAACTCCATCATTTAAAAGATTTAAGAGCATATCACCTTGTTCTTTGCTTTTAAATCTAATAGGACTATAATATTCTCTTGCCCCTTGTATACAATTATCTTCTATAAGCTTTCTTATGTCTTTAACATATTCTTCTACATTATTATAAGAAACATAAAAATCTTCTGAGTTTTTATATCCACACTCGCTATTTCTTAAAGAGTTTACGCCCTTAAAGTAATAATCATCTTCCCCAATCTTTTCTGATTTTTTACTGCATGTTCCTTTATAACTCTTATGGAATACCGGGCTAGCTCCTGTTAAATATATTAAAAACCATTTATACTTTATTAAGTTTCTTCCTATCTTAAAATAGATATTATTTTTAAAATCTTTATAACTATCTTTGCATTTAGTTAATTTATAAAGTTCTTTTAATAATTCTTCATTAAATGAAAAATTAAAATGAACTCCACTTACAAGTTGCTTTTTAGCACCATACTTTGCAATAAGCCCTTGTCTATATTTAACCTCATCTTTATTTTTAAGCATTGCAACTGGTATCTCATCATCGCTTGGAATTATAGGAGGATTACTTTGTGGCCATAAATATTCATTCTCTAAACTTGTTGATACTATATTATGAAGGTTTTCCATAAAATCATAAACTTCATCTATAGAATTGCATATTGGTGTTACCATCTCAACTTGACTTTCAGAAAAATCTCTTTTTATATATGGATTATTTTCATCAAAAATCTTCGGATGCTTTGTTAATGCAAGTCTTCCTTTAGAATCCACCCTTAAATTTTCTTTTTCAAGACCAAATCCACTTCTTAATAATTTTCTGTTTAGTTTATTATCACTAATTAAATGTAATAAATTATTATACATAATATCTTCTCTACCTTTCATTTTCTTGAAATTTTAATACATCAAAACACCTTTAAATATTATTATCCTTTAATAAATCATTAACACTTATACTCTTTAAAACTTTATTTATTACAGTAAATCTATTTTTTCAATTAATTTTTTAAAATAAAATTTTATATTACTATATAACTATATAGTAATATAGTTATATAGTAAAGTACATTATAAATATATTATATATTTATTTTAATTCTGTATTATTTTATTTATATGTTCTATGAATTAAATTTTTATTAAAAAAAGAAGTTATGCAAAAATGCATAACTTCTTTTATGTTAATTATCTTTATTTTGTTTTATAGGAAGAGTTATTATAAACTCGCTTCCTTCACCAAGTTTACTTATTAAAGTTATTTTCCCATTATGAAGTTTAACTAAATTTTTAACTAATGTAAGTCCTAAGCCACTACTATGATGCTTATTTTTTGTATCTATTTCTACTTGTGAAAATCTATCAAAGACTATATCTCTTTGATCTTCTGCTATTCCAATCCCAGTATCTTTTACTATTATATCCACACTATCTTCATTTTCTTTAATGCTTACAAATATAGAACCACTAGGTTTATTATATTTTACAGCATTAGATATAAGATTTATTACACATCTTTCTATGTTTGTTTTATCACATTCTATAATCTTTTCTTCAATTTCTGGATCTATTATAAGCTCTAAGCCGTTATCTTCTATATAAGTTTTCATAGATAATGCAGTTTCTTCAACAAGATACACAATATCTACTTCTTCTATATTTAGCTTATAATATCCTGAATCAATTTTAGAACTATCAATTAAATCATTTATAACCTTTAAAAGATTTTTAGAATTTTTCTTTATTATTCCCATATACTTTTCTAAATCAACTTGTTTTATTCCTTCTAAATTTTTATTTAGCATAGTTATAAGTTGTTCAGTTGATAATATAACATTAAGAGGTGTTCTAAGTTCATGAGATAAATTAACTAGATATGTATTTCTAACTTTCTCGCATTTTAATAATTTATCATACATATTCTTATTTTCTTTCATCTTTTGATTAAGTTCTTCAGTTCTTTGTTTAACTAATTTATTTAGTATATTAACATAATCTATAACAAAATATGCTATAATAATCAATACTATAAAATATATAAAATATGCTATATTAGTTGCATACCAAGGCTTCTTAATCTTTAAAGAAACTTCTTTCACTTCGCTAAGCTTACCATTTTTATCTCTTGCTCTAACTTTAAATTTATATTTTCCAGGTTCTAAATTAGTGTATCTTGCAAAATTTCTCTTTCCTGAATATACCCACTCTTTATCAAACCCTTCAAGCATATATTCATATGTTCCTGCACCTAAGATTCTGTAATCTGGAAGAAAGAAATCAAAAGTAAACGTATTTTCATTGCTCTTTAACACTACTTTATCATCATTTAATCTTATATTTGGATTGCTATAAACATTAAACTTAGATATAGTTATTTTTTGTTCTATATTTTTGTCATCATTTAATTTTTCTGGGAAAAATGCTGTAACTCCATTTATCCCACCAAAGAACATTTCATCATCTTTTCCTTTAAATTCTGCTGTTCCATTAAATTCGTTGCTTTGTATACCATCTATTATCGTATAATTGTTAAAAGTATCTTCCTTTTGGTCATATTTTGATAATCCACCATTAGTACTAACCCATAAATTATCATCTTTATCTACAAGTATTCCATATGCATAATTATTTGCAAGTCCATCTTCTTCAGTATAAGTCTTAAATTCTCCACTTTTAGGATCTAACTTGCCAATTCCAACTGATGTTGTAACCCATATATAACCATTTTTATCTTCGTTTATACCTTTTATAGCATTATTGCTTAAAGATTTACTATCACCTTTAATATTTTTATAATTCTTAACAAACTTCTTGTTTTTATCTAACTGTATTAAGCCACCGTTCCATCCAGTTGCAATCCAAAAGTTGCCTTTAGAATCTTCAAATACTCTTCTTATAAATGTTTCCCCTATATTATTATCAACTAAAAGATTAGTTAAATCTGTAAACTTATCTTTTTCTGTATCGAGTATACATAATCCATCTCTTGTTCCTATCCAAAGATTCCCTTTACTATCAAAGTAAATTTCTTTAACATCATTATTAACTAAAGAATTTTCTCCTTCTTCATATTTATATCTTTTTATTTCCTCTGTTTTAGGATTTAATCTACATAATCCCTCTTTAGTAGCTACCCATATGTTACCTTTTTTATCTCCAGTAACTTGGAATATTGTATTACTTGGTATGGTGTTTTCATTATTTCTATCAAATTTATAATGAGTCATTTTATTATTTTTTCTATCAAATTTATTTAATCCATCATTTGTTGTTCCAATCCATAATACTCCATCATCATCTTGATATATTCCACCTATGCTATTATTGCTTAATGTATTTTCGTCTCCAGCTTGACTTTTATAATGTATGAATCTTTGATTTGTATCTAGTATACTTATACCACTGTATGTACCAATCCATATAAGTCCTTCATCATCCCTATAAACACTTTGTACACTATCATTTACTAAGCTTTCTGAATCATATGGATTGTTATTAAAGCTCTCTATTTTTCCTGTATCTAAAGAATATTTTATAAGACCGCCTTTACTTCCAAGCCACATATTTTTATTTGAACCTTCATACATACTGTTTACTGCAAAATTCTCTGATCCATATCTTTTATTAATACTTTCTAATTTATCTAGCTTTTTGGTTTTAAGATTAAATTTAACTACTCCACCATCTTGTGTAGCTATCCACATATTCTCATCAGAATCTTTATATAATTTTATTATATAATTGCTTGGTAATATACTTCTTGGTATTCTAGTTACTTTTCCAGTATTTCTATTTAATATATTTAACCCATCTTTTGTGCCGATCCATATTTCATCGTTTTCTCCTTCTGAAATTGAGGTAATAAAATCATCACTTAATGTATTTTTATCCGTATTAGATGGAAGAAATTTTTTAAATTCTTTTGTTTTGTAATCATATAAGTTTAATCCTGACTCTGTACCTACCCATAAATTGTCCTTACTGTCAATATATAAATCCCAAACATGGGCATTTGATAACTTTTTACTATCATTAATATCTGCATCTATTCTTTCTACAGATAATGACTTTCTATCTAATCTTCCAAGTCCTGAACTTGTCCCAATCCATAAATAGCCTTCTTTATCTTCTACTATTGATCCTATAATTCCTGAAGGTATTGTTTTTTCATCCCTATCATCAGATTTTAAAACAGTATAATCATATCCATTAAACCTATTTAAGCCATCGTTTGTTCCAAACCACATATAGCCATCTTCATCTTTAAAAATTGCATAAACTGACCCTTGCGATAAACCATCTTTTACTGTAATATTGGTGAATTTAAAATATTTATCATTCTCTTCAGCACCAACACTTATACACCCAAAATTACCTATTAAAAATATACTTAATATAAATAATGTAATTATGGTAGATTTTTTCTTCATAATTTCCTCCATCTTTCGACATTTTTTTCACATAATTTTATTTTGCCATACACGGAATTTATTGTCAATAAGTAAACTTTTCAAACTATATGTAAATTAATTTATAAAGCAAAAAAGTTATATGAAATTTCATATAACTTTTTTAAAAACTTATCTTTACTAGAATCTTGTATATTATTAGCTTTCCATGAATAATTTTATATCATCATCAACATTTGATATACCTGCAATTCCAAAATTATCAACTAATACTTTAGCTACATTTGGTGAAAGGAATGCTGGTAGAGTTGGTCCTAAATGTATATTCTTAACTCCTAAATGTAATAATGAAAGTAATACTATTACAGCTTTTTGTTCATACCATGCTATGTTGTAGCTTAATGGTAATTCATTAACACTTTCTAATCCAAATATTTCAACTAACTTTAATGCGATTAATACTAATGAATATGAGTCATTACATTGTCCTGCATCTAGTACTCTTGGGATTCCATTGATATCACCTAAATTTAATTTGTTATATTTGTACTTAGCACAACCTGCAGTAAGTATTATAGTATCCTTTGGTAATTTTTCTGCAAATTCTGTGTAGTAGTTTCTTGACTTCATTCTACCATCACAACCTGCCATTACAAAGAATCTCTTTATAGCTCCGCTCTTAATTGCATCTACAACTTTATCAGCTAATTGGAATACTTGATTATGAGCAAATCCACCAACTATTTCTCCAGTTTCGATTTCTGTTGGAGCTTTGCATTTTTTAGCAAGTTCTATTATTTCGCTGAAATCTTTATGTCCATTTTCATCAGCTTCTATGTGTTTACATCCAGGCATTCCGCTTGCTCCTGTTGTAAATAATCTATCCATGTATGGTTTCTTTGAAGGAACTACACAGTTAGTAGTCATAAGTATTGGTCCATTAAATGTTTCAAATTCTTTATCTTGTAACCACCATGCATTTCCGTAGTTTCCTGCAAAATGATCATATTTCTTAAATGCTGGATAATATTGTCCTGCTAACATTTCACTATGAGTATATATATCTACTCCTGTACCCTTAGTTTGTTCTAATAGCATTTCTAAGTCTCTTAAATCATGACCTGATATTATTATACCTGGATTCTTTCTAACTCCAATATCAACTTTTGTTATTTCTGGATGTCCATAGCTTTCAGTATTAGCTTTATCTAATAATGCCATACCACTTACACCAAATTTACCTGTTTCTAAAGCTAATTTAACATAATCATCTACAGTTAAGTTATCATCTAAAGTAGCCGCTAATGCTTTTGCCATAAATCCATGTACATCTGTATCATTATAGCCTAAGTTCATAGCATGCTTCATATATGCTGATAAACCTTTTAATCCATACATTATAAGTTCTCTTAAACTTCTTATATCTTCATCTTTAGTTGCTAAAACTCCAACTGTTTCTGATTTTGCAACAAATGCTATTTCATCTTGCGCACTCCAAGTAGCTGCATCTGGCATTATAAATTCTTTTGTTTGCATACCAAATAACTTCTTAAAGAATCCACCCTTTATTACAACTTCTCCAACTTTTCCGCCTGCATTTATAACTCTTTGTTTTAAATCTTCTCTAAGCTTTAAAGTTTCTCTTACTCTATTTAATATTACTTCTTTATCAAAGTTTGCATTTGTTATTGTTGTAAATAAATTTTCTGTTATGTATTTATCAACTTTAGTATCTATTATTCCAACTTTTCTTCCTTCATCACTTACTATAGCAAGACCTTTTGTTACATATATTAATAAATCTTGTGCCTTAGCTACATCTTCTGTCTTTCCACAAACTCCTCTTACTGTACAGCCCTTACATCCAGCTGCTTCTTGACATTGAAAACAAAACATTCCCATTTATATTTCCTCCTTGGTTATTTACATTTATCTGAATTTTATTATTTACTCTTTTTATCTTTTGTCTTCCGACAAAACAAAGTATACTAAAATACTCATATTTAATTCTGTAACCAAGGTTACGAAATATAAATTAATTTTATTTTGTTTTAAAATACCTTATTCATCTTCTTGTTTTAAATAATTATAATAACTTATAAGCTTATTTTTATTTTCCTCTGATAATTCAGTTATTTCTATATATATTCTATCTTCATCTTCTATAAACATATGTTCTCTATGGTTATTTAATGTAATTAAATATGTAGAAAATGTAGATGTTAAAGTTGATAAAAACCCAATCCCCGTCAACATTAAAATAGTTGCTACTAACCGACCTGCTGATGTTTTTGGAGTTATATCACCATATCCTATAGTTGTAAGCGTAACTATTGCAAGCCATAAAGAATCCCAATAATTTTTTACATCTCCACCTTCTCTTTCAAAAAAATACATTAAAACCGATCCAATAAGCGTTATTGTCATGACACTTGCTATTATCTGCAATACCTTAGTTGTCCTTAAAAAATCTTTCATGTTATCAACTAGCCTTAGAAAATATATAATAAACCTAAGAATATTTAAAAAATCACTAGAAATATTTTTAAGTAAAAATTGAATAGGTATTAATGCTATATAATCAATTTTATTTTTCATAATAAATTCTTTCCAATCATCTGATAATATGCATTTAATTATCCCATCTATAAGAAATAAACTATAAACAAAATTATCACATAAATTAAGAAATATAGATTGATTTTTACTTAACTGAATATCAAATTGAAGTGTAACTATAAGTATAGAAAAAACTGATAAAAAACCTATAACTATATCATATATAATTCCAAAATTCTTATTTATAAAGAATTCAAATTCATGTACTCTCTTTTTCATATTTGCACCACACTATTAAATATTATTTAAATATAGTATTTATAGTATTTTTATAAAAATACTATATTAATATAAATAAATTCAATTAATAATGCAGTATAACTTTTAAATTTACACTAAATTTTCTACATTTCTTTCATAAATATCTGCTACAAAATTAAATACCTCTTCATTATCAACTGCACTATAATTATCTTTTCCTTCCATGTCTTGAGTATATTTTAAAATTAGGAATTCTCCATTTGAATTAACAACCCTAAATAGTGATTTTTCTTCAAGCATATCTACTTGAGATAGCACTTCAACTGAATCATAATTATTAGTTTCTGAATTAAATAGCTTTACATAATTATCTTTAAACATAGTTATATTATTTTTTTCTTTATCACACTCTGTTACCTTCCCTGTTTTTCCACATAATAAACATGCATGGAATGGACAATTTTTTAGACAATTTAAGCATTTACACTTAGAACAGCATCTAAGCTTTTCTATTACATTATTAAATTTATTTTTGTAGCTTAATATAGAATCAATTTCATTATTTACTTCATTTAAATCTACATCATTTACAGTAAAAAATAAAACTTTTTTCTTTTTGTTTAATTCATTTTCAGCATACTCTAACATTTCCATATATTTATCAAGTATTTTTATATTCTTAATAAAATATCTTGTTTTTATATCTGTTCCTTCTTGAAATTCAATAATATCATTTATATTAAAAGTTATATTAGTATAATCTTCTCCTAAATAATCTTTTTCTTTTCTTACAAATTCCTTAGCTTTTTCTATATTCATCTTATATCACCTCTAAATTAATTTTATTACTTTTTCTTATATCTAAATACCACTTTACCTAAATAATACAAAATGTTCATCAAATGTTTTTACAATTCTATACTTTTTATAGTAAATTAAGTTTATAACTATTTTAAAAATGGGGGTAAATATCAATGAAAAATAAGAAAAAGTCTTTTTTTAAATTTCTTATTATAATCACTATACTTTTAAGTAATATCTTAGCATATGTTATTCCATCATATGCAGCTACCTTTAAAAGCTCATCAAACTATAGCAAACCATCAGTTTCTAGTAGCTATAATTCTACTACTTCACAAGGTAGTAAATCAAATTCAAGGTTTAATACCTCTAATAAATATAATAATAACAATTCCACTAAATCAAATGGAAATACAAATTCAAAATTCAATACTTCTGATAAGTATAATAATAATTCTTCTAAAAATAATAGTAGTAATTCAAATAATGATAATTCTAATAACAAAAATACAACTCAAACACCAAATATGAATACAGGTGATTATAATTCTAGACGAAGAAGTATTAGCTTTTTCCCTAGTTTTTCATTCTTTAGACCTCATTATGGCCATAGCTCTTCATTTATGTTTAAAGCTATAATAGCTCTTTTTGTTATAGCAATCATAATATTTATAGCTTATCACATGTTCTTTAATTAATAATTTATTAATTATAAATAATAAATTGTCTTTTAAGGAGATTAAGCATTATAATTATAATAATTAAAATAGAGAGGAGAGATATTTATGGGTATATTTGATAGAATATCTAATATGGTAAAGGCAAAAACAAATGCTGCACTTGATAACATGGAAAATCCTATAGAATTACTTGACCAAAAGATTAAAGATATGGAAGAAAACTTAAATAAAGCAAAGATTTCTTCTGCTCAAATATTTGGTAACTTAAAAGACATAGAAAAAGAAATGGATAAAACTAAAACTTTAGCTTCAGAATATGATGAAAAAGTAAGATTAGCTATGAGTAAAGGAAATGAAGAACTTGCTAAAAAAGCTCTTCAGCTAAAACTTGATTTAGATAAAAAATATGAAACACTAAAAAAATCTCATGCTGAATTAAGCATAAAAGCAAAAACATTAAAAGATAATTTAATTGAGCTTGAAAATGAAATAGCTAAAACAAGAAGCTACAGAGATGAAGCTTCTGCAAGACTTAATACTGCAAATGCTACAAAGCAAGTAAATGAAATAATGGCAAACATTAAAACTAAAAATAATTCTATAAGCTTAGATGATATAGAAAGAAAAATTGCTAAAAAAGAAAGTTATGCAGAAGGACTCTCTGATTTAAAAACTCCTTCATTAGATGATGAATTTAAAAAGCTTGAAGAAGATAGTCTTGATGCAGAACTTGAAAAGTATAGAAATAAATAAAATTTTTAAGTCACCTTTAAAAAGGTGGCTTTTTATTATGTATCTTTCACGTATATCTTAAATTTTACATATACTAAAGTATAGAACTTCTAAGGAGGAAAAAATGAAATTTTACAAATTAAGATTTGATTTTTGTATAAGTTATCTAATTATTAATCCTCAAAATAATAGTTGTATTTTAGTTGACCCTAACCTTAATCATATAGATAAGTATTTAAATATAATAAAAGAAAAACAAGGCATTTTAAAAGCTACTATTGACACTCATACACATTGCGATCATATAAGTGCATCAACAAAACTAAAAGAGATATTTAATTGCAAATTTATAATGAATGAACATACAACTTGCAAAGAAATAAATAGAAAGGTTAAAAACCATGAAATACTTAATATAGATGGTATAATCTTAAAATGTATTCATACACCAGGCCATACTTTAGATAGCATGTGTATAATATTTGAGGATAAACTTTTAACTGGAGATACACTATTTTTAGAAGATGGAGCTGGAAGAAATGATGTAAATACAGGAAATAGCGATAACCATTATAATAGTTTATACAAAATTTCTAAATTACCTAATCATCTTATTGTTTGCCCAGCACATGATTATTCTGATTCTTCACCTTATTCACTTTATCAACTAAAAAAAATAAATCCATTTCTTAAACTAAGAAATAAATCAGTATTTATGAAATATTCAAATAAATTAGCTCCTCCCCCTAAATGGATGGATGAAATTTTTAATATAAATATAGATCCTAAAAACAATAATACAAACGTTTCAATTCCTCAAAGTGAAGAACATCTTCAATGTGGATATATTAAGCCTTGTAATACACTTGCAAACTTTTTAAAAAATAAAAATCAAAAAGAAAAAGGGTAATTTAAAATTACCCTTCTTTATCTTCTATCTAAAATTTCAGAAATGACTTCTCCGATTATCTTTATTCCTTTTTCGATATCTTCTTCACTAACTCTAGAAAATCCAAGTCTTATTCTCTCTGCGCCATCTTCATTGCTATAGAAAATATCTCCAGGCATAAATACTACTCCTCTTTTATAGCATTCTTTTAAAACATCTCGTCCATTTACGCCTTTTAATTTTATAAATATATGTAAGCCTCCTTCTCCTAAAATATATTCATATGGAATATATTTTTTAACTTGAAGAAGTGTAAAGTTATATTTATCCCTATAATGCTTTCTTATCTTCTTC
Organism: Clostridium sp.; assembly: GCF_034179595.1. Classification (GTDB taxonomy): domain Bacteria; phylum Bacillota; class Clostridia; order Clostridiales; family Clostridiaceae; genus Clostridium. The sequence goes on from NZ_JAXFPT010000082.1 coordinate 23,056, forward strand.
ATATATCTTTTAAAAGCACCACTTTCCATGTATTTATAAAATATTGCTTGATCTAAAAATGAGGAATGAATATTTCTTGTTCTTTTAACACTTTCCAGTTTATTAATTAACTTTTCATCTGCTAAAATCCACCCAATTCTAAGTCCTGGAAAAAGTATCTTTGAAAAACTTCCAATATACACAATCCCATTTCCACTACCACAAAGAGATGCTAGTGGTGCTACATGAGAACTTGAATATAATAATTCCTCATTAAAACCGTCTTCTAAAATTGGTACCTTATGCTTTTCACAAATCTTATAAACTTCTTGCCTCTTCTCACCCTTCATAACTATTCCTGTTGGATTATGATATGAAGGGATTAAATAAACAAGCTTTGCACTGCATTCATTTAATGCTTCATCTAGTAATTTTGTATTTATACCATCAGCATCCATTTTTACAGATTTTATATTAAGTCCATGGGATTTCATAATCTTTATTGCAGTATTATGAGTAGGTTCTTCACAAACTATAGTATCTCCTTTATTTGTAAGCGTACTTAATAATATATCAAAACCTTCTGTAAATCCATTTGTTATTAATATATCTTTATTTTCAACATCAACGCCTTTTTTTCTCATATATTCTTTTAAATAATCTATAAGTGGCTTATATCCCTTTGCATAACCATAATTTAAAAGTTTATCACCCTCTACAGAAAAAACACTTAAAAATGCTCTTTTAAATTCTTCTAAATCAAAAAGACTTTCATCAGGAGCTATGCTTTTAAAAGAAATCATACCTTTTTTCCATGGCAATTCATTTTTTACAATATCTAATTCTTCGCATATATTGCCATAATCGCTAATCATATCTTCCCAATTTATATGTAAATCACCTTTGCTGCTCTTATTTTCTACAGCAACAAAAGTACCTTTTCCTTTTACACTTTCTATAATTCCTTCGCTTTCTAATAATTCATAAGCTAAAATAACAGAATTTCTACTTATTGAAAGAAATTTACTAACTTCTCTTGTTGATGGAAGCTTACTTCCTTTTTTAAGTATTCCTTTTTCTATATTATCTTTTATGTGCCTTTCTATTTGCACATGTATCTTTTCTTTGTCATTTATCTTAAAGGATGAAAAAATCAAAGAATATCACCTACCTCTCCAATTTTATCTTCCTATATTATAACTTATATTTAGACTAAAGATAATTTTTAATTTCAATTATTTCATTATTCTTTTTATATACTCTAGGAACTCTATGTTTTATCATACAAAGTACATCATAATTTATTGTTCCAATAAGATTTGCCATATCATCTGCATTAAATTTTAATTCATTTTCTTCTCCAAGAAGAATCACTTCATCTCCAACTTTAACTTCACCAATATCTGTAACATCTATCATACATTGATCCATGCATATTCTACCTACTACATTTGCAAACTTTCCATTTATAATAACCTTAGCTTTTCCACTTAAAAGTCTTGAGTATCCATCTGCATATCCAATTGGAAGAGTTGCTATTATACTATCTCTTTCTGTTTTAAATGTTCTTCCATAGCTTACATACATATCTTTTTCCATTTTTTTAATATGTGCTACCTTTGTTTTTAATGTCAATGCTGGTTTTATAGAAAGGTTTTTCTTTTTAACTTCATCTGAAGGGTAATATCCATATAATATAATGCCAGCTCTAACTGCATCTAAATAAGTTTCTGGTAAATCTATTATAGCTCCACTATTTGATACATGCTTTAATGGTATGTTAACTCCTTTATCTGATAATTTCTTTATAAAGTTTTGTATTTTATCAAATTGATATTTAGTATATTCTTTGTCCTCTTCATCTGCTGTTGAGAAATGTGTAAATATACCTACTATTTCTATCCCATCTAAAGCAGAAATCTTTAAAACTTCTTCTAAGCTATTATCATATGGCATAAAACCTATTCTTCCCATTCCTGTATCTAATGCTATATGAATCTTAGCCTTTTTCCCCATTTTTAAAGCTATATCTGATAATTGTTTTGCGTATTCTAAGTTATAAACAGTTTGTTCTATATCATATTTTATTAAATCCTCTGCATACTCTATAGGAGTGTATCCTAATATCATAATAGGTAATTTAATACCATGTTCTCTAAGTTCTATCGCTTCTGTTATTATTGCAACTGCAAATCTTGAAGCTCCATTTTCTGATAAAACTTTTGCAACTTCTACAGCACCATGTCCATAAGCATCTGCTTTTATTACTGCTATTACTTCTTTATCTTTTACTAACTTTTTAATATTCTTCATATTAAATGCTATATTATCTAAATCTATTTCAGCCCATACAGGTCTTACAAGTCTATCCATTAAAAATCACCTCAAAAAAATCATCCTATAATGACATTATAGTAAAATTTAAACTAAATTAAAGAACCACCTATAGTCATTTTTCTGCTTCTAGTGGCTCTATTATAGTTTACTCTATATTTTTTAACATCCATCTATGCCAAAATAAAATTTATAAAAATTTATATTTTTTAAATGTAAGTTAACTTTATTTATACTTTATATAAATAATATACATATTATAATTTTTGTTAAGATTTTACTAATAATTTTTACATAAATTTATTATATGTATTTTTTTTAACAAAAACATCACTAACTCCTACTAACCTTACTATTTTAGTAGCTTTATATTATTTAAAAATTATTCAAATTTAGGAACTTGGAGGAAATTTAAGATTTTATTAGTATTTTATTAAAAAAACTATATAATTTTAAAAAAATAGTTATTTATAAATAATTTTACGAATTAAAATAAAAATTATGAAGAATTATAATTTTTGTGTACTCTTAAACAAATGAGGTGTAAAGTATGGAAATGAATAAAAGTATAGTAAAGTCATTTGCTAAACATTTAGCTGATGAAACTTTTAATTTAAAATTATGGGATGGAGAAGTAGTAAAGATTGGTGAAGGTGAACCACAATTTAGTATAATCATAAGACAATTCCCAAGTAAAAAAGATTTATTATCCGATGCTAGTGTAGCTTTAGGTGAAGCATACATGGATGGCCATATAGATTTTGAAGGAGATCCTCAAAAGATTTTCGAAAGCATGATGAGAAACAGAGATAGTTTCTTAAATAATAGCACATTATTAAAACTTGCTGGAAAGATTAAAGCTCCTTCACTTTTAAAATCAAAGAAAGATATCGCTCATCATTACGATATAGGAAATGATTTCTACAGCTTATGGCTAGATGAAACTATGAGTTATTCATGCGGATATTTCAAAAATGAAAATGATACTCTTTATGATGCTCAAGTAAATAAGGTACATCACATTCTTAAAAAATTAAACTTAAAAGAAGGTCAAACTCTTCTTGATATAGGATGTGGATGGGGATTCCTTATAATAGAAGCTGCTAAGCTTTATAAAGTTAAAGGTTTAGGTATAACTTTAAGTGAAGAACAATTTGCAAAAGCACAACAAAGAATAAAAGAAGAAGGTCTAGAAGATTTAGTTACTGTTAAATTAATGGACTACAGAGATTTACATAAATCTGGATTAACATTTGATAGAGTTGTAAGTGTAGGTATGCTTGAACATGTTGGTCATGCAAATATTCCTCTATTCTTTAAAAATGTTGATTCAGTATTAAAAGAAGGCGGATTATTCCTACTTCACAACATAACAAACTTAGTTGAAGTTGAAGGAAACAAGTGGATAACAAAATACATATTCCCAGGTGGATATATCCCAACTTTAAGAGAAGAAATTACTGTTGCTGCAGACCTTAATTTCCATGTACTTGATGTAGAAAGCTTAAGACTTCACTACATGAAGACATTACAAGAATGGGTTAAAAACTTCGAAGCACATCTTGATGAAGAAAGAAAGATGTTTGATGAAAGATTCTTAAGAATGTGGCACATATACTTATGCTCATGTGCAGCAGCATTCCACTACTGGGATATAGATATACATCAAACATTATATTCTAAAGGAATAAACAATACATTACCTCTAACTAGAAGTTATATGTACGAAGACTAATTTTAAAAAATGGTGGCTTTATAAAGTCATCATTTTTTTATTTTAATTGTATTTTGGTTATTCTTTTATTTTTTTCTATTTTATCATTAATTTAACCTACAAATTGTTTTTCTCTAATAAATAAATTCTAAATAATTAGACAAACTATTCTTGTAAACAATTTTAGTTTAAAGGAGTCTTTAAAATGGATAATAATAAAAATAGATTAAAAGACAGGCCAAAAAGTAATGCTGAACTTAGAAAAATGTATTCTGAACATGGAGCAGAAATTGCAATAGAACATGGTCACAAAAAAGGTAGCCATGCTAATGGTAAAAAATATACTAAACGTTCAAAATTATCTCACAATAAATAGTCTAAAATAGTTTATTTTAAAATTGCACCTTCATTACATATAAGGAGATAGTAATTTTACTATCTCCTTTTAATATTTATAGTAGTTTCTTTTACTTGAACATTGTTAATTTATAGTAAAACAATTTATTATTTTATGTTTATCTTTATTTTTGATGCTAAAATAAGCATAGAGGTGGTAACAATGAAAAAGGCAAAAGATTTTATGAATATAGAAGCTCAAGATAATAAATCTAATAATGAAGAAAATAGAAAATTTCATAAAATTACCTTAGAAAACGATAAACAAAAACAACTAGGTGAAAAAAAGATAAGTGAAATAAAACAATATTTTAGTAATTTAAAAAATAAATATATAGAAGATAATAAAGGTAGATATAGAATACTTATACCTGGAGATGCTTATGATCTTAAAGTTTTAATTGATGATTTAGAAACTATTTTAAATAGTTAAAAGGAAGTGCTTTTTTAGCACTTCCTTTTTTGTTACTGTGAACTTTTCTTTGAATAAGGTTCTATGTGAATATTAACTTCTTTAATATAAGGCAACTCTTTTATTATAAGTCTTTCTAATTTATGAGAAATTTCATGAGCACTATATAATGTTTTATCATTATCAATCAGTATACTCATATCAATATATGCATATGCTCCATGCTTTCTTGATTTAATGCTACTAATTCCTTTTATATCGCTATAATCATTTGCAATTTTTTCTATAAGTTCTAAGTCTTTAAAATTAATTGAAGTATCCATTAAGTCATTGCAAGATATCTTAAATATATCAATTCCCACTTTTATTACAATTAAAGCTACTATAATAGATGCTATAGGATCAAGTAATCTAATTCCTAAAATTGAACCTCCAATACCTATAAAAGCTGCTATTGATGATAATGCATCTGATCTATGGTGCCAAGCATCTGCTTTTAAAGCCTCGGAATTTATTTTTTTAGCTGCTTTTATAGTTATCCTATATTGATACTCTTTTATAAATATTGATATAACAGCCATTATAAGAGGCAATTTAGTTGGAGTTTCTATCTTACTTGGATTAAATAAAATCATAACACCTTCCATTCCTATACCTAATGCAACAATTATCAACATTGAAGATAATATAAAAGATACTATAGTCTCTGACCTTTCATGTCCATATTGATGTTTAGCATCTTTAGGTTTTTTAGATATCTTACTTCCTATAAACACTGCTATTGAAGTTATTATATCTGATGCTGAATGCAACCCATCTGCTATAATCGAAGAAGATTTTCCAATTACACCAGATGCTATTTTTAAAATCGTAAGTATTACATTTAAAGTAATTGTTATAATTATTACTTTTTTAGACTCATTATATCTTTTTTCCATACTACTTATCCCTCTTTATTATCAAGTGATAATATATAATATGCTTTATACATGAATTTGTACCAGTTTATTTTATTTATCATATATTTTCAATTGATAGAGATACTTATTAACTTCATAGTATTAAATGACAATATATTAATTAAGCTTTATCTTTTCTACATTTACATACCCTAATCTTCTAAGTACAGGTATAACTTTTACTCCAACTATAGAAATCATAAGACTTAATAATAAATCTCCAGGTAAAAATGCTAAAATACCTATATTTATAATTTTCCATATTCCCACAACTTGTCCTAAGTAAAAATTATAAATAATATACATATGAATTACCCCAAGCAAGTAAATTATAATTAATCCTAATATACATGCAATTAAAACCTTTATACCTTTATAATAGTTATTTTTTTCGTGTTTTCAGTTATCTTTCCAATTACAAAGGCTCCTAATATAAATCCTATTAAATATCCAAAGGTAAGATTAAATATATATTGTATCCCTCCTCCTTGCGTAAAAATTGGTATACCTATAAGTCCCATTAAAACATATAAACTTTGAGATAACGCTCCTTTTTTACTGCCTAAAATCATTGCACCTAATGCGCAAAAGAAATATTGAAGTGTAAATGGCACTATAGGAAGTGGTATTTTTATAAATGCTCCTACAGCTGTAAGCGATGCGAACATTGCAATCATCGTTAAATCTCTTGTTTTTAAATCCAAAAAATCCCCTCCAAATTATAATCAATTAAAATTTCATATAATTATAAGGACATACTTAAAATTTTAAGTATGTCCCTTAAATTTACTATCTCTTCTTTTTACCTCTATATCCTTGTGAGCTACTTTTAGATCTATTTGTAGACTTTCCTCTACCTTTTCCTTGTGAATTTTTACTTGATCTACTATTTCTTCTGTCTTCACTATTTCTGCCTTTAGCATTATTTTTTTTGTTACCTTTTCTATGACCTGAAGGCTTTCCATGATTAAAGCTTCTACCATATCTAGATTCTCTTGATGGAATTAAGCATTTTGGACCATTTCCAATTAAATCTTCTCTACCTGCTGTAACTAATGCCTTATAAACTAACTCATAATTTTTTGGCTTTTTAAATTGTAAAAGCGCTCTTTGCATTGCCTTTTCTTCTCTAGTTCTAGGAACATAAACTTCTTCCATAGTTAATGGATCAAGTCCTGTATAGAACATTGTAGTTGACATTGTTCCTGGAGTTGGATAGAAATCTTGTACTTGCTCTGGTTGATATTTAGTATCTCTTAAATATTCTGCAAGTTGAATTGCTTCTTTTAATCCGCAACCTGGATGGCTTGACATTAAATACGGAATTAAATATTGCTCTTTTCCTATTTGTTTATTTATCTTAAAGAATTTTTCTCTAAATCTATCATAAGTCTTACCAGATGGCTTACCCATATATTTTAAAGCTTGTGGTGCAACGTGTTCTGGAGCAACTTTAAGTTGACCACTTACGTGATGTTCTACTAATTCTCTAAAGAATGTATCATCCTTATCAGCCATTATGTAATCATATCTAAGACCTGAACGAACAAAAGCCTTTTTAACCTTTGGAAGCTTTCTAATCTTTCTAAGTAAATGTAAATATTCAGTATGATCTACCTCCATGTTTTTACATACTCCTGGAGTTAAACATTGCTTATTTTTACATGCTCCAATTGTAAGTTGATTTTTACATGCAGGTTTTCTAAAGTTTGCAGTAGGACCGCCAACATCATGAATATAACCTTTAAAGTCCTTCATATTTGTAATTTCAGTAGCTTCTTTAAGTATTGACTCTTCACTTCTACTTTGAACTGCTCTACCTTGGTGGAAAGTTATAGCACAGAAGTTACAGTTACCAAAACATCCTCTTGAACTTACTATTGAAAATTTAACTTCTTCTATAGCTGCAATTCCACCATCTTTTTCATATATTGGATGATAATTTTTAGTATATGGAAGTGCATAAACTTCATCAAGTTCATCTCTTGATAATGGCATTTCTGGTTTATTTACAACAACATATCTATTACCATGTTTTTGTATAAGTTGTTTTCCTCTTATAGGGTCTTGTTCTTTATATTGCATTCTAAATGCTTCTGCATACTTTACCTTATCTGTTGAAACTTCTTCATAAGATGGAAGCTCAACATAATCACCATAAACTTCATCTAAAGATTCAATAACATAACAAGTACCATTTACATGTCTTACGTATTTTGCTTCAAATCCATCATTTAAACAATTTGCAACTTCAACAACTTGCTTTTCACTCATACCATATGTAATTAAATCTGCTCCACTATCTATAATAATTGAATTTCTTACACTATCACTCCAATAATCATAGTGGGCTAATCTTCTAAGACTTGCTTCAAGTCCACCGATTATAATATTAGTGTGCTTGTACGCTTCTCTAATTTTATTACAATATACAATTGTAGCTCTATCTGGTCTAGCTCCCATTTTTCCGCCTGGAGTATAAAGATCTTTTTCTCTTCTTCTCTTACTAACAGAATAATGGTTAACCATAGGATCCATATTTCCACCATTTACAAAAAATCCAAGTCTTGGTCTTCCAAGTTTTTTAAAGTCATCTGTGCTATGCCAGTCTGGTTGAGCTATTATTCCAACTTTATATCCTGCATTTTCTAATACTCTAGAAATAATTGCAGTACCAAAACTATGATGGTCTATGTAAGCATCTGCTGTAACTATTATAAAGTCACATTGCTCCCATCCTCTCTCTTCCATGTCTTCTCTGCTTATAGGTAAAAATTTATTTTCTGTCATATAATCACCTTCTATCTATTTTATTAATACAATTTATCACATTCTATTCAGTTTTCTATTATAAAGCATATTTCTATATTATAATACTTTAATCTAATAAATAAATAGATTTTTTTCATTTTTATATAATTAATTAAAAAAATAGCTTCAAAAAATTTCTATCTTTGAAGCTATTTTTCCTAAATTAAAATAATTTTTATATTAATCTATTTGTTCTAAAACTTTATCAAGTGCTATTAAAGCTGCACCAAGTGCTCCACATATTTGTGGTTCATCTGCTATAAATAATTTTCCACCTAGCTTTTCTTCTAAAGCCTTAATAACTCCCTTATTTTTAGCAACTCCACCAGTCATCATAAACTTTTCTTTCTTTCCAACTCTTTGAGCTAATCCAGCTGTTTTTGTAGCTATCGATTTATTTACTCCGTGGATTATGTCTTTTCTTTCTTTATTATCTGCAATTAAAGATACAACTTCTGATTCTGCAAAAACTGAACAAACACTAGTTATTGTTAAATCTTCGTTATATGATAATCCTTCTTCTGACATTTGTTCTAAATCTATTTCTAATGTCTTTGCTATCATTTCTAAGAATCTTCCAGTACCTGCTGCACACTTATCATTCATAACAAAGCTCTTTACATTACCATTTTCATCAAGACCTATAGCCTTACTATCTTGTCCTCCGATATCGATTATAGTTCTAACTTCAGGATTTAAGAAGTGTGCTCCTCTTCCGTGACATGTTATTTCAGTTACATTTTCATCTACGAAAGGTATATTGTATCTTCCATAACCAGTTCCAACTATAAATGTTAAGTCTTCTTTTTTAAGTCCTGATTCTTCAAGTGCATTTTGTAATGCCTTTTCAGCAGAATTCATACTCTTTGCACCAGTTTTTACTATTATACTACTTAAAATATTTCTATCTTTATCTAAGATTATTGCATTTGTAGAAGTTGATCCACTATCAATACCCATAACATATATTTTATCTTTATCTACTATCTTTTTCATTTTAATATTTCCTCCACTTAATTGCTCATTAAAAGCTTCTATACGTGTTTTCACTTGTCCATTACTTTGGTTTGTAAGGTCTGTTTCAACCTTTAGTATAGGAATATCACCTTTTTGAAGATTTATATACTCATATGAATAATGATCACAGAACTTAACTGTATGATATACTATTCCCTTAAGATTTGGATCTTCAAGTAATGCTCTTCTGTTTGTTGCATCTTCCATTCTCATACAAGGAGTATATCCCATCATTTCATCAGCATACCAAGCAATAGCATCTTCTTTGTTATAAAACTTTTCTATTCTCTTTAAATAGTGTTCTCTAGAACAAGTATGATTTACTAATGGAAAATCTAATGAGTCTTGTACTTTATGTAAAAAATCTTTTGATGCTTTAGCTCCTAAAACTGCAATATATGGAGATTCTGGAGTTTTATCTGAATCTAAGTACTTATAAAGTGAATTATTAAACTTTTCAATATCAAATTTTTTACCACTAAACTTTTCATATGCATCTATGAATTTTAATATTTCACTTTTTAACATATTTTTAGAACAACAGCTATTTTTTCTTGGAAGGTCCATTATATAAACAAATTTCACTGTTGGTATATTTTCTAATGTATCTTTAAGTCTTCTTATTGAATCACAACAATTAACTAAAAGCACCTTATCAATTTTCTTTTCAACTATTGTATCTAAAAATACCTTACTATATGAACACATATTAGGGTGTAAAAGATTATCAGCTTGGTTAAGTTGATCTATATCACTATTTAAAATAATCCCTTCTTCAGAAAATCCGTCAAAGACAGCAAAAGGACTATATTTGCACGCACACGCTATCATTATCTGTTTCCTCCTCATCTTTATCAATCATTTCAAAGAAGGCTTCTAATCTTGTTTTGTTTTGTCCTTCTTGACTGTTTCTTCTATCAACTGCATCTCCGTCTATGCTAAGTATTGGAATATTATTTTTTTCAAGTAAATCTTTTAATATTAATGCACCACCATTTGATTGTTTACATCCAAAGTGGCAGAAATTAATAACGCCATCAGCATTAAGATCTTTAGCTAAATTTAATATATTATTAGCTCTTCTGCTATATGGTCCATTATAAGAATTTAAGATTACTTTTTTAGCAATTGATCCAAATGGATCATTAACATCTAATTTGTGCAGATAATCAGCATTCATATCTGACATAAGTAATTGATAATCTGTATTTTTATCTAAGAATTTCTTTATTGATTCACTATAAAATGGTAATAAGTGAGCCCATAATAATCTCTTCTTAGCTTTTATATCTGGATATTTTTCTATATCATCAGCTAAAATTTTAAAGAATTTAAGTGTATCAGGTCTTCCCATTCCTAAATGAGTTGCAAATACCTTAAACATTTCTGATGTTAATGTATTTGGGAAGTATTTTGTTTTTAAATTTTCTAAATAACTTTTATAATAATCAATAGATTGATTTTCATTTAAGATAATTTGCTTTAATTTATCTTCATCTAGCTTTTTACTTATATTATCTTCAATGAAAGTCACCATTTCTCTTAATTGTTCTTCCACATATTCTTGTGAATCTTTTGAGTATTCATATGGCACATCTATCACAAATTTATCTATATTATAATAATCTGCAAGATATCTAAATGTATTAACATTACCATCGCAAGCAGTTGAAGTTGTAATTGCAAATCTAGGTTTTTGTAATACATCACTCATAGCTGCCCCTAAAAATGTCTTATGATATGAACATAAGCTATCTGCTATCCCTGCACTTTCAGCCTTATTTATAAAAGCATCTTCGCATCTTGCTCCTGACATATATGATGAATATGCTTCTATAAGTTGAGGACTCATTCCAAAAGCATGTAAAAATTCTGTTGGAGTAAATACATTTACAAAAGCTGCATTATCTGGATTCTTCATTGGGTCTAATGTAAATCTCATACAAAGTCTAGCTAAATATCTAAGTGATTTTGGAAGGTCTTTATCGCCAAATAAATTTAAGTTTACATATTCTAAATTATATCCGGCTTTAATCATTTTTCTTACCTTTTCTGGATGATCCATATTATTTTTTAAAAGGTCACTATAAATTTTTAAAAAGTCCATAATTTCTCCTTAACAATATTTTTATTTTTTATAAAACAATTCTATTATATATTAAAAAAGTCTATTCCTTTTTACTATTATGTGTATATTTTTTTAATAAACTGTTAAAAACTCCTACGCAGTGCTAAATAATATAACAAATATCACAATATCTATTTATTTCTAATTAAAAATCTTGAAATTATAAGTTTAAGTTTTTCCTTTTATACCTTATGTATGTTAATCTTAAAATTAACGAAGTTCCTAAGATAAATAAAATACATATCACTCCACAAACTAAAAAGTATTCTTCTGGCAATGCAGTTATAATAGGGTCAACTCTTTTATCAAATATCCAGTAATCATTGTTGAATAATATTTTATGAAACTTTTCAAATATATAACTAAAGTCAAAACAAAACCCTACTAATAATAATATAAAAATTATACTTGTAATATTAAATAAATATTCAAAGCCTTCCATTGAAAAAGTTATGGCATTTCTTTTTTTCATTTTATAAAGCACTAAAGCTATAATACAAAACGCAATAAATAAAATCTGTATTTTAAAAATTATATTTTTAACTTCTAAAAAATGATATGCTCCATTATAACTCATAGAGAAATTTTCAAATTCAAGATTATTATTAAGAGGATTATTTAAGTAATTTATTATGCGTTTATAATCTATCATCAAATTATCTGGTGATATGCCTGTATATTTTTCTAAATTAAAAAGTGATATAAATATTCTATATATAAATGTTGAATTTAATACAATCAATATACTTATTAAAGATATAAATATTAATATATATGTAGAAAATATAATTTCTTTTAGTTTTTCCTTCATAAATACCTCAATCATTATTTTTTATAATAAATGTAACTATCTTTTTTACATAATATATGTCGTAATTTTTCCATTTCTTTTTTTAACTTATATCATAATTATTTCCACATTACACCAAATAATATTCCATAAAAATTAAGATAATAAATAATATAATTAATTTATCTTACTTTTTTACATAATTTACATTTAATATTAAAGATATATAGTCATATATTGATTATCCTTATATTATTATATTCGGTTAAATACGTAAATTTATTACACTTTTATTTTGTGTCATAAAAATTAATGACAAAATTTGAGCACTTTTGATTGTTTTATGACACAAAATATCAAAAATATTTTTTATGATTATTTTAATAAATTGATTATTTTTTTGATAAAAACTTATATAATAGTTCATTTTTTTAAAATATTTTATGTAAATTGTATATGTAAACATGAACATTTGAAATTTTATTAATTTCATTTATTTAATTTTTTATGATATTCTTTATTCAGTGCTTGGTTACTTTTAAAGCATTATATTTTTTTAATACGGAGGTTAAGTAATGAAAAAGCTTAATTGTAAACAATTAACTAAGAAATTAATATTCTTCTTTCTTGGTCTATGGATCATTCAAACAGGTGTTGCAATATTTATAGGAACTAAAATAGGATCTGATCCTTTCACAGTATTTACTCAAGGGATTGCCAATGTTTTAAATATAACTCCTGGTAGAGCAAATATGGTTATCACTTTTATATTTTTAGTTATAATATTACTTATTGAAAGACGTTATATAAATATAGGTACAGTTCTTTCAATGTTATCTGCTGGTGTGTTTATAGATTTAATGACTAACTGCTTTGCAGGTATCCATTTTGAAAACTTTAATATTATAGTTAAAATGCTTTTATTAGTTCTTAGCTGTGTAATAATTGCAATAGGTTTTTCATTACTTAAAGCTACAGAACTTGGTGTTTCTCCAAATGATGTAATACCGTTTTTAATATCAGACAAAACAAAAGGTCAATATCGTGTAATTCGTATATGCATGGATGTAACTTTCTTTGTTGTTGGATGGTTACTAGGTGGTGTAATTGGTGTAGGTACTATAATCGCTGCATTACTTCAAGGTCCTACAATTCAATTCTTTATGCCTAAATTAGAAAAGTTTGTTCATAGAGTTATCTATACTGATGAAGAATTAGAAGCTATGAATAATACAGCTAATTAATAAATTTAGACAAGCTTAAAGGGTGCTAAAGCACCCTTTTTTATTACTTTAAAATATTTTTTTATATTATACTTGCTATAATCCCTTGAATTAAACCTATAAAACCACCTAAGAAAAATCCTAATACTTCTATATGTTTTAATTCTTTTTTTGCAACATTTATTATTATTTTTTCTAATTCTAGAAGGTCTAATTCATTTATTTTTTCTTCTACTATTTTTTGTATGTCTATTCTTTCTTTTATCTTATTAAGGGCTTTTTCTTGAACATCTTCTAAAGCTCCATCTACTTCTTCGTTTATAATATTATCTAAAGGACCTTGTACCATCATTTTAAATGGTGCAGGTATAAAATTCATCTTTTCATCTACTAAGGCTTTTATTTTATCCTTTATATAGTTATTTAAATCTTCTTTATCATTTTCTTTTATAGATGAATTAATTAAATCATCTACTGATAATAATTCTTTTGAAATAACTTCACCAATATTTTTTGCTATTTCTTTTTTTCTTTTTGGTACAAGCCCTATTATTTCTAAATTTAATATTGGTATTTTAATTGGGTTTATTGGCCTAAACATTAATTTTATAGCTAAAACATTTGTTATCCATCCTATAACCCCACCAATTAAGGCCATTATAACTATTGTTAGCACAATATTCATATATATTTTCCTCCATATATTCAATATTAAAAAATGTGACACATAGTCATATTTTTTACTTTATATAGATTACAATATTTTTCTTAATTAGTCTACCAATAATCATACATTTATAAATCTATATTTTCTTTTATTATCCTAATAAATACCTTTGCTATGTACGGATCAAATTGCGTTCCACTGCATCTTTCTATTTCTCTTGTTGCCTGCAAATATGTTCTTTTCTTTTTATAAGGTCTATCAGAAGTCATTGCATCAAAAGAGTCTACTATAGTTAGTATTCTAGCTATATATGGTATTTCTTGCCCTTTTAGTCCATCTGGATATCCTGTTCCATCATACCTTTCATGATGATGCAATATTATAGGTTCAATATCTTTCAATTCTTTAATAGGTTTTATTATATCAACACCACCTTTAGGATGATTCTTTAATATCTCCCATTCCTCATTAGTAAGAGGTGTTGCTTTCATTAATATATCTTTTTCAACATTAATTTTACCTATATCATGAATATATGCAGAATAAATCAATATCATTTTTTCTTTTTTACTAAGCTTAAGCCTCTCTGCTAAAATTCTACTATAAAATACAACTCTTTCAGAATGGCCATAAGTGTATCTATCCTTAGCATTTATTAAACTTATCAGTTTCTTTGCTGATGCAAGTGCTTTTTCTTCTTCTTTATCCATATCATTTTTTAATTCTTCTAATACACTAGAATATCTTTCAACTCTATTTTTAAAAAGTTTAGCCCTATATAAGGCATCATCTGCACTTTTTATTAGTTCAACATCATCTGCTGATTTATCTGGGAAAACTGATACCCCTATTGATACTGTTAAATTTCTATTTGGTTGACTTTCTTGTCCATAAAAATATTCATTTTCTATATTTTTACGTATATTTTCTGCTATAACTACAGCCTCATCTTCACAAGTATTAGGTAAAATAATGGCAAATTCTTCACCTCCATACCTAGCAACAATATCATCATCTCTAATTGTTTCTTTTAATATATCTCCAACTTTTTTAAGTGCATCATCACCTTTTTGATGACCATGCAAATCATTATATTGCTTAAAATAATCTATATCAATAAATATCATAGAAACCTTAGTTTTTTGTTGTATAGCTTTATCTATCTCCATATTTAATACATTATGAAAATATCTATGATTGTATATTCCAGTAAGACCATCTTTATTTGCTAAAATTTTTAAGTCACTAATATGATTCGTTTCTATTTTTACATAAAATCCAAGTGGCCATGATGTTAATATAAATATAGATGATAATACTATGTCTTTTTCAAAGTATATATTCATAATTCCTTTAGGAGCACATAATAAATCCATAGATAAAATAATAATTGATGAAATTATCGAAACTACAATCCCATATTTCATTCCTGATTGAATTGTAGTTGTTGTTATTATAAATAAAAATAAAATCTTATACTCACTACCATAGCCCCCAGATGCTAATATAACTAAAGTAAACATTGTAACAAATACTAAAGTTTCTATTCTCCTCATAACAGTAGGCTTTTTAGTATATATATTATTTGATGTAGCAAATGAGCAAATCACAAATATAAGCAATAATATTACTATTAAAAAACTTATTCCAACTATACTATATTGAATATGTTTATAAAAATGGCATACCCTATCTTTTTCTATGTAAATATTACTTTTATCAAAAAAGCATTGTATTAAAACCATTCCAGTAAATACTACTGATACTAATTTAACTATTTGCACTATATCATCTATTTTTTTGTATTTATCACTTTCTATCTCTTTCATTTTAATCCTCAATTTTCATACTCAGTTATTAAAAAATTCGGATAAAAAGATCGGAAATTCCAATCTTTTTTATTCTTCCCTTAAACTTTTAGGTTCTTTAGGTTGATAAAAACTCCATAAGCAAGCCGATGTAGCTATTGCTCCAGCAAACATAGTTGCAATTGTTGCAATTCCCATCACTAATTTACCATTAATTTTTCTCATAATTATTCATCTCCAACATATACATATTTTTTCTATTAAAGATAAAGTCTAAATATCCTAATACTATATGACCTATCCTAGTTAAAGAAAATACTTGCCATACTACCCCTAGGTAAATACACATACAATATACAAGTTCTTTTTTTAATTTTAAATTTACATATGTAAATAATAAAAATATAACTATAAATAGATATACAGTTAAGATTATTATAGATTTTCTTTTTAATTCTTTTCTTCTTTTTATATTCTTTATAGGCTTATTAACGCTATCTACTGGCGCTAATTTATGTATTAGATAATATGAAATAATAAAAATTACAATTCCAAATATTAATGTCAAATCAAATGTAATCTGTACTCTTGATACGACCAAAGCTCCTATAATACATATTGCAGTACCTATAACCATACATGAATTAGGCGTGCTAGCATGTATGCCTCCTGAATACTTTCTTAAAATTCCTATAGACAAAGAAATTATTAGTGCTTCAATCATAACATTAAATAATGCTCCAAAAATTATTACTAAAAGTATTGATATAAAGATTTGCAACATTCCAAATATACCATATGCAATTACATCTCTTTTTTCATTATCACAATCGATTTCTTTTGCTATTTTTTCAGCCAATTTATCTGATAGATTTCCTACATTAAACATACTCAATCTCTTTTTTATTAGATTTTATTAATCTATATATTAATAATGTAATAAGGAATATAACTAAAGAAGGTAATCCATATAAAGTCTTTAATATAGGGTTATTAAATATTTCTTCCATTTTATTTGCATGGAATAATTGAAGAAATATAACGTTAAGTCCTTCACAAACAAACATCAAAATTGTTGTAAGTATTGAGTATTTTATAGACTTATTAACATCTATCTTGATTAATAAATTTTGAATACTAAAAAATATAATTATATTAAGCATAGTATGTATTCCATAGCTAATAGGTAGCATTCTTACTAAAAATGTAACAATTGCTAGAACAAAGCCTGATACTAAAAATCTTTTTACCTCAAACTTAACACCAGAAAAAATATATATAGCTAAAATAAATAATAATCCTTCCGGAATAGTTCTAAATAAAAATTCAAAACAAGATAGTTTTAACTCCATCGTATTCCCTCCAAAGCTGCTTTACAAACTAAAGATTTATTTATGCTTTTTATAACTCCAAATATTATTACAAAAACATAAAATCTTATAAATATGTCTCCAATACTTAAAATAGCATATCCTAAATCAAATATATCAGTTAAAAATTTTAAATTAGTATTTATACCACCAAGTACATGAACATCATTTGCTTTAATAAATGAATCTGACTTTACATATCCTGTAATATATGATAATCTAGGAAATGCTGGCATCATACCTCCATTTGCTTTTATAGCCAAATCATTTAAAAAACCGCCTATTACCATGCTTAAAGATCCTATAATAGCATTTTTATATTGATTGTACTTAAAAATAATAGGTAAATATGAGAAAATATATAATACCTCCATTATCTTTGTATATTTTAGAAATTTATAATTTCCATTAAATAAAGTTATACACATGATTACATTTAAAATTTCTAAAAATATAACAGGATATATTGTCCAATTTTTGAATAATGGCATTATCTTATACCCTTTTAATTTACAAATTATTAAAGCAATCAATATAGTCTCTAACATTTAAAAATCCTCATTTCTGTATACTTTATAATTCGTATATTTAATTATCTTTATTATACTATAATTTTTCATACTTTTTTATTTTTTGACATATTAATTTAACAATTTTATAATATATTAACAATATTAACAGATTATCTATTATTAAATTTATTTTTTATTCGTATTTTAACTTTATAAAAATAGCTGATTAAAAATCAGATATTTTTAATCAGCTATTTTTTTGCAACTTTCTCTTTCTATAAGTTTTACTGGTAAAACTATTTTTCTACTTATTTTTATATTCTTCTTTATTCTTTCAAGCAATATATCTACAGCGCTTTCTCCCATAAAATCTGTATAAACCTTAACTGTAGTAAGTGCAGGAGTTAAAAATTTTGCTGTAATAATATCATCAAAGCCAATAATACTTATATCTTCTGGTATGCTATATCCTTCTTCTACTATTGCTTTATATGCACCTATAGCCATAGGATCACTAGCAATGAAAACTGCTGTAGGTATCTTTTTATTAGCTAGCATTTTCTTCATTAGATCATATCCATCTTCTAAAGTAAAATTACCTTTATATACCCATTCATCTCTATAATTTCCTATACTTTGCATGAAAGTTTTATAAGTCTCTTCTCTATAATTTACAAGTTCTATACCATTAAGATCATTATGAGGAACTACTTTTGCACCTATATAACCAATATTTCTATGTCCTAATTCATATAAATATGACATTGCAGTATTAACTCCATAAGTAAAGTCAACTACTACTGAGTCAAATTCCCATACATTTGGTGATGAATCAACAAACACTATATTTTTTGTTATAGTTTTTAATACGTTTATTTCATCTTCTTTAAATATCCCAATAGCTATTATTCCATCTAACTTTTCATTGACACTATTATCTAAAATTTTATTTATATAAAGTGATTTAAAATCTATATTTTCTTCACTACATTTTTTCTCTATTGCCATTCTTATAGATAAAAAATATGGATCATTTAATTCTTTAAGTTCTACAAAACTTGTTATAATCCCTATTTTATATGACTTTTCTTTATTTTTTCTCTGCCTTATAGTAACATAATTCATTTCTTCAGCAATCTTAAGAACCTTTTTTCTAGTTTCTTCAGATACATTTAATGTTTTATCTAAATTTAATATTCTAGATATCGTTGAAATAGATACCCCTGCTTCTTTTGATATATCTTTAATTGTTGCCAAGTTTTTCACCTCTTTCCTAAATAAATATTATATAATAAATCCTTATTACTATCAAAATAAATAGGGTAATATTTATTAAATATTACCCTATTTTACAATTTATTTTATATCTACTTTTAATTTATCTATATATCTTTCCATTGCTTGTCTTCCATTTTCATCCCATTTAAAGACTCCACAATGTTCTAAAACCTTAGTAAATACTTGAGATACCTCATCATTTATTATTTGGTCTACATTTTCTTCATTTATTGAAGGATGCTTTTCTCTTATTTCATAGAACCAATCTAAGTGACTTTTCATCATTTCTTCATTTTCTATGATTCCATCATTTCTTAAAAGATTTTTCTTAATTACTTCTAATTCATCTTTTAATCTTGCTGGTAAAACTGCAAGTCCAAGCACTTCTATAAGTCCTATATTTTCTTTCTTTATATGATGAAGTTCTTCATGAGGATGGAATATACCATCTGGATATTTTTCAGAAGTTCTATTGTTTCTTAAAACAAGATCCAGAATATATTTTCCATCTTCAATTCTTGCAATTGGAGTAATTGTATTATGTGGAGTTTCATCAGTATAAGCTAAAACATCAACACTTTCATCACTATAATTTCTCCAATGTTTCAATATCTTATCAGCAAGAATACTTAAATCATTTCTATCATCACCTTTTAATCTTACTACTGTTAAAGGCCATTTAACTATTGATAGATCTATATTTTCATATGAAGGTATATTGAATTTATATACATCTTCTGCTTTATTCATAGCAAAAGTATAATTTCCACCTTGATAATGATCATGAGTAAGTATTGATCCACCAACTATAGGTAAATCTGCATTTGATCCAATAAAATAATGTGGGAACTTTTCTACAAATTCCAATATTCTATCAAAAGTATTCTTGCTAATAGACATTGGTACATGTTTTCCTGCAAAAACAATACAATGTTCATTGTAGTATGCATAAGGTGAATATTGCATATACCAATCCTCTGAAGAAAGCTTCATTGGAATAACTCTAAGATTTTGTCTTGCTGGATGATTAACTCTTCCTCTATACCCTACATTCTCCTTGCAAAGCAGGCATTTTGGATAATTTGATGATGGTAGATTTTTTGCTGCCGCTATTGCCTTTGGATCCTTTTCAGGTTTTGAAAGGTTGATTGTTATATCTAAATCTCCATAGTTTGTATTTGATTTCCAAACTATATTTTGAGCTATTCTATCAGTTCTTATATAATCACAAGCTTTGCTTATATTATGAAAATATTCTGTAGCAAGCTTTGGATTTTCATTATATCTTATTTTAAATTCTTTAGTTACATCTGATGGTCTTGGCATTAATATACCCATTATTTTTGTATCAAATAAATCTCTATATATTGGAGTATTTGATTCTAATATCCCATTTTTATAAGCATAATCTAATAAATTATTTAAAATAGGAGTAGGAGTATCTAAATTTTCATCTTCTATTGTAACTTCTTCAAATTCATCTAAGTTAAATAAACTTAAAAGTGAATTTCTTATAAATATTTTATCTTCATCTTCTATTAAGTTCTTCTTAATTCCATATTGAATTAATCTTTCAATATCTCTGTAAATACTCATAATATCCTCCTAAATTTCTCTAGTACCACTACCTATGTTAGCAATATAAAAATCAGCATCATAGCCTATTTTTTCTTTATATCCTTCGCTTACATTTTCTATAAATTCTTTAGCACAATCTCTCTTAACTAAAGATACTGTACATCCACCAAATCCTGCTCCTGTCATTCTTGCTCCAAGAGTTCCTTTTTGTTTAGATGCAAAATCAACTAGTGTATCTAATTCTATTCCAGTAACTTCATAATCATCTCTTAAAGAAGCGTGTGATGCATTCATAAGCTTTCCGAATGTTTCTAAATCATCATTTTCTAATGCTTCTTTTGCTTTAAGTGTTCTTATATTTTCATAAACAGCATGTTTTGCTCTTTTTCTTCTTGTTTCATCTTTTATTAATTCTTTATTTTCTTCAAATTCTTCTATACTAAGTTCACCTAATGCATTTATATCTAATTTAGTTTTAAGTTCTTCTAATGCAGTTTCACATTCACTTCTTCTTTCATTGTACTTTGAATCTGCAAGACCTCTTCTCTTATTTGTGTTTGCTATTATTAATACATTATCTTTTAAATCAATGTTTGAATAGCTATATTCTAATGTATTACAATCAAGTAATATAGCACTATTATCTTTTCCCATTCCTATAGCAAATTGGTCCATAATTCCGCAGTTAACACCAATGAATTTATTTTCTGCTTCTTGTGAATACTTAACTAAATCTACTCTATCTACATTTAATTCAAAAAGGCTGTCCATCATAACTGCTATAAGAAGTTCTAAAGATGCTGATGATGATAATCCTGCACCATTTGGAATATTTCCATCTATTGCAATATTAAATCCTTTATCTATCTTATGTCCTTTTTTCATTAAAACATCTATAACACCTTTTGCATAATTAGCCCAATCATGTTCTTTTTCATATTTTATATCGTCTAAATCAAATTCTATGATTCCTAAATCTTTAAAATTATTTGAGAACATTCTTACTTTTTTATCATCTCTTAATGATATAGCTCCATAAGTACCAAAACTTAATGCACATGGAAATACATTTCCGCCATTATAATCTGTATGTTCTCCAATTAAATTAACTCTTCCTGGTGAGAAGAATGTTCTTACGCCTTCTCTATCTCCAAAAACTTCATAAAATGTATTTAAAATTTGTTGCTTCATAAAAATACCTACCCTCATAAAAAATTTCTTGTTCTTTATGTTTATATAATATCACCTTTAGAAAACATTTTCAATAATTTTTACTTGCTTTTTACTAAAATTTTTACTCTTTTTTACTGAATTTTTTGTAACAAATTTTAATTTCATATTTATTAAATAGAGGAAAAAATAAAATACATAAAAAATAATGGTTAGAAAGTTAAATTATAAAACTTTCTAACCATTATTTTAAACATATAATATATTAAGCTTACTACATATTTAAAGCTACTTTTCCTTTTATATTCTTAGTATCTCCTTTATGATGTGGAGCTTTTACTGTTAATACTATTATAAGTGATATTATACAAAGTACTCCAATGACCATAAATGTTGGTTTAAATCCTCCAACTATATTTGCAATTATAGAACCTGAGAATGCTCCAAGACCAAATCCTTGATATATAACTCCATAATTTTTATTATGGTTTTTAAGTCCAAAGAAATCTCCTACTAAACTTGGGAATATAGTTATATTTCCTCCAAAACAGAATGCTATTGCTGCAACACAAGCAAAGAATATTCCAAAGTTTAAGTTAACAAATAATAAAACAAATACTGCAACAGCTGTTACTATAAAGTCAAATGCTAATACTTTTAAGTTTCCTACTTTATCTGATAATCCACCTAAAATTATTCTTCCAACTGTATTAAAAATTGCTACCATTGCAACTGCATTTGCTGCAACTTGTACATCTAAGTGTGCTAGACTAACACCAATATCTTTTACTATTCCGATTAAGTAAAGACCACTCATACAAGCTGAAAAGAAAACTATAAATAAAAGGTATGCTTCTTTAGTTTTAAGCATTTCTTTTACAGTGAAGTTATTATCTTCTACCTTTTGACCATTTGTTTTAGCTTGTTCAGCCACAGGGTTTAAAGGAGCTTGTTTTAATAATAATCCTCCGATAAATATAAGAACCATTCCTATTATTCCCCAATATTCAAAGGCTCCACTTACTCCAAATGCTTTTAAGAAAGCTTGATCTATATACTTAAATAAAAGACTACCTACTCCGTATGCTCCAACTGATATACCTGATATAAGTCCTTTCTTTTCTGGGAACCACTTAATACAGTTTGATAATGTCATCATATATGCTATACCATCTGCTATTCCAACCATAATTCCAGCAAAAATGTATAATAGAGCAAGTTTATTTGCAAATGATGTTAATATAAGTCCTACTCCAAATAAAATTCCGCAAAAACAAACTACTTTTTTAATTCCAAACTTTTCTTGAAGCTTTCCTGTAAATAAAGTTGAAATTGATAATGCTAAACTTGCAATTGAGAATGTAAGTGCTACTCTATTTAAGTTCCATCCAAATTTATTTACTAAAGGCTGATTAAATAAACTCCAAGAATATATTGTACCAAGCCCTAATTGAGCTATTACTGTACCTAATAATATAAGGCCTCTATTTTCTTTTGCTTTTCCCATATGCTTTTCTCTCCTTCCATTATAAATCTATAATATTTTTTAGTTGTTTTAAAAATTAAATTAGCAACTCGTTGATTTAATTATATATCTTTTAGATTTAAACGGTTTAAATTGTAAATTAGTTGCATTCATTTATACATCAAATACATTATTTTTTACATGAAATACATATAGATATATTTTTAAAATATATCTATATATTCATTAAGCTTCTAAAATCTTTTATATGGCTTCTACTAACTGGAATATTATCTTCAATATCTTTAAGTTTTAAATTATATGTATTATTAAACCAAGGAATTATTTCTTTTACTTTAGTTAAATTTACTATGTATGATCTATGTGTTTTAAAGAATATGTCTCTAGGTAAAGTTTCATAAAATTCCGATATAAGATTTTCTCTATATATAAGTTTAATTCTTGAATAAACATTTTTAAGTCCAATTTTATTTTTAGTGTCATTGCCATTGTATATATCATCAATTATATCTTGCCCTATTCCAACACCATCATCTTCTATTGAAATCATAACTTTTTCTTTAAGGTCTTTTACTACTATTTTAACAGTTCCTTTTCCTGCTTTTTTTAATATTCCATGAACTATTGCATTTTCTACTAAAGGTTGAATACTAAGACTTGGTATTTTTACATTTATATCATCAATATCATATAAAATATTAAGTCTATCTCCAAACCTTGCTTTTTCAATTTGAATATAATGCTCTACCTGCTTTAATTCTTCCTTTATATCAATAAATTCATCACTAAGTTCAATATTATATCTTAGATAGCTTGATAAATTTATTATAAGTTCTCTTGCTTTATTTGGATCAATTCTTATAAATGAAATTATTGAATTTAAAGAATTAAATAAAAAATGAGGATTTATTTGACTTTGAAGTGCTTTAAGTTCTGCTTTTGTTGCCATTTCTTTCATCTGTTCGTACTTAGAAAGTTCCATAAGCGTTGATATTATTTTAGATAATCCAATTCCTAAAGTTTCAATTGAATGACTTATCTTATTTTTGTTTATATAATATATTTTTAATGCCCCTATAACCTCCTTATTTTCTAAGAAAGGAATTATTATTGCAGATTTTAATTTATTCTTTTTATCACTCATACCATAATTTTTTATAACTATTTTACCAGTTCTTATAGCTTGCTTAGTTTCTTCTGTTAAAAATTCGCTTCCTATATTATGATTCTCAGATCCAACTCCAACATATGCTAGTATATATTTTTTATCTATAATTGAAACAGCATCTGCTTTTAGTTCTTCTTTTATAATTTTACATATTTGTGTTAATGAATCTCTATTTATATTTCTAAAATACGGAAGTGCCTTATTTGCTATATCTAAAGCAAGTTTTGCTTGTTTTGCTGCAATTTCTTCCCTTTCACTTTCTATACTTTGAATTAATATTACTATAAATCCTATACTTACTTGTCCTAATAACATAGGAAGTGCAATTTTAGATACAATATTTATTCCAACACTCCTTGGATTTGTAAGTACAAGTATCAATATCATTGTCAATGATTCACAAATAACACCACATATTATTCCAATAAACCACATATATCTCTTTTTGACTTTTCTATTTATTATTCCTGATACAAATCCAGCAATTATACTAGAAATCAAACATGGTATAGATGTTACCCCATTAACATCTATAAGAAATCTATGTAACCCTGAAATCAAACCAGTAGTTATTCCAACAAAAGGTCCAAAAAGTATACCAGCTGCAGTTATTGTTATTATTCTAATATTTACAATAGATCCATCAATAGTTATCCCTGTAAGTGTTTCAAATATAGCAAAAAATGAGAATATTATTGCAACTATTACATAATCTAGTTTATCGTAATTTTCTTTTTGAAGCACATTTTTAACGCCCTTTATCCGTGTCATAAAAAAAAGACACATCAAAAGCCAAGATACTCTTACTATTATTTGAGATGATATATCAAAAAATGTATCCATATTTTAAAATCCTCCTTTATAATTTTTTCTAACAAAGTAAATTATACTATTAAAAAGATTTTTATAAAACTTAAAAAAGATGCAAATAAAATTTGCATCTTTTTTTAAAATATTATTTATTATTTTG
>NZ_JAXFPT010000007.1:0-3696 GCF_034179595.1 Clostridium sp.
CAATAGACAAATACGTCTATCGATGTGGTTTTATACATCATATAACAAGAATAATTAAAGCATATAAACAGAGAAATCAATCTGTCTATGTGCTTTTTTTGTATCTCTGGATATTTTTTAATGTTTTTTCAATTCTTAATAAAGGTATTACAACAGGAGCATCAAATAATATGCAACTTGTAATGCAAAATAAAAATTTAATTAATACTATGAAAAAAATAGATATTCAATTAAATAGAATTGATGAATGTGAAAGTATTGGTATGTGGGAATGTGCTGCATATGTATTATCAGATAATCAAGAAACAACAGAAATGGTAGCTGGAACTTATAAAGCCTTGATGAAAGGAGACGAATCAGGGATAGAAACTTCAGCTATAAATTTTTGGGGACGTCAGAATGTAAAAGAACTTTCTCTTTTAAGGGAATATATAACTAATTTTATTCATCCAGTATTTAAGTATACTTCTGGGAATAATATAGTTCCAGTAACTCCAGCATCTTTAGTAAGTAGCAATGAATTAGCTATTCAAATGGGACTTCCAAGAAAATCAGTTTGTGGTTTTCCAGTTATAGAACATGCAGACTTTGGAAAAGAAGTGGTTCGATATAATTATAATAAAAGGGAAAAAGATTTCTTATTAGGACAAGTTTTTAGTATGGGTAGTGAAACTAAAACGGATGTAAATCTTAATTGCAATTCATTAACAATGCATACTTTTATAACTGGCTCAACAGGATCGGGAAAGAGTAATACTGTTTATGAAATTCTTAACCAATTAAGAACTTTATATAGAATTCCATTTTTAGTAGTTGAACCTGCAAAGGGAGAATATAAAAATATATTTGGGCAATTTAGTGATGTTACTGTATATGGGACAAATCCAAAAGTTTCAGAATTATTAAAGATTAATCCTTTTAGATTTCCAAAAGGCGTGCATGTCTTAGAACATTTAGATAGATTAGTTGAGATATTTAATGTTTGTTGGCCTATGTATGCAGCTATGCCTGCTATATTAAAAGAGGCTATGGAAAATGCTTATGTTGAAGTAGGTTGGAATGTAAGCACATCTAAAAATAAAAAAGGAGATATATATCCAAACTTTTCGGATTTACTAGAGCAAATTGAATGCGTAATTAATAATTCAAAATATTCATCAGATAGTAAAGGAGATTATTCTGGTGCATTATTAACTAGAGTGCGTTCTTTAACAAATGGATTAAATGGTCAAATATTTTGTTCAGATGACTTAAAAGATGAAGAATTGTTTGATAGAAATGTTATTATTGATTTAAGTCGTGTAGGATCGATGGAAACAAAATCATTAATTATGGGACTTCTTGTAATGCGTCTTAATGAATATAGAATGGATTCAGGAAAGATTAATAGTCCACTATCACATATTACTGTTTTAGAAGAGGCTCATAATTTATTAAAAAGAACATCTACTGAGCAATCATCTGAAACTTCAAATTTACTTGGTAAATCTGTAGAATTATTAGCAAATTCTATAGCTGAAATGAGAACCTATGGAGAAGGATTTATTATTGCAGATCAATCACCAGGTTTACTAGATATGTCTGTAATTAGAAATACAAACACAAAAATAATTTTAAGATTGCCAGAGAAAACAGATAGAGAACTTGTCGGTTATGCAGCTAATCTTAATGATGATCAAATACAAGAATTAGCAAAGCTAAAGCAAGGAGTAGCAGCTATATATCAAAATGATTGGGTTGAACCTATATTAGTTAAAATTAATAGATGTGATATATCTGAGGTACCATATCATTTTAATTCGTATGAAAAAGCATGTGATACAGATGATATACTTTCACATTTGATTAATTTGCTTATTTTGGGAAGAGTAGATGAAAATTTGAAAATTGATATTAATAAAATAGAAAAAGGTATAAATCTTCTTGGACTTTCTACAAGGAATATAGAATTTATAGAAGAAATAGTTGCTGAATATAAAGAAACTAGGAAACTAGAAATATGGAATGACTCTAATTTTATAAGGTTATCTAGTAAGATTGTTGATATTCTGAATGTACAAAATAGAATTGAAAATTGTGTTTTAAATGCACACGATAATAAGGAATTAACAGAAATGCTTAAAAATATTACAATTCAAATAATTCCTAAAGCAAGTGAAGCGGTGATTCTTACACTTAGTCAATGTTTTATGAAGAATATGAGTATTCAACAAGATGAAAGCGAAACTCGTCAGCGTATTTATAGAAATTGGATAGATTCTGTAATGGGAAAGGTGCATTAATTTATGAATGAATTTAACTCTTTTAAGGATGTAAATGATGAATTTAATAATAAATTTGAAAATAGTGATTTAGGGAAACAAGCGAAAAATTTAGATATTAATGATAATTATGATATTCCTATTACAAAAGAAGTTAGACCAGCAATCAAAAATAAAATAGATGGATTACAAAGAGAACAGGATGTTCGTGAGGAACTTGAAAAACAATATTCATCTGAAAAAGGATATTCTATTATATCAGAAGCTTATCTTAGAGATAAAGATGGTAAAATAGTAAAAGATTCTGTAAGTGGAGAAGCTAGAAGAATTGATTTTATTGTTGTAAAAGATGATAAGGTTGTTGATTCTATTGAAGTAACTTCAAAAACGGCAGATAAAACTATTCAATCAGCTAAAGAAGAACGAATTCGAGATATGGGTGGAAATTATATTCGAGATAATGATAGAAATCTTATTGAAATATCTGATACAGTACACACAAGAATAGAAAGGAGGGATTAATTTATGAAAATTTTTGATAAAGCAAAATGGCACATTGATGCTGGAGAAGATGTTAGTCAAGTTATAAATAGAATGAAAGTTATATTTAAATTTCTTGATGAAAAAGATATGCTTACAGATGAAGGTAAAGAAATACTTGAAATTGGTATCGATAGTAGCGTTTCATTAAATGAAAAAATGGTTACAAAAAAAGGATATGTATTTTTAGATAAATATTATGATAAAGTAATAGGATTTCAATTTCAAGAAATGGCATTAGAACTAAAAAAATTGTATGCTAATTTTAAATATGTTTAATTATAATGTCTAATTGCTAAAGGATATGTAATTGATAAAATTAAAGATATTTTCAAAGAAAAAGAAATTGAAGAGAGATCATAAAATGAAAGATAAACATGGTTATAAAGGAAGTAGAATGTACTAACTCAAACTGTAAAATTAAAAAAAGTGTGATAAATGTTACTTAATTATAGCAAAATAAGGTATATAATTATAATGATAAGAGTAATTAGTTTTAGACAAATTACTCTTTATGTATTTAAACAAAAGATTTAATGAGGTGATGTTTAATATGAGTAATGATCATATAAACTGCTGTGATGGATGTAGAGGAAGATATTGCGCAAGTAAGGTTCCAATATTTGAAAACTTAGAAGAAAATGAGCTTTCTAAAATAGTGCAAAGCATTGATCATAGACAGTATATAAAAGGAGAATTATTATTTGATGAAGGAAGCACAGCAAATAATATGTTCTTTATTAATGAAGGAAAAATTAAATTATATAAATATACTAAAGAAGGAAAAGAACAAATATTACATATATTATCAGAAGGCGAATTCTTTGGTGAACTTAATTTAGTAAAAAGTTCTATCCATAACTTTAATGCTAAAGCAATAAAGAATTCTAAAATA
>NZ_JAXFPT010000012.1:0-5924 GCF_034179595.1 Clostridium sp.
TTATAATTACTATGTATATCATATGTATCCTCCTCTATATACGAGTTTCACTTTAATATATTACCACATTTATAAAATAAGTAGTATATTTATTTAATTTAAAGTAAATACCATTTCATACTTATTACTTAAATCTTCTCTGTATATATAACCTTCTTCATCAAAATTTTTTAAGCCTTCTAAATTATTTATTCTATTTTTCATTATATAAGTTGCCATAAGTCCTCTTGCTCTTTTAGCATGTACAGTTATAACCTTATATCTACCATTTTTAAATTCCTTAAATACTGGAGTTATGATAGTAATGCCTTTCATATATCTAAGTCTTGCTGATTTAGAATACTCATTTGACGCTAAATTAACTAATATATCACTTTCACTATCTTTAACATCATCTAATAAGGCATCTTTTATTTTCTCTCCCCAAAAAGAATAAAGGTCTCTAAAATCATCTACACTTAACTTAGTTCCCATTTCTAATCTATAATTACATATAAGATCTAATGGTCTTAAAACTCCATATAAGCCAGACAATATTCTAAGATGTTTATTTGCATAATCTAAATCCTCTTTAGAATATGATGATATATCAAGTCCTCTAAAAGCTTCCCCATTAAAACTTAATGCACATGGAAATAATAAATCTATATTATTAGTTGACCACTTGTGAATATCTAAAAATGTTTTATCTGTTAATTTCTCAGATATTTTCATAAGTGAGCTAAGTTCATCTGGATTAAATTCTTTTAATCTATAATTTAATCTTTTAGCTTCAACAATATATCTTGGCTTAGTCATTTCTATATCATAATTTATTTGCTTTCTTTCTAATTTTTTAGTTGGCGATAAAATTACTATCATATATATTCCTCTCTTTTCCTGTTTTACTTTTATACAAACTATAATTTTGAAATTATTTTTTAAATATTATATACTAAAATTAAAAACTTATGGAGACTTTTTATGAATAATTTAAATGATATACTTGGAATAAATTTAGATGAAATATCACTTTTAGATATAAATGAAGAAATACTTATAAAACTAAAAAGTTGTGATTATAATACTCAAAGCAATTTTTATTTTTGGCTTATAAATAAAATTAATGGATTAGAAGATACAAAAAATCTCATAGAACTTTCTCATTGTCATTTTTTAATGTCATATTTTTTATATGTAATCTTTACTCCTATATGCTATGAAGAATTAGCTTTCTATCATGCAAATAAAGCTAATAATATTAATCCTTCTTTAAAATATAAAGAATGGTTACTTATGTTTGCAATGCTTCCAAATGGATTTATTAAACCTTTTGACACCATTAAACTTGCAGAAGATGTATTAGAACTTAATCCATCTAGTCAAATAGCTAATGCAATTATTTCTATGTTTTAAAAAAGAGTATAGAATATTCTTCTGTACTCTTTTTTAATAATAAATTCCTTATACTATTATTTTTTACTCTTAATTTTATACTCATTTATAATACGCAATATATTTTCATTGTTAATTACTACTCTTGGAATTTTTATTTGATTCTTTGATACACCTTTTTTAAATAAGCTTTCTTTTATGATCTTAAATGTACCACTTTTTAAAATAACTATCTTGATGTTACCTAATTTTTTATTATTTCTAGCTCTATCATAAGCTAAATTTGATTTTTTAAGTTCTTTATCTAATTGTTTTT
This sequence comes from Clostridium sp., assembly GCF_034179595.1. Classification (GTDB taxonomy): domain Bacteria; phylum Bacillota; class Clostridia; order Clostridiales; family Clostridiaceae; genus Clostridium. The sequence goes on from NZ_JAXFPT010000012.1 coordinate 1,691, forward strand.
CTAATCTATTTATCTCTTTAGACTCTATCTTTTCTTTAAATTCACAATAAAAAACATATCTTCCTGGTGTAATTGAATTATCAGGTATTGTTGTAAAATCTACTAAATTTAAATTAAGGCTACTCATACATTTTTTTATGGCACTTGTTAACTGTTCTTCGTTAGTCTTTTCAGCTACCATATTTAAAACCTGATTTTTTCTAAATAAAAATTCAATTTCTGGAGAATTATTATAATAATCAACAACCTTAACTACATCACCTAATCTATATCTATAAAGCCCTGCATAATTAGTAACAACTACTTCATATCTTTCTCCAACTTTTAATTCATTTATCAATAAAGTTTTTGGATTATCTTTATAAATCTCTTCAAAAGGAATAAATTCATAAAAAACTGTATCTGGAATTACAACATATCTTATCTTTTCAACATATGGATTATATCCATTTAATTTTTTTCTAGTCTCTTCATCTAGTTTAATCTTTCTATTTATCCTTCCTTTTCTAATATCAGCTATTAAATCTTTGTAATTATCTTCAAGTATTCTAAATAAATCTAAAATATTAGAAATAAATGCTGCACTTATATTAGATAAATTTCTTTCATTAAGTGCAAATAATAAATGAAGATAATTTGCACTATCTTTATCCTTTATTTCCATAACTTCAATTGGAGAAGTATAAAAGTATTTTATTATATTTTTAATCCCCTTCATTCCTCCAGAAGTTGCTGAACATATAGGTATTCCTCCTTCTGTATAAGTTGTTGTAACTATATCTGATATTGTAAGACCTCTTTCACAATTCCATACATCTTTAAGATTATCATAAGCAAATCTATTTAAAAGTATTGCCATATATTTTGATCCAATTAATCTACTACTTTTAGTAGTTGGAATTAACTTTTGCTTTCCTGTTGTTCCTGAAGTGTGTCCAAAATACTCAATCTTTTCACTAAACAATATATTTTCATAACCCTTAGCCATTTTTTCTATATATTTTTCATAGAAATCATAGTTTGTTATAGGAAATTTATCTCTAAAATCCCTAATGCTATTAATAGATTTAAAATTATATTTAATCCCTATTTCACTTTTATAATTCTTTCTTAAGATTTTAAGTAATACACTTTCATTTACTTTATACGCCTTCTGTGTATCTTTATTAAAATTCCTTTTTACTAATACCCCTATTCCTAAATTTAATTTCAATAATCCTTTGCTTATTATTGTCATAACTGTTCTTCCTTAGTATTCTTATCTATAATCATTCTATGAAAAAAGTTAAAAAAAGATATGAAAATATATAGTATAAGAAAAAAAGCTATTCTAACTTTTCATTTTAGAATAGCCTTAATTTAACTCTTTTAAATTATTTATAAATTCATTTTATTTTTCATAAAATCTATCAATGGAATATCTGCTGGTGCTATATTATAATTATCAATTTCTTCTAATCTTACCCATCTATATTCATCATGATCAGATAATCTTATATTTCCTGATTTAATAATTGCAGTGTATCCTTTTAATGAAACTATTTTATTATCTCCATAATCATGTATACTTTCTCCAACATAATCCTTTATTTCAATTTCAATATCCATCTCTTCTTTTAATTCACGAATCAGAGCTTTTTCTAATGTTTCTCCATTTTCCACTTTTCCGCCTGGAAATTCCCAAAATCCTGCAAGTGGTTTTCCTTCTTTTTTCTTTGCTATTAGTATTTTATCTTCTTTTTCTAATATTGCTGCTACTACATTTATCATATATGTTTTTCTTCTCCTAAATTATTATAGTTTTATTTGCTTTATTAATAAGTTTTGCTGGAATCTCTTCATCTAATTCCCATATAAAACTGATTGGCTTATTTCCACTATGACTTCTATATTTGCAAGTTCCAAGATAAGTAAATGGTGATGTAAGGCCTTGCTTTTCTTTATATTCTCTTACAAATATAGCTATTTTGTTTTTATTTTTTAATTGATTCATATATCTTTGTCCTGTTGCACTTTGAACTGATGTTTTACTTTGAGTTTGCCAATGAAATAATTTTTCATTTATAGCATAATCCTCATATAAGGTGGATGGTGAGAAATCTTTATCACTTTTATTTAATGTTACAAAGAATATATCTGTGTTTTTATCTTCAAAATATTTTGCCCCTTCTCTAAATGAAGGTTTATTTTCTTCATTAAAATACCCAAAGGCAGCCATAATTAAATCTCTTGAATAATCACAATGTAAATCTAAAGGACAATCATATCCTAAATCAACTTTTTTATCTATAAAATCAATGTTATCATAATTATACTCTAATATAGAACAAACTTCTTCCATCATGGTTTTATTTTTGAGAAGTCTATTAATCCCTTCATTTATTGATTTTAAATTTAACTTTTTAGGAACATCACTATAAAAAATATAATACATCATATTTAACATTAATTTTTCTTCATTTGAGAAATTAGCATTCGAAATATCATTATAATTTTTTATTAGATTAATCATAAATTTTATAAATCTTCTTGAATTTATAAAAAACAAATTATATAACTTTTTAGTTATTTCATCTTCATTTTCATCATAAAATTCATCTTTTTGCTTAGCTAGAACACACATTCTACTAAAACTTCTATCTTTACTTTTACCATAAAAATCTACTAAAGATAAGTTATGAAAAGCTAAGAAATTCTCTAAAGTTAGCTCTAACCCACTATCATCTTTAAAAGATACAAGCTTATTTATTAGATTTGTTTTTGTATTTTTTAAGTCTTTTATATTTCTTAATATATATTCTTTTGCTTGTTTTTCTAATTGAATATAACACCCTTTGGGTAAATTTAAAAATCCATTTTCTATATAATCTTTTACTGATCTATTTGTTCTTCCAACTAAAGCCCTAAACTTCTCTTCAAAATTATAATTTTTATGAGCTTGCCCAACATAATCTAAAACAGTTAAACATTCTTTTCCTTCACTAAGTCTTAAGCCTCTTCCTAGTTGCTGTAAAAATACAGTTAAACTTTCTGTTGGTCTTAAAAATAATATAGTATTAACTTCTGGTATATCAACACCTTCATTATATAAATCTACAACAAAAATAAATTTTATTTCTCCATTAACTAATTTTCCTTTTGCTTCATCTCTTTCTTCCTTACTGCTTTCACTAGTTAATGCTAATGATGGAATTCCATTTTCATTAAACCTTTTAGCCATAAATTTTGCATGTTCTTTACTAACACAAAATCCAAGCCCAATAACTTCATTTATATCAGTTATATATCTATCTAAGCTTTTTATTATATCGCTAACTCTTTTATCATTTCCTGTATAAACCTTATCTAACTCACTTATACTATATCCTTTTCTTTGCCATTTAAGCTTTGATAAATCCACATTATCTGAAACTGCAAAATACTGAAATGGACTTAGTAATTTTCTATTTATAGCTTCTGGTAATCTTATCTCTCCAGATATTTTATGTTCAAAATAGCTAAATATATCTTTATTATCATTTCTCTCAGGCGTTGCAGTTAAACCTAATAATGCTTCTGGTTTATAATAGCTTAATAATCTTTGATATGAAGGCGCTGCTGCATGATGGAATTCATCAATTATTATAAAATCATAAAAATCTTTTGAAGTTATACTATATAAATCCTTGCTATTTAAACTTTGAATAGAAACAAATAAATAATCTAAACTCTCTGGAACTTTTCCTCCTACCATAAGTTCACCAAAATTATTATTCTTTAATATTCCCCTAAAGGTATCCCTTGCTTGTTTTAATATCTCTTCTCTATGAGCTACAAATAATAATCTATTAGCCTTCCCCCTATTTTCTATGCAAAAACTTTTATAGTCAAAAGCAGAAATTACAGTCTTTCCTACACCAGTTGCAGCAACAACTAGATTTTTATTTCTACCAAATATTTTTCTCTCAACTTGAATTTTTTCTAATATTTCCTTTTGATATGCATAAGGTCTTATATCAAAATTGAAATTAAATTCTTTTTCATTACCATTTTTATTTTCTTTTCTTAGAGAACTCTCTAGCATTTCTTTATCTTCATCAGTCCCTTTATATAAAACAAATTCAGGATCATTCCAATAACTATCAAATGTAGCTTCAAACTTTCTTATAATATCAAAAGAATCTTGTTCTGTTATTTTAAGATTCCATTCTAACCCTGAAGTTAATGCAGCATTAGATATATTTGAAGAACCTAT
>NZ_JAXFPT010000024.1:0-6825 GCF_034179595.1 Clostridium sp.
AATTTATCTGTAACTAATCTACTAAAAAGTATAGTTTATTGTATTTACTTCTTCAATAGGAACCTTACTTCGCTTATACAATATTTTCAATATGGATATTAAATAGATTTAATTAGATATTATTTGGAAAAAATTTTATTAAATTTTTATTATTTACAAAAATAATAGAAAAAGGTTGCAATTAAATAAATAGTATGTTATTATAAATGAGTAGCAAAGATGCTAACAAAAAAAGTTTCATTTAGGTAAATAGTTTCTCGAAAATTAGAGATTATTATATCAATTTAGAATCTTTAATTTTAGGAGGAATGTTTATGACAGATAAAACATTAGAATGTAGAGATTGTGGAAGTGAATTCGTATTTTCAGTAGGAGAGCAAGAATTCTATAAAGAAAAAGGATTCACAAATGAGCCAACAAGATGTATATCTTGTAGAAGAGCTAAAAAAGAACAAAATAGAAGATAATTTTAGATTGTTAAAGGTTGTAGTTTAAACTACAACCTTTTTTTATCTTTAGAAAACCTCTTATTAGATGTTAAAGCTAAAAGAGATTATAGCTATGATTAATAATAAAATTATCAGTGTATTAATTAAAGCATAAGTGTATCATAACAACAATTAAATAAAAAATTTAATAACATTATAAGTATTAGATTAAGTATTTATATAGGATGTGCTATTGAAAAAGCTATTGTCTGGACAGTTTAATATAGGAAATTATAGAAATATATTAAATAAAACCACAATAAAAGTTATTGATAAAACGAATAATATATTGAACATCATGCTAAATGAGAATGAAATTTGTTATAAGGATTAAATGTTTAAATAAGTATATCAAAACAACTTGAAACTAAAAAGAACAGTATCAAAAAATAATTAAAGTGTATTAAAGAAAAAGATTTCAATAGACGAAATTAAAGTAAAATCATTGAATTACATAGCTTTAAGCACATTGAAGGGGCTTAATACATTTTATTGGCACAATATTTGCTAATAATATAGGTATAGATAATTAAAATTGATTTGTAAAAATTAATTTTAATTATAAGTTTTTAGAACTTATTTATAAATTTATCGTAGCAAATGAAAATAGGAGGTATATTATGGTAGGAATTATTCTTGCTAGTCACGGTGAATTTGCTAAAGGCATTTTGCAATCTGGTTCAATGATTTTTGGAGAACAAGAAAACGTACAAGCTGTTACGTTAATGCCTAGTGAAGGACCTGATGATATTAGAGCAAAAATGAAAGAAGCAATCGCTTCCTTTGATAATCAAGATGAGGTTTTATTCTTAGTTGATCTATGGGGTGGAACACCATTTAACCAAGCAGATAGCCTAGTTGAAGAACATAAAGACAAATGGGCAATCGTAGCTGGTATGAATTTACCAATGGTTATTGAAGCTTATGCTTCTCGTTTCTCAATGGAATCAGCACAAGAAATTGCTGCTAATATCCTAAAGTCAGCTAGAGAAGGAGTTAAAGTTAAGCCTGAATCATTAGAACCTGAAGAGTCTACTAAAGCTACTACAGATTCTGTTCAACAATCTAACAATGTAGGTGCGCCTGGCTCTTTTGAATACGTTTTGGCACGTATTGATTCACGTTTACTTCATGGTCAAGTAGCAACTGCTTGGACAAAAACTGTAAAACCAACAAGAATTATTGTTGTATCAGACGATGTAGCTAAAGATGAACTTCGTAAGAAATTGATTCAACAAGCAGCTCCTCCTGGAGTTAAAGCGCATACTGTTCCAGTTAGTCAAATGATTAAGCTTGCAAAAGATGATCAACACTTTGGAGGACAGCGTGCATTACTTCTTTTTGAAAACCCAGAAGATGTACTTAGAGCAGTAGAGGGAGGAGTACCTATAAAGACAGTTAATGTTGGTTCTATGGCTCACTCTCCAGGTAAGGTTCAACCAAATAAGGTACTTGCTTTTAATCAAGAAGATATTGACACTTTTAATAAACTTAAAGAAGCTGGATTAGATTTTGATGTTCGTAAAGTTCCAAATGATACAAAAGGAAATATGGATGAAATTCTTAAAAAAGCACAAGAGGAATTAAATAAATTAAAATAATTTGATTTAATATAAATAAGTTATTTTAATGAAAAGGAGGATTAATAACAGTGGATTTAAATATAATTCAAATAATATTAGTTATTATTATTGCATTCTTAGCTGGTATGGGAGGGATCCTAGACGAATTCCAATTTCATCAACCATTAGTTGCTTGTACTTTAATAGGTTTAGTTACAGGTAATTTAATACCATGTTTAATCCTAGGCGGTAGTCTTCAAATGATCGCTTTAGGTTGGGCAAACATAGGTGCTGCCGTAGCACCAGACGCAGCATTAGCATCTGTTGCAGCTGCAATTATCTTAGTTCTTAGTGGCGAAGGGCAAGCGGGAATATCTTCAGCTATCGCTATAGCAATTCCACTAGCTGTTGCTGGATTATTATTAACAATTATTTGTCGTACTATTGCAACAGCATTCGTTCATTTCATGGATGCAGCAGCTAAAGAAGGTAACTTTAGAAAAGTTGAAATGTGGCACATTATAGCAGTTTGTATGCAAGGTATACGTATAGCACTTCCAGCAGCTTTAATTTTAGCAATCGGTGCAGGTCCAATCAGTGAATTACTTAATGCTATGCCTGCTTGGTTAACAGATGGTTTAGCAATAGGTGGTGGAATGGTTGTAGCAGTTGGTTACGCAATGGTAATAAACATGATGGCTACAAAAGAAGTATGGCCATTCTTTGCAATCGGTTTTGTATTAGCAACTGTTTCAGAAATTACACTTATAGGACTTGGTGCAATAGGTTTATCTTTAGCTCTTATTTACCTAGCACTTTCTAAAAAAGGTGGTTCAGGTAATGGAGCAGGTACAAACACTGGAGATCCTTTAGGGGATATCATCGATAAATATTAGGGAAGGAGAGTAAAAGAAGATGGCAAAAGATTTGAAATTAACAAAAAAAGATCGTATTTCTGTTTGGTGGCGTTCAACTTTACTTCAAGGATCTTGGAATTATGAAAGAATGCAAAATGGTGGTTGGGCATTCTCATTAATCCCTGCAATTAAGAAGTTATATAAAACTAAAGAAGATAGAGCAGCTGCTTTAACACGTCACTTAGAGTTCTTTAATACTCACCCATATGTAGCTTCACCTATTCTTGGGGTAACATTAGCATTAGAAGAAGAACGTGCAAATGGAACACCAGTAGATGATATAACTATTCAAGGTGTTAAAGTTGGTATGATGGGACCTTTAGCAGGTATCGGAGACCCAGTCTTTTGGTTTACTGTTAGACCAATATTAGGAGCTTTAGGTGCTTCACTTGCTATGACTGGTAGCTTACTAGGTCCAATTATTTTCTTCGTAGCATGGAACATTATTCGTATGGCATTTACTTGGTATACACAAGAATTTGGTTATAAAGCAGGTTCTCGTATTACAGATGACTTATCAGGAAGCTTATTACAAGATATTACAAAAGGTGCATCAATACTTGGTATGTTTATTCTAGGTTCACTAGTTAATAGATGGGTTTCTGTTAAATTTACACCAGTAGTATCAAAAGTTCAATTAAGCCCAGGTGCTTATATTGATTGGAATAGCCTTCCACAAGGGGCACAAGGTATAAAAGAAGCCCTACTACAACAAGCATCAGGAATGTCTTTAACTCAAGATAAAGTTACAACATTACAAAATAACTTAGACTCATTAATTCCTGGACTTGCAGCATTAATACTTACACTTATTTGTATGTGGTTACTTAAGAAAAAAGTATCTCCAATTGTAATAATCCTTGGATTATTTGTACTTGGAATTGTGTTCCATTTAATTGGATTAATGTAATAGTTTATTAAGCCTGGGCTTTTTGCCTAGGCTTTTATTAACATAAAGAGTAATTTTAAATAATAGAAAGATAAAGTTATAGATAAAAGGAGAAAAAAATGATTCAGTCACTTAATACAAAAGTAGATTTAGCAATTGATGCAACAGCTTTTACAGGTATTGCTGATTATGGAAAGATAATGATTGGTAATAAAGCATTTGAATTTTATGATTCTAATAATCCACGTAAATATATTCAAATTCCTTGGGAAGAGGTGGATTATGTTATAGCCTCTGTTTTATTTAAAGGAAAATGGATTCCAAGATATGCAATAAGAACTAAGAGAAATGGGACTTATACCTTTGCATCTAAAGATGCAAAGAGAGTACTTCGTGCTATTAGGAATTATGTTGATCCAAATCATATGGTATATTCATTAAGTTTTTTTGATGTATTAAAAAGAGCAATGAAATCTATCTTTAAAAAAGCAAATTAATAACATGCATTGCAGTATTAAAAAAGGTATTTATTTAAAATAGAATTTATAGGGGATGAGAAGTTATGAAAATAATTGTTTCAGAAGATTATAATATGCTTAGTAAGGCAGCAGCAGATATTATTGAAGAAGTAATAGATGAAAAAAATAATGCAGTTTTAGGATTAGCAACAGGAGGAACTCCAATCGGAACATATGAGGAACTTATAGATAGGTATAATCAAAAAAGGATTGATTTTTCTAAAATAACAACTATAAATCTTGATGAGTATATTGGGCTTGATGGAAATAATACTGAAAGCTATAGATATTTTATGAATGATAAACTATTTAATCATATAAATATTGATAAAGACAAAACATTTCTTCCAAATGGTGTTGCAGAAGATATAGAAAAAGAATGCAAGGAATATGATAAGAGAATTGATGAAATTGGAGGAATTGATGTTCAAATTTTAGGTGTTGGAAATAATGGGCATATAGCATTTAATGAGCCTAATAAATATTTAGATTTAAATACTCATGTAGTAGAACTTAAAGATGAAACAATAAAAGCAAATTCAAGATTTTTTGATTCTTTAGATGAAGTGCCTAAAAAAGCAATAACAATGGGAATAGGAAAGATAATGCAAGCTAAGAAGATAGTATTATTAGCTTGTGGTAAAAGTAAGGTTAAAGCTATAGAGGGATTATTAAGTTCTAAAATAACTACTGAGAATCCAGCAACTATATTAAATTTGCATCCTGATGTAACTTTAATAATAGATAGAGAAATTAAGGAAAACTTAAAGGATTTTGACTTCTAGAACTGAAGGTGATGTATTATGATAATAAAAAACTGCAAGATTATATTTAAAGATGGTATTAAAAATGGTTCAATACTTATTAAGGATGGAAAGATATCTAAGATAAATCCAAAAAAATATGATGATGAAATTATTGACGCAAAAGGATTATATCTTTCTCCAGGATTTATTGATGTTCATATTCATGGGGCAGGTGGATATGACACTATGGATGGAACTTCTTATTCTATAAATACTATATCAAAAGTAATAATGAAACATGGGACTACTTCATTTCTTCCTACAACTATGACAATGTCTATAGGAGATATAAATAAAACATTAAGAGTTATAAAGAGTGTTAAGGAAGAGGGAAGCTTAGGTGCAAATGTTTTAGGTGCACATCTTGAAGGGCCATTTATAAATTTAGATGCTGTAGGTGCACAAAACTTTAAATATATTTTAAAACCATCAATTGAAGAATATAAAAAAATGGTTGATGGATGCGAAGATGTAGTAACTTCAATTACTTTAGCACCAGAAGTAAAAGGGGCTAATGAGTTAATTGAATATATATCTAAAAAAGGAGTTATATGTTCTGTAGGACATACAAAAGCAACTTATGAAGATATAATTAAATCCATAAAATATGGTGTCTCACATTCAACTCATCTTTATAATGCAATGTCAGGATTTAATCATAGAGAGCCTGGTGTTGTTGGGGCTATATTTGACAGTGATATAAAAACAGAAATAATATGTGATGGTATACATGTTTCATATCCAGCATTAAGAATTGCATTTAAGATAAAATCAACAGATAATGTTCTTTTAGTAAGTGATGCAATGAGGGCATGCTGTATGGAAGATGGTAAATATGAACTTGGTAATCAAGATGTATATGTAAAATCAGGTGTAGCAAGACTTGAAAATGGAGCGTTAGCAGGTTCTGTATTAACTTTAGATAAAGCTATAAAAAATGTTCATGAACATTGCAATATTCCATTGCATGAAGTTATAAAAATGGCTACTTATAATCCAGCAAAATATTGTAAAGTAAATAACCATAAAGGACTTATTAAAGAAGGGTATGATGCAGACTTAGTATTATTTGATGAAAACATAAATATAAAAAGAGTATTTATAAATGGAGAAGAAAAATTAAAAAAATAAATTTCAATCTAAGATAGGCAAATAGCCTATCTTATTTTTTATCATGATTATCTGAAGCATCAAGTACATTAGATAATATAGTCTGTTTATTTGTTTGTGATTTTGGATGCATATAAGATAATATTTCTTCATTTGAGAAATCATCATTAATTTTAAGTTTATCTAAATCTTTACTAAGATTAGTTATCATATTTGCTTCATTAGATTCTGTTACATGAGTTTTTAATACATGTGCTAATATACCAACAGGATTTCCATTTTTATCTTTCATTTAACTACCTCCTTATCTTTAATTTTATTATCTACATTAATTAATATTTAATCCTTGAAAGCTTAAATAAAAAATATAAATCCATGAATAATATCAAAAAATAAACAAATAATATTAAATGATTTTATACAGAGAATATTTAGGTATAGAAGGGAGATTGACATAAAGTATGAGTGAAACAATTAGGGAAAAACTAGAAGGGCGTGTAAGTTATCATGACTCTGTTGAAGAGATGTTAAAGAG
>NZ_JAXFPT010000035.1:0-11272 GCF_034179595.1 Clostridium sp.
CGCCGCCAGCGTTCGTCCTGAGCCAGGATCAAACTCTCAATAAAAAGTTTAATCATTTAACTCATAAAACTTACTTGTAAAAAGAATTGCTGGTTGTTTAAATGTATTTTATATTCTGTTCAATTTTCAAAGACCATTTTTATCTCATCGCCTTCAAGCGACTTGTTTATCTTACCACTTAAGATAATTTATGTCAACACTTTTTTAAAGAATATTTTTCAATTAAATGTGTTAAAAATTTTCTTTAGTGATTTCTGTATATCCTAAACAAAAACGTATTTACTTTGTTTTCGCTCGAACAACGAAACTAATAATATCACATATATACTTTCAATAAATTCAATATACATCCAAATTCAGAATTTACTACAATCATTCTCTTTTTTTCTATGTTTTACTCTAAAATTATATTACTGATACGCTAGGCAAAGTTTAATTAAAAAATTACATAAAAATAAAAAGGATGATAATTTATCACCCTTTTTTAATGCTAAAAATTTTTTTATAATTAGATAACTTTTTTCTTTTGTATAGTAACTGGATAGTTTTCCGCTCCATTTATATTTTGATTTTTGCTTATCTTTGTTCCTTTATCAGCAATAACCTTAGTCATTTCTACATTTTCTTCTATAATACTGTTTTGCATTATAATACAATTTTCAAGTACTGTTCCTTTTCCTACATGAACTCTTCTTCCTATAACACAATTTTTAACCGTTCCTTCGATATAAGATCCATTTGCAACAATTGAATTAACAACGTTACTTGCTTCAGTATATTGTGTAGGTGTCTCATCTTGTGATTTTGTATATATAGGATTATTATCATAGAATAATTCCTTATTTACATCTTGATTTAAAAGATCCATATTAGTATCAAAATAAGATTTAATAGAATTTACACAAGCTAAATATCCTTTAAACTCAAAAGCCCCAACTTTAAGATCGTTTAAATTTCTACTTATATAATCTCTAACCTTTCTGTGTACTCCATTTTTTATACATTCATAAACTATATTAACAAAAAGATCTGTTTTCATTATATACATTTCCATATTAATGTTAACTTCTTTTTCTCTACCTATGTTTTCTCCAATACTTATTACTCTATTTACTTCATTTATATTTAATGTCTCACAGTCTATAAAGTTTTTATCAGCATCATCTATAGCCTTATATACAACAGTCACATCATTTTTGCTTTCTATGTGGCTTTTTATAACATCATTAAAATCTATATTACATAACATATATGATGGAGCTAGTAATACATATTCTCTTCTACTGCTTCTTATAAACTCTATATTTTCGACAAAATTATGCACATCATCATATTCTGGTTCATAATCTCCAAAATTAAATACTCTAAGCCCATCTTTCTTTCTATGAAGATCCCAAGGTCTACCATTAGTTAAATGATTTATTAAAGATCTTGATTTATTTTTAGTAAATATCCCTATTCCTTCAATTCCTGAATTAGCCATGTTTGATATGATAAAATCTATAACTCTATATCTTCCTGAAATAGGCACTGATGCTAAAGTTCTGTGTCTAACTAATTCACCCATTTTATTTTCATTTTCATCTAAATTTATAATTCCTAAACAATTATTCAAAGAAACCACCCTTTCATCCCATACTGATTTTAAACTCTTATAGATATTTTCTTATACAAATATTTCTCTTGGTCTTATATCTAATCCCATATCATCAGATATAACTTCAGTTTCTAGATTTGAATTTGCAGCAACTACTGCAATACTCTCTCCATTACCAACTCTACATTCTCTTCCTATGACTGCATCTGCCCCAACTATAGCCTTTTCTATAATTACATTATCCTCTATACGTGCATTTGGCATTATAACTGAATCTCTTATTATAGTGTTCTTACCTACATAAACCCCTTGTGATATTATTGAATTTTCTATAATACCATCTATTAAGCATCCTTCTGTTACTAATGAATTCTTAACCTTAGCATCTTGTCCAATATATTGTGCAGGTCTAACTGGATTTTTAGAATATATTTTCCATTCTTTATTTTTTAAATCTAACTCTTCAGCTCTATTTAATAAATCCATATTTGCTTCCCATAAGCTATCTATAGTTCCTACATCTTTCCAATATCCTTTGAATGGGAAAGCTACCATTCTTCTATTATCATTAAGCATTTTAGGTATTATATTCTTTCCAAAATCATTACTTGAAGCTTCATCTAATTCATCTTCTTGTAAGTATTTCTTTAGAACTTTCCAGTTAAATATATATACTCCCATAGATGCATTAGTGCTCTTTGGATGTGCAGGCTTTTCTTCAAATTCATATATTGTTTTATCTTCTCTAGTATTCATAATTCCAAATCTAGTAGCTTCTTCCATTGTAACTTCTATAACAGCAATAGTTGCATCAGCATTTTTTTCTTTATGGAATTCTAACATCTTATCATAATCCATTTTATAAATATGGTCTCCTGATAAAATAAGAACATATTCAGGATCATATCTATCTAAATATTCTATATTTTGATATATAGCATTTGCTGTTCCCTTATACCAATCTCCACCTTTTTCTTTTTGGTATGGTGGTAATATTGCAACACCGCCATCTCTTCTATCTAAATCCCAAGCATCACCAATTCCAATATGTGAATTAAGTTCTAATGGCTTATATTGTGTTAACACTCCAACTGTATAAATTCCTGAATTTGCGCAGTTACTTAATGGAAAATCTATTATTCTATATTTTCCTCCAAATGGTACTGCAGGCTTAGCTAAATTCTTAGTTAAAACACCTAATCTAGAACCTTGTCCACCCGCTAAAATCATTGCTACGATCTCTTTTTTACCCATATACCTTATTCCCCTTCTCTTTTACACCTTATTTATATTTATTAAATCAACCCATACTGCTTTTTATATACTAGCACTAAGTAATAATTACTCAGTGCTAGTTATTAAAGAATATTTTTTAATATCTTAACACCTTTTTTATTTAGACTTATATTTATATAATTATCATTATTACTACTATATTTAGCATTATCTAAAAGGTCATAAACTTCATCTTTTATAAAATCCAGTTTATAATCTATCTTCATATCATTAGGATTTATGATTATAGTAATACCTTCATCACCATATACACGATTATATATAAGAAGATTTTTATCATTGCTTATAAATGCTAAAGTTCCTTTTTTTAGAGCCTCTTCTCTATTTCTTATCTCTATAAAACATTTATATATACTTAATATTTCATTATTTGGATTTGACCAAGGATATGTCTTTCTATTATAAGGATCTTTTCCTCCTGTAAGACCTACTTCATCTCCATAATATATTAAAGGAACACCTGGCATAGTCATTTGAATAGCTATCGCTAGATTAATAAGCTCTTTATTTTCACTTAGAATAGTTAATATCCTTTCAGTATCATGACTTCCTAATAAATTTATATTGCTATAAAAATTCTCTATAGGATAATTTTCATATAAATTCATCATTCTTTTAGCAAAATACTCTGAACTCATATTTCCTGTTAAATATTTTATTGTTATATCTCTAAATGGATAGTTAGTAACCGAATCAAGTTCATATCCAAAGAAATATTCTCTTCTCTTAGAGTAACTAACCTTATTTGAAGCATCTTCCCATACTTCTCCAATCAAAACACTATCACCATTAATATCTAACATTTTTTCTTTCATAACTTTTATAAATTGGTCAGGCAACTCATCTGCAACGTCTAATCTCCAACCATCTGCACCTAAATTCATCCATTTAGATATTATTGAATTATTATCTTTCACTATATAATTTATATAATCTTCATTTAATTCATCTACATTAGGTTGGTTATCAAAACCCCACCAACTATCATATTTATTTGGATATTCATAGAATCTATACCAGTTATAATATCTAGAATCTTTTGATTGATAAGCACCTATCTCATCATAATTTCCATACCTATTAAAATATTTACTATCTGATCCAGTATGGCTAAATACCCCATCTAATATAATTTTTATATCCAATTTTTTTGCTTCATCACATAATGTTTTAAAGTCCTCTTCAGTACCAAACATTTCATCTATTTTTTCGTAGTTTCCAGTATCATACTTATGACAACTTGTAGCTTCAAATATTGGATTCATATATATAATTGATGCCCCTAAAGATTTAATATACGGTAATTTTTTTATGACCCCTTTTAAATTGCCACCATAAAAATCCCATCTAACTATATTTCCATCTTTATCTCTAATATACATAGGATTATCATCCCAATTTCCATATATAAAACTATTCTTTTTAGGATTATTTACTACTCCATTATCATTTCCATTAAAAAATCTATCTACAAATATTTGATATATAATGCCTTCTTTATACCATTTAGGTACTTCTCTTTTCTTATATACTGTTAATTGATAAGTTTTAGGATTATACCTATAGCACTTACCAATTCCCCCTAATTCCTCTTCATTATTTCCATAATACATCACTTCATTATTATAAATAATTTCGAAATAATAACCGTTTATTCCATATAGATTATTTGTGTCTATATCTATACTAAATCTATTAGTTTTATCATTTCTTTTTTTCATCAATTCCCTATGTTTAGAGAAATCAAATTTTATTAAATTTAAATATACAGTTGCATCAAACCCTACATCTATTGATATAGATATATATTTACCAATTTCTACTGCACCAAATGGTTTTCTATAATGTAAATCGTGAGAATTATGAAAAATATTATCTTCTATCATAAAAGCCCCCTCATTATTTACCTTTATACAAATTTCTTGTATTCCAAATTTCTTTAGAATACTCCCTTATTGTTCTATCTGATGAAAACATACCTGAATGCGCTATATTAATAGCACATATTTTTTGCCACTTTCTTTGATTTCTATATAGCTTATCTATAACATCTTGAGCCTTTATATAATCATCAAAATCTTTTAGTACAAAAAATTCATCATTATAAATTAATAAGTTATCATAAATATCCTTAAACCTATTTTTATCTTCTGAATACTTTCCATTAACTAAATCATCTAATACTCTTTTTATTCGATTATTACTATTATATATATCAAAAGAAGAATAGCTACATGTCTTATAATAATTTATTACTTCATCTGAAGTTAATCCAAAGATTACTATATTATCATCATTAACTTCATCCCTTATTTCTATATTAGCTCCGTCTAAAGTAGCTACTGTTATAGCTCCATTCATCATAAACTTCATATTAGATGTACCTGAAGCTTCTTTAGTAGTAGTTGATATCTGCTCACTTACATCAGCTGCTCTTATTATTTTTTCTGCTATTGATACATTGTAATTACTTAACATAACTACTTTTATTTTATCTTTAACAATGGGGTCATTATTAATTTTTTCTGCAATAGCATTTATTAATTGAATTATATTCTTAGCTAAACGATATCCTGGTGCAGCTTTTCCACTAAATATAAATGTTCTTGGAACTATGTCTAAATCAGGATTTTCTAATAATTTATTATATAAATCCATTATTCTTAAACAGTTCAATGTTTGCCTTTTATATGCATGTATTCTTTTTACATGAACATCAAAAATTGAATTTGGATTTACTACTATTCCTTCTCTTTTATATATTTCTTCTGCTAATTTTTCTTTATTTTCAAACTTAATACTATAAAGAGAATCTAATACATTATAATCGTCTAAATGATCTTTTAACTTTATAAGCTCTGTAGGATCTTTAATAAATTCATCTCCAATTGTACTTCTTAATAACTTTGTTAGCTTTGGATTACTTTTTATAAGCCATCTTCTATGAGTTATACCATTTGTTTTATTATTAAATTTTTCTGGAAATAACTCATAAAAATCCGACATCTCTTTATGTTTTAATATTTCTGTATGAAGCTTTGCAACTCCATTTACACTATGGCTACCTACTATGGCTAAGTTTGCCATTCTAACATATCCATCAGCTATAATAGCCATACTAGAAATCTTGCCCCAATTTCCAGGATATCTTTTCCAAAGAATTCTACAGTATCTCTCATTTATTTCATTTATAATCATATAAATTCTTGGTAATAATCCTTCAATAATTTCTATTTGCCATTTTTCTAATGCTTCTGCAAGTATAGTGTGGTTAGTATAAGAAACTGTATTTTGAGTTATATTCCAAGCCTCATCCCAATCTAAATTCTCTTCATCAACTAATATCCTCATTAATTCTGGAATAACAAGAGTTGGATGAGTATCATTTATATGAATTGCAATATTTTCATTTAATCTTCTAATATTGCCTCCATTTTTCTTATAATTTCTTATAATACTTTGAATACCTGCTGATACAAGAAAATATTGTTGCTTTAATCTTAATAACTTTCCTTCATAAAAAGAATCTTCAGGATAAAGTATATAAGATATCGACTCAACAGAATTATTATTTATAGCTTTAGAATACTCTCCCTTATTAAAAGATGAAAAATCAAAATCATCATTAATAGATTCAGCACTCCAAAGTCTTAAAGTATTAACTACATTATTTTCATATCCTATTATTGGAGTATCATATGGTACAGCTCTTACACTTTCATATTCATCATGATAGAAAGTTAGCCTACCATCTTTATTATATGCTGTAACTTTTCCTCCAAATTTAACAATTTCATATTCATCTTCTCTTTTTATTTCCCAAACATTTTTAGATTTTAACCATTTATCTGCTACTTCAACTTGATTCCCATCTATAATTTCTTGATTAAAAAATCCATACTTATATCGGATACCACATCCATGTCCAGGTACATAAGAAGATGCCATAGAATCTAAAAAACAAGCTGCAAGTCTTCCAAGTCCTCCATTTCCAAGACCTTGGTCTTGCTCCATTTCTTCAAGTTTTCCCAAATCTATATCTAAATCTCTTAATCCTTCATTACAAATTTCTCTAATACCTAGATTTAATAAAGAATCTCCTAATAATCTTCCAAGCAAAAATTCCATTGAAAAATAATATACTTGCTTATCTTTTAATTCTTTATATTTATTATTAGTTTTAATCCAATCTTTTGTAGCATACTCTCTAACTAAAATTCCTAGTGCTTGATATTTTTCTAAATCAGTACCATCACTAAATTCTTTAGCATATATATTTAAAAACTTCTCTTTAAAATCTCTTTTAAATGTTTCTATGGTTATTGGCATTAATTAAAACCTCCTGATATCTCAAAAACTGAGTATCAATCTATTAATTCTTCATATAACTTTTTATATTCTTTAGCTGATTTTCCCCAACTATTATCAGAATTCATAGACTGTAGTATTAATCCTTGCCAAATTTCTTTATTTTTATATACTTCTAATGCATATTCAATCGTTTCTTTAAGTAAATTATAATCATACTTTTTAAACTTAAATCCTGTTCCAATTCCAGTATTCCTATCATAAGAAATAACTGTATCCTTAAGACCACCAGTTTCTCTAACTATAGGAATTGTTCCATATCTTAAAGCTATT
The DNA here is from genome assembly GCF_034179595.1 of Clostridium sp. Classification (GTDB taxonomy): domain Bacteria; phylum Bacillota; class Clostridia; order Clostridiales; family Clostridiaceae; genus Clostridium. Next base: position 7,535 of record NZ_JAXFPT010000035.1, read on the forward strand.
AATTGAGCAAGTCCACACGGCTCAAATAATGATGGCATCAAAAACATATCAGATCCTGCGTATATTTTATGAGCAAGCTCATCATTAAACATTATATTGCTTGACACTTTATCTGGATATCTCTCTTGAAATTCCTTAAATTTAGATTCGTAAATACTATCTCCTGTACCTAAAATAACTACCTGAATATTCTCATGTAATATTCCATCTAACATATTTATTATTAAGTCACATCCCTTTTGATGAGTTAATCTAGATACCATTCCAATCATAGGTATATCTCTATCAATATTAAGTCCAAGTTCCTTTTGAAGCTCTTCTTTATTATCTTTTTTATATTCAAATGTGTTTATAGAATAATTTTTGAATATATATTTATCAGTTTCTGGATTATATTCATTATAGTCAATTCCATTTACTATTCCATTAAGCTCTTTTCCTTTAGAACTTAATATTTTATCTAAAGCTTCACCATATTCAGGAGTTTGTATCTCTTCTGCATAGGTTTTACTTACTGTTATAACTTTATCCGAAAAATTTATAGCTCCTTTCAAAAAGCTTACTCCATCATATAACTTTAAACTTTCATCATTTAATAACTCATAATTATATCCAAAAAGGTTCGAAAGTATATTAGTGGAAACTACTCCCTGAAAAAATAAATTATGAATACAAATTACTGTTTTTATATCTTTATAAAAACTTTTATTAATATAATCAACTTTATGCAAAACTGGTATCATTCCTGTCTGCCAGTCATTGCAATGTATAATATCAGGTTTCCAATCTATTTCCCTTAAAAACTCGAGTACAGCTTTATTAAAAAATGCAAATTTTTCTCCATCATCATGATATCCATATAACTGACTTCTTTTAAAATAATATTCATTATCCAAAAGATAATAAGTAACATCGTTGTACTTATATTGTAATATCCCACAACATTCATTTTTAAAGTTAATCTTAAATTTAAATTCTTTTATAACTTGTAATTGATCTTTTATTTCTCTTTTTATATCTCTATAATTTGGTATTACTACTCTAACATCTATACCTAATTTCTTTAGTGCTTCAGGTAATGCCCCTATAACATCTCCAAGTCCACCAGTTTTAATAAAAGGATGTGCTTCAGATGCAGCAATTAAAACCTTCATCATTTAGTTCACTCCTTGTTATTCTTCTATAATAGTTTTATTCTCAATCTCTAATTCACAATTAACTGTATTTTCATTTTCTAATTTATCATCAAGTTCTTCTTCGCTCTTTAATTCATCAGAAATTTTTTCTTCATTTTCTAATATATTAGAAACCTCTTGTTCAATTTTTAGCTCATTAAATTGTTCTATTCCAAGAACTGATATAGCCATTGGAGGAACTTTTATATTTATTGAATATGGCATATTATGATATTTTTCATTTTTTGCAGTCATTACTTCTTCCATAATTTGTCCTGATCCGCCATATTCCATTTTATCAGTATTAAATCTTTCTTTATAATCAGCAAAATACGGAACACCTATTGTGAAATTATGATAAACTTCTGGAGTAAAGTTACATATAAATATTAATGTATCCTTTTCCTCCCTACCTTTTCTCATAAACACAAATATACTTTGACTACTATTATCTGCATCTATCCATTTGAAACCTTCTGGATTATAATCTAACTCCCATAATGATTTATTTTCTTTATAGAATTTATTTAAATCCTTACAGAATCCATTAACCTTTTTATGCATATCAAACTCATCTATAAGTCTCCATTCAAGTTCTTCATAATCTCTCCATTCAATAAACTGGCCAAATTCAGAACCCATGAATAAAAGTTTTTTTCCTGGATGTCCAATCATATATGCTAAGTATAATCTAAGTCCAGCAAACTTTTTCCAATAGTCTCCCCACATCTTATTTAATAAAGATTTCTTTCCATGAACAACTTCATCATGTGAAATAGGTAATATAAAGTTTTCTGAATAATTGTACATCATAGAGAACGTTAAATTATTATGATGATATTTTCTATATATAGCATCAAGTTCTACATATTTTAACGTATCATTCATCCATCCCATATTCCATTTAAAATTAAATCCAAGTCCTCCATCTTTGACAGGCTTACATACATTTGGCCATGCTGTTGATTCTTCAGCAATCATTAATACATTATCAAATTCGGAAGATACTGCTGTATTTAAATCTTTTAAGAATTGTATTCCTTCTAAGCATCCATTACCTCCATAGATGTTAGGTATCCATTCTCCATCATTTCTTCCGTAATTTAGATAAAGAATATTTGAAACTGCATCAACTCTTAATCCATCTACATGGAACTCTCTAATCCAATATAATGCATTTGATATTAAGAAACTTTTTACTTCTGGCCTTCCTAAATCAAAATTAAATGTTCCCCAGCCTTTATTATCAGCTTTCCAACCTTCTTGATATTCATATGTTGGACTTCCATCAAACATATATAATCCATGCTCATCTTTACAAAAATGTCCTGGTGCCCAATCTAAAATTACCCCTATATCATTTTTATGAAGACAATTTATTAACTCTTTCAATTCTTCTGCATTCCCATATCTGCTAGTTGGAGAATAATATCCAGTTCCTTGATATCCCCAAGAAGCATCTAACGGATGTTCTACAAGAGGCATTAGTTCTACATGCGTATAGCCCATTTCTACAACATAATTAGTTAGTTGTTCTGCTAATTCACTATATGTTAAAAACTCATTATTTTTCTTTTTCCATGAACCTAGATGTACCTCATATATATTTATTGGACTTTCATATATATTCATTTTATTTCTTTTATTAATCCATTTTCTATCAGTCCATTTAAATTTTATATCCTCTTTAACAATTGAAGCTGTATTCGGTCTCATTTCTGATTCCATAGCATATGGATCTGCTTTATATACTCCATGAGTTCCCCACTGATTAACTATATAATATTTATATTTAACTCCTGGAGCTATATCTGGAACAAATAAACTCCATATTCCCATATCTGTTATTTTTTCTAATTTATATTCTTCAAGTGGCTTAAAATCAGAAAAATCTCCAACTACATACACACTACTTGCTTTTGGTGCCCAAACTGTGAATTTAACCCCACGTTTTCGCTTTTCAGTGGTAGGATGAGCTCCCATAAATCTATAACTGTTATAATTTTTTCCTTCATGGAATAAATAACTATCGAAATCTGTTATTTGACCTTTCTTAATTGTAGCTTTTTTCTTTACTGCTTGTACCATTTTTAATCCCCTCCCCACTTACCATACATTCATTTACAATTATAACATTTAATTACTATATACTCCATTTGTTTTTAAATATAAATTTCTACAAAATTATATACAACTACATTACTTTTCTTTTTTTATTTATATAAAAATAAAAAAGCCGAAAGACATATAGTTAGTTTTCGACTTTAATTTTGATATAAACTTTTTAAAAATATTCTTTAAATATAAATTTTATAAATATAGATTTTCAATGAATTTAATTGTTTCTTACAACCTAAATTAATAAGAATAAAAAATTGTAAGATTTTATGTGTTGGTATAAACAATTTATTTTTAAATAAAGAAAAAAGAGATAGTAATTAAACTATCTCTTTCATTACTCACCTGGCAACGTCCTACTCTCCCACACAGTCTCCCATGCAGTACCATTGGCGCTATAGAGCTTAACTTTCCTGTTCGGAATGGGAAGGAGTGTTTCCTCTAT
>NZ_JAXFPT010000038.1:0-9106 GCF_034179595.1 Clostridium sp.
ATAGGACCATCTGCAGCTGAAACAACTAAGATAGCTCCATCCATTTGTGCAGCACCAGTAATCATGTTTTTAACATAGTCAGCATGTCCTGGGCAGTCTACGTGAGCATAGTGACGTTTGTCAGTTTCATACTCAACGTGAGAAGTATTAATAGTAATACCTCTTTCTCTTTCTTCAGGGGCTTTATCGATATTAGCGTAATCTACGAAGTCTGCTTTTCCTTCGTCGGCTAAAACCTTTGTAATAGCAGCAGTTAATGTTGTCTTACCATGGTCTACGTGACCTATTGTTCCAATGTTAACGTGTGGTTTACTTCTTTCGAATTTTGCTTTTGACATTGTTATTCCTCCTTTATTGTAATGACATATTGTCATTATTGTACTAATATATTTATTTAAAATATTTAGTATAAAATATTTAGTATAAAATATTTAAACCATTAGGTAAAAATATATTCAATTTATATAATAGAGAGATGCTACTATAATTGTAGCATTCTCTTATTTATAATTTCATAAAGAATTACTTAGCTTTCTTTCCTGCTACTTCTTCTTGAATGCTCTTAGGTACTTCTTCATAGTGGTCAAATACCATTACATAAGTTCCTCTACCTTGAGTTCTTGATCTTAATGTAGTTGCATATCCGAACATTTCTGATAGTGGAACGAACGCTCTGATAACTTGACGTCCATTTCTTTGTTCCATACCTTCGATTCTACCTCTTCTTGAGTTGATATCACCCATTACATCTCCCATGTACTCTTCTGGTACAATTACTTCTACCTTCATTGAAGGTTCTAGTAATACTGGATCTGCTTTCTTCATAGCGTTCTTGAATGCCATTGATCCAGCAATCTTGAATGCCATTTCTGATGAATCGACATCATGGTATGAACCATCGAAACATTTTACTTTGAAGTTTATAGTTGGGAATCCAGCTATAACCCCACTTTCAGCTGCTTCTTGGATACCTGCGTCTACTGCTGGTATATATTCTCTTGGAATAGCTCCACCAACGATAGCGTTTTCGAATTCATATTCTCCTTCTGTTGGCATCATTTCGATCCAGCAGTGTCCGTATTGTCCTCTACCACCAGATTGTCTTACGAACTTACCTTCAGCCTTAACAGCCTTCTTGATAGTTTCTTTGTAAGCAACTTGTGGAGCCCCTACGTTACATTCAACTTTGAATTCTCTTTGTAATCTATCAACGATGATATCTAAGTGTAATTCACCCATACCAGCGATGATTGTTTGACCAGTTTCTTGGTTAGTCCAAGTCTTGAATGTTGGATCTTCTTCAGCAAGTTTTGCTAAAGCTATACCCATCTTTTCTTGACCAGCCTTAGTTTTTGGTTCGATAGCTATTTCTATAACTGGTTCTGGGAATTCCATACTTTCTAGGATTATTGGGTTTGCTTCATCACATAAAGTATCCCCAGTAGTTGTGTTCTTTAATCCAACAACTGCTCCTAAGTCTCCAGCTCTTAATTCGCTTATTTCTTCTCTTGAGTTAGCGTGCATTTTAACTAATCTACCGATTCTTTCTTTCTTACCCTTAGTTGAGTTAAGAACGTAAGTACCACTTTCCATAACACCTGAGTAAACTCTTGTGAATGCAAGTCTTCCTACGAATGGGTCAGTAGCTATCTTGAATGCTAATGCTGACATTGGAGCATCATCGCTAGCTTCTCTTTCTAATTCTACATCTGGATCATCAACTGATATACCCTTTACTGCTGGAATATCTATTGGTGATGGTAAGTAATCAACAACTAAGTCGATCATTTCTTGAACACCTTTGTTCTTGTATGATGAACCACAGATTACAGGAATTATTTCATTATTGATAGTAGCTTTTCTTAAAGCAGCCTTTAATTCTTCCTTAGTTAGTTCTTCACCATCTAAGTACTTCATCATTAATTCTTCATCAGTTTCAGCTATAGCTTCTATCATAATATTTCTGTATTCTTCAGCCTTATCTTTTAATTCAGCTGGAATTTCAGTTCTTTCGATGTCTTTTCCTAAATCATCTTTGTGGATAAGAGCAACGTTTTCCATAAGGTCTACCATACCTACGAAAGTATCTTCTGATCCTATTGGAATTTGGATAGCTACAGCATTAGCTTTTAATCTATCTCTTACTGAGTTGATACAAGCATAGAAATCTGCACCAGTTGCATCCATCTTATTTACATAGATTGCTCTTGGTACTCTATAGTTATCTGCTTGAGTCCAAACAGTTTCTGTTTGTGGTTCAACCCCACTCTTTGCATCTAAAACAGTGATAGCACTATCTAGACATCTTAATGATCTTTCAACTTCAACAGTGAAGTCTACGTGTCCAGGAGTATCGATTATATTTATCGCATATCCTTTCCATTGACAGAATGTAGCAGCTGAAGTAATTGTTATACCTCTTTCTTGTTCTTGTGCCATCCAGTCCATTTGTGAAGCACCATCGTGTGTTTCACCAATTTTATGTGTTCTACCTGTGTAGAATAATATACGCTCAGTAGTTGTTGTCTTACCAGCGTCTATATGAGCCATAATCCCTATATTACGAAACTTATCTAAAGGATATTGTCTTGCCATAATAATTCCTCCTCTCAATGAGTAATTTTAAATTAAACAAAACTGTTTTGGCAGAAGCCAAAACAGTATTTAAATTAGTATCTGTAGTGAGCGAATGCTTTGTTAGCTTCAGCCATCTTATGAGTATCTTCTCTCTTTTTAACGGCAGCTCCTGTGTTGTTAGCAGCATCTAATAATTCTCCTGCTAATCTTTCACACATTAATTTTTCGCCTCTTTTTCTAGCAGCATCTAGCATCCATCTGATACCTAAAGTCTGTCTTCTTTCTGCTCTAACTTCTATTGGAACTTGGTAAGTTGCCCCACCTATTCTTCTAGCCTTTACTTCTAGTAATGGCATTACGTTGTTCATAGCTTCTTCGAATACTTCTAAAGCATCTTTACCAGTTTTTTCTGCTATTGTTTCAAATGCTTGGTAGCATATTTTTTGTGCTACTCCTTTTTTACCGTCAAGCATGATTCCGTTTATTAACTTAGTAACAACCTTTGAGTTGTACACTGGATCAGCTAAAACGTCTCTTTTTGCTATATGTCCTTTTCTTGGCACTTTTCTTCCCTCCTTAACAATTTGAATTTAAGTTCATCGGTACTCGATATCAATGATATCGCAAAGTGCTTCTCTCATCATCTATATAAACTTAATTCATAAATCTATGTAAACTTTGAAGATAAGCACTACATGAATTTAAGAATCCTATTTCTTAGGTCTCTTAGCACCGTACTTTGATCTTCCTTGCATTCTGTTAGCTACACCAGCACAGTCAAGTGCTCCTCTTACGATATGGTATCTAACCCCAGGAAGGTCCTTTACTCTTCCACCTCTTATAAGAACAACACTGTGCTCTTGTAAGTTGTGTCCTACACCACCAATGTATGCAGTAACTTCATATCCGTTTGTAAGTCTTACTCTGGCAACCTTTCTTAAGGCTGAGTTAGGCTTCTTAGGAGTTGATGTTTTAACAACTGTACATACTCCTCTTTTTTGTGGACAGTTTTTTAATGCTGGAGCTGTTGATTGGTTCGCAGCAACTTTTCTTCCTTTTCTTACTAATTGGCTTATAGTTGGCATTCTTTCACCTCCTGAATTTTATTTATCTATAAAAAATTATTAGATAAACCTAATTTATATTGTCTACAAATTTAAAGTCTTAAATAAAAACTTCATGAGACAAAGCATAACTTTGCCTCAATGAAGTATTGTAGGCAATTATCTTGTTGTATATTTTATCAAACATACAACTCGTATTTTAACATTTAAGAATACACATGTCAACAAAATTAATTCTATTCAACATTTACCATGATATCTTCTTCATTTATGTCTTCTTCAACATCTAGTCTTGCTGATCTATATCTCATCATTCCAGTACCAGCTGGAATTAATTTACCTATTAATACATTTTCCTTTAATCCTACAAGTGGATCAATCTTACCTTTAATTGCAGCTTCAGTAAGAACTCTTGTAGTTTCTTGGAATGATGCAGCTGATAAGAAACTATCAGTAGCAAGAGCAGCCTTAGTTATTCCAAGTAAAACTTGATCTCCTTTTGCTTCTTCTCCACCGAATTCTCTTACTCTAGCATTTTCTTCTGCAAAGTTGAACATATCTATTGTAGTTCCTGGTAAAAGATTTGTATCTCCTGATTCAGTTACTTTTATCTTTCTAGTCATTTGTTTAACAACTACTTCTAAGTGCTTATCGTTGATATCAACACCTTGTAGTCTATAAACTTTTTGAACTTCTGATAAAAGATATTTTCTTGCCCCATCAACGCCTTTAATAGCCATTATGTCATGAGGATTTACTGAACCTTCTGTAATTTCATCTCCAGCTTCAATGTAATCATCATTTGAAACTTTGACTCTTGAACCAAATGGAATATCATAACTTACTTCTTCTCCATCTGCTCCCATTACATGAACCATTCTCTTTTTCTTAGTTTCTTCAACTCTTACAGTACCATCTATTTCACTTACAATTGCAAGACCCTTAGGTTTTCTTGCTTCAAATAATTCTTCAACTCTTGGAAGACCTTGTGTAATATCTCCAGCTGATGCAACCCCACCTGTGTGGAATGTTCTCATTGTAAGCTGTGTACCAGGTTCTCCGATTGATTGAGCTGCTATTATACCAACAGCTTCCCCTATGTTTATCTTTTGAGCTGTTGCCATGTTCATACCATAACATTTAGTACAAACACCTATCTTGCATCCGCATGTAAATACTGATCTAATTTTAACTTTTTTAACACCAGCATTACTGATTTTTTCAGCTAATTCTGCATCCATGTATTCATTCTTTGAAACTAATTTTTCACCAGTTTCTGGATGTAATACATCTTCTGCTGAATATCTTCCTGTTAATCTTTCTTTTAATTCTTCAATTATTTCGTTACCTTCTTTTATTTCAGTAACAAATATACCTTCATCAGTTCCACAATCTTCTTCTCTAACTATAACATCTTGTGATACATCAACAAGTCTTCTTGTTAAGTATCCTGAGTCAGCTGTTTTAAGAGCTGTATCGGCATTACCTTTTCTAGCTCCGTGAGTTGAGATAAAGTATTCAAGCACGTCAAGACCTTCTCTGAATGAAGCTCTAATAGGTAACTCAAGGATTTTCCCTGATGGACTAGCCATAAGTCCTCTCATACCTGCTAATTGTTTGATCTGTGACTTAGAACCTCTGGCTCCAGAGTCAGCCATCATGAATATAGGATTCCACTTATCCAAACTATCCATTAATGCATTGGCAACATCTTCTGTTGTCTTAGTCCATTTTTCTATAACTCTTTCATATCTTTCATCTTCTGAAATGAAACCTCTTTTATACATTTTTTCTATCTTTTCAACTGTTTCATCAGCTTCTTTTAATAGTTCATACTTTTCTGGAGGTACTATCATATCAGATGCAGCAACTGTAACTGCTCCAATTGATGAATAATGATATCCTAAAGCTTTTATTTTATCAAGCATTATTGAAGTTTCTGTTGGACCATGCTTCATATAACACTTATCTATTATTTTACCTAATGATTTCTTAGTTATTAAGAAATCAACTTCTAAATTAAACATTTCTTCTGGATTGTTTCTATCAACAAATCCTAAATCTTGAGGAATTGATTCATTGAATATTAATTTACCTACAGTAGTCTTAATTATTCCAGATTTCATTTCCCCATTTACTTCTCTGAACATTTTTACAAATATGTCTGCATGAATATCTATTGCCTTAACTTCATAAGCCATTATAGCTTCATCTTTTGACATAAAGTATTTACCACTGCCTAATGCACCTTCTTTTTCCATAGTGATATAGTAAGAACCAAGAACCATATCTTGAGTAGGTACACAAACTGGTTTACCATCTGATGGTTTCATTATGTTACCAGCTGCAAGCATTAAGAATCTAGCTTCTGCTTGAGCTTCAACTGATAATGGTACGTGAACAGCCATTTGGTCACCATCGAAGTCAGCATTATATGCTGTACATACTAATGGATGAAGTTTAATAGCCCTTCCTTCTACTAATACCGGTTGGAACGCTTGAATACCAAGTCTGTGAAGAGTAGGAGCACGGTTAAGTAATACTGGATGGTCTGTAATTACTTCTTCTAATACATCCCATACTTGTGGCATAACTCTTTCAACCATTCTCTTAGCACTCTTTATATTATGTGCTATTCCATCTTGAACTAATTTTTTCATAACAAATGGCTTAAATAATTCAAGTGCCATTTCTTTTGGAAGACCACATTGATACATTTGTAATTCTGGTCCAACAACTATAACTGATCTACCAGAATAGTCAACTCTCTTACCAAGTAAGTTTTGTCTAAATCTACCTTGCTTACCTTTTAACATATCTGAAAGAGATTTTAATGGTCTGTTTCCAGGACCAGTAACAGCTCTTCCTCTTCTACCATTATCTATAAGAGCATCTACAGCTTCTTGAAGCATTCTCTTTTCGTTTCTAACAATTATATCAGGTGCTCCTAAATCTAATAATTTCTTTAATCTATTATTTCTATTTATAACTCTTCTATAAAGGTCATTTAAATCTGAAGTAGCAAATCTTCCACCATCTAATTGAACCATTGGTCTTAAATCTGGTGGTATTACAGGTATTACATTTATAATCATCCATTTTGGATCATTTCCTGAAGTTCTAAATGATTCTACAACTTCTAATCTTCTGATTATTCTTACTTTCTTTTGACCTGTGCTATGTTTTAACTCTTCCTTTAATTCTTTTGAACTAGCTTCTAAGTCAATTTCACCTAAAAGATCTTGAACTGCTTCAGCACCCATTCCAGCTACGAAGCTTTCTTCACCATATTTATCTATAGCTTCTCTATATTCTTTTTCATTAAGAAGTTGTTTCTTTAACAATGGTGTTTCCTTTGGGTCAATTACAACATATGATGCAAAGTATAAAATCTTTTCTAATGATCTTGGTGACATATCAAGTATTAATCCCATTCTTGATGGAATTCCTTTAAAGTACCAGATGTGAGAAACTGGGGCAGCAAGTTCAATATGCCCCATTCTTTCTCTTCTTACTTTAGCTTTAGTAACTTCAACTCCACATCTGTCACAAACTATACCTTTATATCTAACTCTCTTATATTTACCACAGTGACATTCCCAGTCTTTCATAGGTCCGAATATTCTTTCACAGAATAAACCGTCTCTCTCTGGTTTTAAAGTTCTATAGTTAATTGTTTCTGGTTTTTTAACTTCTCCCCTTGACCATTCTCTGATTTGTTCAGGAGATGCTAAGCCTATTTGTATGGCATCAAAATTATTTAATTCAAACAAGGGTAATCCTCCCTTCAAAATTAGTGTTCATCGTTAAAATCATCAAGTTCTAAGTTATCTTGAAATTCCTCTAACTGAAAACCCTTAAAATCTTCTTCATCTTCTTCAATTTCTGAAGTATAGCTGTCTTCAGTTTCTAGTACTGGTTGTTTATCAACAAACTCTTCTGTACCCTCCATGTTTACTTCTAAATCTGCTGAATCATCATCTTCACTAAACTCTTTAAGTTTTACTTCTTCATTTTCATCATTAAGAACTCTAATATCTAAGCAAAGTGCTTGTAATTCCTTTATAAGAACCTTAAATGATTCTGGAATTCCTGGCTCTGGGATGTTTTCTCCCTTAACTATTGCTTCATAAGTCTTAACTCTACCAACAACATCATCTGACTTAACAGTTAAGATTTCTTGTAATGTATGAGCTGCACCATATGCTTCTAGTGCCCAAACTTCCATTTCCCCAAATCTTTGACCACCAAATTGAGCTTTACCTCCAAGTGGTTGTTGAGTAACTAATGAGTATGGTCCAGTTGATCTTGCGTGAATCTTATCATCAACTAAGTGAGCAAGCTTTAAGATATACATTATACCAACAGTAACTTCGTTATCAAATGCTTCTCCTGTTCTACCATCATATAAAACAGTCTTTCCATTTGCATTATATCCTGCATCTCTTAAGCATTGTTCTATATCTTCTTCAGTCGCACCATCAAATACTGGTGTAGCAATGTGCCATCCTAATGCACTAGCTGCCCATCCTAAGTGAACTTCTAGTACCTGACCGATATTCATACGTGATGGAACCCCTAGTGGGTTTAAGCAGATTTGTAGTGGTCTTCCATCTGGTAAGAAAGGCATATCTTCTTCAGGAAGTATTCTTGAAATAACCCCCTTGTTACCATGACGTCCAGCCATCTTATCTCCAACTGATATTTTTCTTTTTTGAGCTATATAGCATCTTATAAGTTCATTAACACCTGGATTTAATTCGTCGCCGTTTTCTCTAGTAAATACTTTAATATCTACTATTATACCAGCTTCTCCATGTGGAACTCTTAATGAAGTATCTCTAACTTCTCTTGCTTTTTCACCGAAAATAGCTCTTAATAATCTTTCTTCTGCTGTTAATTCAGTTTCACCTTTTGGAGTTACTTTACCAACAAGGATATCTCCTGATCTTACTTCAGCTCCGATTCTGATTATTCCTCTTTCATCTATATCTTTTAAAGCATCTTCACTTACATTTGGAATATCCCTAGTTATTTCTTCAGGTCCAAGTTTAGTGTCTCTTGCTTCACATTCATATTCTTCTATATGGATTGATGTAAATACGTCTTCTCTTACTAATTCTTCTGAGATTAGCATGGCATCTTCGTAGTTATAACCTTCCCAAGTTATGAATCCCATTCTGATGTTCTTTCCTAATGCTATTTCTCCTAAATCAGTTGAAGGACCATCTGCAAGTACTTGGTTCTTAAATACCATTTCTCCCATTGAAACTAGAGGTCTTTGGTTTATACAAGTACCTTGGTTACTTCTCTTGAATTTAAGAAGTTTGTAAGTATCTATTCCACCATCTACGTCTCTCTTAACTTTTATTTCACTTGCACTAACGTAGCTTACTACCCCTGCATTTTTAGCTTTAGGTAGTACCCCTGAGTCAGCTGCTGCTCTAAATTCTATTCCTGTACCA
>NZ_JAXFPT010000008.1:0-18747 GCF_034179595.1 Clostridium sp.
ATATTTTTTAATTTCTACTTTTTTTGTGTGAGCCAACATTCCATATCCACTTCTAACATTAATAACATTTTTTTGTTCAAATATATTCTTATTATTTATACCTAAAAATTTGAAAAATTCTCTTATATTATCAAAATATAAATTATGAGTAGTAATTCCTCTCCCTACACTCGTATCTTGATTTTCTTTCTCTATACCTATTCCCAAAATAAAATCTGATAAATTCTTTATATCTCTTTCATTTAAATTTTCTAACTTTCTATCATACAATTCTATAAACGAATACAGAAGTTTTAATGAACTAATTATTTGCTCCTTTCTATTTATCGTATAATCACTACAATAAAAATTTATATATTTATAAACTTCATCAATTACTCTTCCATTGCTATATAACAATAGCAAATATATCCTACCATCTTTTTCTCTTTTAACCCTTGTAATTTTAACCTCTTTAATTATATTTTCATCTAAATATAATTTGAAGTAATTGCCATTCGTACTTTCAACCTGTTTAATATTTCTCATAAGTCCTCCTTAATTACTCATTTATACAAGTGAGTATTATATTTAAATTATACCAAAAAAAATATATTATATAAATATATAATACTATCTTTATACATATATATAAGTAAGTATAACTTCCCGACCTGAATCGGTACAAACATATATCTTGCTTATATCGTCTCTATTTAATAAAGTCTTAACTACATTAAATTGATCTTTAGCTGAATTTATAACTTCATATTTATATTTTTCAGGTAAAAAAGGAAGATCTCTTAAATTCCAATATTTTAATTTTTCATCATAACTTTCAGGATAAGACATTGTAACCATATGCCCTACACACCAAGTAAATACAGCTCTTTCACTTTCTATAAATCCATTATTTCTTTTTCCATCTACCTTTAGTAGCTTAACAAAATCCATAGCTACTGAAGGCTTTTCTGCTATAAATAAAGCTTTTCCCATAAATTATTTCCTTTCTAAAGAAAATAAACCTTCTAAGAAGAAGGCTTATTAAAATTATACTATGAAATTATCATTTTTCCAAATATATTGTTTTACATCTCATTTAATATCCAAATCATTATGTTTAAATATGAAGCATAAATACACCATATTAAGTACGGAATTAATAAAATTGATGATATCTTATCAACTTTTAAAAACTTTATTATACATGATATTATTAAAACTATAAGTATTATAATTATTATTGCTGATATTCCATACAGTCTAAAATTAAAGAATACTATAGGCCATAAGAAATTCAAAAAAAGTTGAGAAAGATAAAGTATTAAGACTCCATAGCTTCTATTTTCCTGTTTAAGGGTTAAATAAACCCTATATAGCGCAAATCCTATAAGTATATATAGTATAGGCCATATAACGCCAAACACCCATCCTGGTGGTGAAAATATAGGTTTTACAAGTGAGTTATATGTCTTTAATGAATCTTTTATAAAATAACCTATCAATAGTCCTCCACCTAAAGAAATTAACATTGATACAATAAATGGTACAAACTCAAATTTATTATTTACCTTAAAGATATTTTTCATAATTCTCCTCCAAAGCATATATCTACTATTAATATATACCCTAGCTAAATCATTTATTCTAGTATATAAAACTCCTATTATAACAGCAAAAGAGACTGCTAAAATAACAGTCTCTTTTTTAAAATTAATGTTCTACAATATCGCTTTCTTTAAGTTTCTTAACAAAACCTTCACTTCTCTTATTCATGATTTTCTTAAAGAATACGGCAATTAGTATAAAGATTGCTGCAACAGAAACTAACATGATTATATCTCTTTGTATAAGCTCTGGTACAATACCTCCAACTAATCCTCTCATAGCTTCAATTGCATATTTAAATGGTAAGAATGGATTTATTCCCTTAAAGAATCCTGACATAACTTCTACTGGGAATGTTCCTCCTGATGCTGCAACTTGAAGTACTAAGAATATAATACATATAGCCTTACCAACATTTCCAAAAACAGAAACAGTTGAATAAATTATTGTTATAAATATCATACTTATAAACATACCAAACAGTACAAAGTATACTGGATTCATTACATAAGTTTTAAGTATAAATATATCTCCTAATGTTACAATAGCACCTTGAAGTATTCCTATAGTGATAAATGTTAAATATTTTCCAAAGTATACTTCTCTAGCAGTTGGAACTGTTCCATCTTCAAAAGGTTTTGCATTAACAGTTAAAACTGAAACAAGTATTAAGCCTCCTACCCAAATTGCTAATGTTGTGTAAAATGGTGACATTGCTGAACCATAATTAGGTATTGGGAATAATTTGTTTGTTTGTATTTCTACTGGACTTATTAAAAAGCTAGTTTTTTCTTTCCAATCTCCTGTAATAATTTTAAGGATTTCATCTATGTCTTCTTTTTTATCTAATTTCTTTATTTTATTAACCATATTATTAAATGATTTTTTAATTTCTGGGAAATCATCTTTTACCTTTTTAAGCTCTTCATTTGTAAGCTTTGTTCCCTTTGAAAGTAATGATAGTACGTTTTTAACATCTGGCATAGCATCTTGAGTACTATCTATTATGCCTAATGCATCATTTGACATTGAATTTAAATTATCTAACGCCCCATTTATTCCTGGTACAATAGTAGTGTCATACTTTCCTATTAAATCTTGTAATCTTGATGATGCATCATTTACTTTATCATTTAATGCTTTAATAGTTTCTGGTTGTAAAATTACATTATTATTTACTAAATCAATATTTTTATTTATTTCAGATATAACATTTGAAACTTTTCCTTCTATAGTACTTAATCTTGTAATAGCGTTTGTTAAAGATTCTTTATTTCTAATATTGTTTATGTATTCTAAAATATTGATAACTGACTTTAAAGTATCATCAACTGTAGTTAGTCTATTATCTGCCTTATTTAATACTTTAAGTAGTGTTTCTTTATCATAACTTTCAGATACACTTCCTAGAATCTCACTTGCACCATTTAATAACTCTCCGCCAAAAGTTAAATCTTCTTTTATTATAGGAGAAAGTTTATTAAAGCTTTCATTTGCCTTTTTAATGTAACCTTTACCAGTATTTAATGCATTTTCTGCATTTACTAATGTATTTTCAACTTGTGGAACAATTTTATTTATTTTTACTAGCATTTCATCTATTGTAATTGTTCCATCATAAGCTTTGTTTATTAGATTTTCTATTTCAGGCATATTATTATTTACTTTATATATTAAATCAATTGCTTCTCTTATCTTATCTCTAGATGACTCATATTCTATACCAGCATCATTTAATGCTTTAAATATAGCTCCATTTACTACTTCTGATACCTTATCATCAATTTGATTTTTTAATGCTTGAACTCCTTTATCAGTTATCTTTGGAGCTATTGCATTTGCTGATTCATTTACTGTATATATAAGTTTTGGCTTTACTATATCATCTGAAGCAGGTGATATTAAATCCTCTGAAAAGTTTTTAGGAATTATTATACTTGCAAAATAATCTCCCATACGTACTCCCTTTTCAGCCTTTTCTTTATCTACAAACTGCCAGCCTATATCTTTATTTTTAGAAAGCTCTTTAACAACACTTTCCCCAACATCTATTTTTTTATCGTTAAATTTTGCTCCATTATCTTCATTAACTATTGCTATCTTTATTCCGCTTGTACTCCCATACGGATCCCACGAAGATTTTATATTAAACCATGCATATAATGAAGGTAATATTATAAGCCCAATTACCACAACTAATGCAACCCAATTTGTAGTTATCTTCTTTATATCTCTTTTAAAAATCTTAAAAACATTTTTCATACAAAATCCCTTTCTTATAAAATCCCTTCCTCGATTTTTTGTCAGTGTAACGATTATATCACATTTTATGACTAAAAGTCATTATTTATTTTTATTCTCTAGTTTATTTTTTTCTATTATAAAAAAATAAATACCACCTTAATTAAATAATTAAAGTGGTATCTTAAAATTATTTTACATATCTATATGCAAGAAGTGCATTTAAATTATCAATTGAATATGCATCAAGAGTTTTTAAATCCTCATATCCTCCATACATATTACTATTTTTATCCATTACCTGAAGCTTTTTAAGCTTTTTTAATGACATATTATATAAATCATCATTTCCAGTTTTCTTTGCTATTTGAACTAATAATGCATATATAGATACTGATTCTTCATCTGAAACTTTATTACCTGTATTAAAATTATACTTAGAATATATGGCACCATCTTTTTTAAATTTTTCAGTAATCCAGTTTATACTTTCAGAAACATCTTTAGAAACCTCTGCCTTATTTAATATACATCTTAAAGATGAAACCATATCAATATCTTCAGTATCATATTCTTCAGTTTTCATATTATATTTATTTTTATATAAAGGAACTTCAGCACTTATATATCCATTATCTAATACTCTTAAAGATTGAGTATATATTTTTTTCCAATTGAAATCTATATAACTTAAACGTTTCATTGTTTGAAGGTCAAGATATGAAAGTGTTATCATATAATCTTTACTTTGTCCATCACTAGAATCAACTAACGCTCCATCATATAATAAATTTTTATCTATTGCTTTTTCAATATTTATAGCAACTTGCCTATATTTAAGACCTCCCCACCTTTGACTTGCAAGAAGTAAAGCATTTACTATTCTTAAATTATCAACACTTCTTGATATTTTATCTTTTTCTCCTTCCTTAACTTTAGATGAAACCAAATTACTAGATAAAAACATATTCTTTTCAATATATTTTAATGTTCTATCAAATGATTTTTTATCATTTCTTTCTAAATAATAAAGTAACATCATAACTTCTGATTGAGATGATACAGAGTTTTCTTTATTTATATCTTGTTCTGAATTTACATTAGTATAATATGTCTTTATTCCATCATCATTATTGGTTAATTTTTTATCTATAAAGTCAAATAGTATTTCTTCTCTTTCTGAAACTTTATTATTATTATTATACGTAAATTCATCATATATCGGGAAAATATATGGTATAGATACCCTTGCAATCATAAGTAAAATTAGTAAAATACTAAATCCAACTCCATCATTAAATATAAATTTCTTTTTAAAAATTTTCTTCACCTACTTTAACCTAAAATAAGCTGATTATAAAATAATCAGCTTTAATTATATAAATATTTATAAATCTTGTAATATATGTTGACCTTTTTTACGTAATTTTCTGTCTCTGGGAATGGTATGTTGTGGATGTCTTTTCCATTTTTGGAGTAGTTATGATCTTTGAGCCACTTTTGAACATTGCCTCTTCCAGCATTATAAGCCGATATTACTAAATCTCTATCTCCAAATTCTTGATATAAATTATTTAAATACCAACACCCCATCTTTATATTTAAATTTTCATCATAAAGCATATCACCTGAAAAATTCTGTATTCCCATCTGATCTGCAATCCATTTACCAGTATCTTCAGTAATCTGCATTAACCCATATGCCCCTTTATGAGAATGAGCATCTGGGTTAAACTTACTTTCTGCCTTAATTATAGACAGTACAAATAATGGATTTAAATTATATTCTT
This sequence comes from Clostridium sp., assembly GCF_034179595.1. GTDB lineage: Bacteria > Bacillota > Clostridia > Clostridiales > Clostridiaceae > Clostridium. The sequence continues at coordinate 5,619 of NZ_JAXFPT010000008.1, forward strand.
TACTATACTCGTCAACAACATCTTTATATTTATATGGAAAAGCATATTTTTCGACTCCAAATTTTATCCCTGTTATTGCTATTATTATAATAAATAATCGTACTATTATCTTTCCAAACTTCATCCTAAAGCTCCTTGTTATATTACCCTGTTTATAAAATCTATAAAGTCGTCTACTTGCTCCTTAGCATATAATAAATCTTTACTATTATCTATTATTATATTTGCAAAATTTTTCTTTTTTTCTAAAGACATTTGAGCATTTATTCTATTTAATGCATCATTATTACTTAAATTATCTCTAGTTTTTATCCTTTGAATTTGAGTTGAACTATCACATGAAACTAATACTACATAATCCATTTCTTCGTGAAGCTTTGTTTCTATAAGTGTAGGTGCATCTACAATTACTACCTTTTCACCTTTATCTTCAAATTCTTTCATACTAGTTATTATTTCATTTTTTATATAAGGCAATATGATATCTTCATATTTTAATCTCTGTTTAGGAAATCTAAATATGTGATTACCAAATTCCTTACGTCTAAAGTTTCCTCTCCAATCAAAGAAACCTTCCCCAAACTCCATCCTAACTTTTTCTAATATCTCTGGGTATTTTATTAAAACTTCTTTTGCTATAACATCAGCATCTATTATTTTAAATTTAGCCTCTTTAAGCATTAAAGATATTGTGCTTTTTCCTGTTCCAATTCCTCCAGTAAGCCCAATCCTTATCATTAAAGATCCCCCTTTACTTAGTACTATACCATGTATCACCAAAATTTATATCTACATCTAATGGCACTCTAAGCTTATAAGCATTTTCCATTTCTTCTTTTACTATGTTTTCGACTATATCAAATTCATCTTCTTTTACATTTAATATAAGTTCATCGTGTACTTGAAGTATAAGAGTACTTTTTAAATTTTCTTTCTTTAGTCTATTAAATACATTAACCATTGCTATTTTGATTATATCAGCTGCACTTCCTTGAATTGGTGCATTCATAGCAAGTCTTTCACCTAATGCTTTAACGATTTTATTTGATGATTTTATCTCTGGTATAAATCTTTTTCTATTTAATATTGTCGTTACATATCCCGTTTCTTTAGAATCTTTTATTATATTATCTAAATATTCTTTTATTTTAGGATATCTTTCAAAATAGATTCTCATATATTCAGCAGCTTCTTTTCTAGTAATTTTAAGATCTTGTGCAAGTGAAAAATCACTTATACCATATACAATCCCAAAATTAACTGCTTTTGCTCTTGAACGCATTAAAGATGTTACTTCATCTACTGGAACATTAAATACTTCTGATGCAGTTTTTGTGTGAATATCACTATGATCTTTAAATGCATTTATCATATTTTCATCATCACTTATATGAGCTAAAACTCTAAGTTCTATTTGAGAATAGTCAGCTGATAAAAGTTTATCTGTCTTTTCTTCTGTTACAAAGATTTTTCTAATTTCTCTTCCCATTTCATATCTAATTGGGATATTTTGAAGATTTGGCTCTGTACTTGATAATCTTCCTGTAGTTGTTACAGTTTGGTTAAATGTTGTATGAATTGCTCCATCTACATCTATTAATGCTTTCATTCCTTCTACATATGTAGAATTAATTTTAGTAATCTGTCTATAATAAATTATTTTATCTATTATAGGATGTTTATCTTTTAACTTTTCTAAAACATCTGCATTAGTTGAATATCCTGTCTTAGTCTTCTTTATAACAGGAAGATCTAATTTTTCAAATAAAATTTTTCCAAGTTGTTTTGGTGAATTTATATTAAATTCTTCATCTGCAAGAGTATATATTTCATTTTGCACTACTTCAATTTCTTTTTTGAATTTTATTGCAAGTTCATCTAAAATATTTTCATCAACTTTAAAACCGTTCTCTTCCATATAGGCAAGTACTGTTATTAAAGGATGTTCTACATCATAATAAAGCTCTTGCATATCTTCATTTTTAATCTTATCTTTAAGGATTTCATATAGCTTATACATATAGCTTATGCCTTCTATTAATCCTTCCTCACCTTTTTTAATTTCGTCACCAATATATGTTGATATAATCTCATCTAATGTATATTGTGATTTTGAAGAATCTATGATATATGAAGCTATTGCTGTATCAAAATCAAAATTATTTATTTTTATATTAAATCTACTTAATATTTTAATTAATATCTTAGCGTCATGTATTACTTTTTTCTTATTTTTATTTTCAAAGAATGATTTTAATATTTCTAAAGTTCTCTCTTCATCCTTTTTTATACTTTCTTCAAAATCAAATGATATTCCTGTATCTTTTTCACCAAAATATAAATTCTTTAACTTTCTTTTTGAGTTTAAGGATGATTCTTCTATTGAATAAGCTATGTAATAAGTTTTTTCTTCGCTTAATAATTCTTCTAAATCATTTAATGATTCTATATTCTTAGTATTTATTTCTACCTTTTCTTCGTCTTCTCCAATAAATCTTTGAAGTGAAGCTTTCATTTTAAGCCTTGTTAATAATTCCTTTAAAGCTTCTTTATTGATTTGAGTTTCAACCTTTATATCTTCTATTAAATTATCTATTGGAACTTCAGTCATTATGGTAGCAAGCTTTTTACTAAATATTGCTTGTTCACTATAAGTTTCAAGATTTTCTTTTAACTTTTTACCACTTATATTATCAATATTTTTAAGTACTTCTTCAATTGAACCATACTCTTTAATTAATTTATATGCTGTTTTTTCTCCAACACCTGGAACTCCTGGTATATTATCAGATTTATCTCCCATTAATCCCTTTACATCAATAAATTGTGTTGGCGTAACTTCAAATTCTTTTATAAATGTTTCCTTATTATAGTTAGCGGTTTCAGATACACCTTTTTTAGTAATTATGACATTTATATTGTCATCAGCAAGTTGAAGTGCATCTTTATCTCCTGTAACAATATAAACCTCCATACCTTCATTTGAAGCTATTTTTGCAGTTGTTCCAATTATATCATCTGCCTCAAATCCATCTAATTCATATATCTTTATACCAAGTGCATTTAATAATTCTTTAACTAATGGAAATTGTTCTGCAAGTTCATCTGGCATTTTCTTTCTTCCTGCTTTATAATCTCCATATTCTTGGTGTCTAAAAGTTGGTGCTTTTCTATCAAATGCAGCAATTATATAATCTGGATTTATATCATCTTTCATCTTTAATAACATATTTGTAAAGCCATATATTGCATTAGTATGAATACCTTCATCGTTTGTAAGTGGTGGTAATGCATAAAAGGCTCTATTCATAAGTGAGTTTGAATCTAATATAAGTAACTTTTGCACACTTTTCCTCCTTATCTAAGCCTTAAGCTTATTTTTTTTCTAACTATATTTATAATTATATCCTAGATATTCTATTATAACACTTGAAAATATAATAAAATAAATCTACGCTAAAAAATACTAAGATCTAAATTTAAAGATAAATCTTCTAATATCTTAATACCAGCTATACTATTTCCTTTTTCATCTAATGCTGGACCATATACTCCAATCCCCATTTTCTTTGGTACAGATCCAACTATTCCGCCACCTACTCCACTTTTAGCTGGTATTCCTATCTTTACAGCAAATTCTCCTGAAGCATCATACATTCCACAAGTAACCATTATAGACTTAACTATCTTACAAATCTGTTTATCAATAAGTCTTTCTCCACTCCATGGTATAATTCCATCGTTTGCAAGAACTGCTCCAATCCTTGCTAAATCTCTTGCAGTTGCTTCTATAGAACATTGTCTAAAATAAAGATCTAAAATTTCTTCAACGTTTCCATCTAATATACCATTACTTTTCATAAAATATGCTAATGCTCTATTTCTATGTCCAGTTAATTTTTCTGAAATATAAACTTCTTCATTTATAGTAATATCAGGATTATTTGTAGCCTTTTTAATAAAATCTATTAATTTTTTTAATTTTTCCTCTTCTGTTTTGCCCTTTATAAGAGATGTTGTTGCTATAGCCCCTGCATTAATCATAGGATTATATGGTTTTCCTGTTTCAGTTGTTTCTAGTTTAACTATTGAGTTAAATCCTTCACCAGTTGGCTCAACATCAACTTTCTTTAATACATCTTCAATTCCATTATCCTGTAATGCAATAATTAAGCTTATTATTTTTGAAATACTTTGTATAGTAAATTTCTTATCACAACTTCCTGCAAAATATTCATTCCCATCTAAATTTACTATTGCGATTCCTAAATCATTTACATCTGCTTTTAATAGTGCCGGAATATATGAAGCTAATTTTCCTTCTTTACCATATTTTTTATTTTCATCTACTAAATTTTGTAGCATCTCAAACATACCAAAACACCCCATTTCCTTTGTATAGCTTAATAAACTCAAGCAAATATATTATATTACTTATTAACTCTTCTTACAAGAAATACAACTTTATTTATTTACATATAATTTACATATAACTTCGTATATTTTCTTTATTAATATGATAAAATATTAGTTAAAATTTAGGAGGTATTTGCAGAATGAAAAATTTTGAAAACTTATTAAAAAAATATGCTAATTTAGTTGTAACAAAAGGTGTAAATATTCAAAAAAACGCACTATTATTTATCAATTCACCAATAGAGTGTTCTTTCTTTGCAAGACTTTTAGCAGAAGAAGCATTTAAAATTGGCGCAAAAGATGTACATATAAATTATTCTGATGAATTATTTACAAGAATAAAATTTGAAAATGCAACTACAGAAACATTATCAGATGTTCCTCAATATGAAGTTGATAAATACAATTACTTTGTTGATAATGGAGCTTCTTTTATATCTATTTCAGCAAGCGATCCTTCATTACTTAAAGGTATTGATTCTAAAAAAATAAGTAGCTTTAGTAAATCTAGAAGCATGGCACTTAAATATTATTCTGACAAATTAACAAATAATGAAAATGCTTGGTGTGTTATATCACTTCCTACTAAAGCATGGGCTACTAAAGTATTTAATGATGTATCTGAAGATGAAGCTGTAGATAAATTATGGGATGCTATTTTTTCTGTTATGAGATTAAAGTCAGAAGATCCAAATAAAGCATGGGAAGAACATTGTAATAAACTAGATAATAATGCAAAAATTCTTCAAAACTATAACTTTAAGAAGTTAATATTTAAAAATTCTTTAGGTACTAATCTTGAATTAGAACTTGCTCCAAATCATATATGGACAGCAGCTTCAGAATTCACTAAAAATTCAGTTGAATTTATTGCTAATATGCCAACTGAAGAAATTTTTACAACTCCAAAAAAAGATGGAATAAATGGAATAGTATATTCCACAAAACCTCTTAATTATGATGGTGTACTAATAAATAATTTTTCTTTTACATTTAAAGATGGTAAGATTATAGATTTTACTGCTGAAGAAGGTTACGACTCATTAAAAGAGCTTTTAAATACTGATGATGGATCTAAATATCTAGGTGAAGTTGCTCTTGTTCCATATGATTCACCAATATCAAATTCAAATATCTTATTCTATAATACTTTATTTGATGAAAATGCTTCATGTCATTTAGCTATAGGAGAAGCTTATCCTACATGTATAAAAGGTGGAGAAAAAATGAGTGATGAAGAACTTCTTAAAGCTTCATCAAATGTTTCATTAGTTCATGAAGATTTTATGATTGGTTCAAAAGATTTAGATATTTTAGGAGTTACTCATGATGGAAAAGAAGTTCAAGTATTTAAAAATGGTAACTTTGCTTTCTAAATTTAGTAAAAAATATGTTTATTAAATTAATGAGTATTAAAAAATAAGCTATGGTAAAACCATAGCTTATTTTTTATCTTTTTTGACTTCTTCAAAATCAACATCAATTGCTTTTGATGTATCAAAATCATCATTTTCTTCATAAGTAGTGTTTTCATCATTTGAACTAGTGTAAGTATATGTTTTTTTATAATCTTGTCCACTTTTATTATGTTCATTTTTATATTTTTTATTATAAATATACTCTCTAACTTTAAAAATACCCCAAAATACTAATGCTGCAATTATCACATAGGGTAATATAGCAAAGAATACAGCAGCAACTACGCCAATTACTAAAATAGTTATTATAAAGTACATTGCTATCTTAAAATTTCTATTCATATTATCCTTCTTTCTAAAACATGCTTTTGTACTATTATACAATTTAATTGTTAAGTTATAAAGGTATTTATCTTTCAAATTTATTAACAATACTAGCATAAGTTTCTACATTGTATTTTTATATAAAAATAGTACCTACTAAAAGTAAGTACTATTAATTATATTATTTAAGCTTTAGCTTTTTCTCTTCTTGCTATCTTTGGAAGTATAAATCCAAGTCCAATTAATATAAATGGTGTTAAAACATTAAGTGATAATTGGAACCACCATCCTCCAGTGAATGTTTCAACTCCTTTTGGAACCATTCCTAATATACAAGCTATTGCTGTAAATGCAAAACACCAAACGCCTACTCCTAAAGCAAGCTTGTCATTTTTTAAGAATTTATAATCAGCTTTAAATTTATCTGAAGCTTTCTTAAGTAATATAAAGGCTAAGAACACCCAAAGATATCTAAGTGGCATTACAACTGCATTTAATCTTAGTAGCCAATTATATATTGCATTGACATCACCAATTCCAAGAGCAGGTATAATAATTAATATACTAACTAATATAGCTGTCATTAAATATCCTCTTATTGGTGCACCATGTGAATTTGTTTTTGTAAGTCCTTTAGGTACAAAATTATCATCAGTTTCTGCAAGTAATACCTTAAGTGGAGCATCAATTGAGAATATTAATGCTGATATTTGTGCTAATGCATTAGCTATTGCATATATAAATAAGAATACATTTCCTATTCCATAATATTCGCCAAGCTTTTGGAATGCATAATATTGTCCATTCATCATAAGATCTTGTGGTATATTATTTGCATCAAACATCATTCCCATTGCCATTGATCCTAGTATTGCTGATATTGCAACCATTATAGCAAGTACTATCATACCTAGTGGGAATTCTTTACTAGCATTTTTAGTATTATTTACATATGGTGAAATCTTTTCAGCTCCACCAACTGCAAATACTAACATTGCAATAGTTGTAAAATATGTAAAATCAAATTTTGGAATAATTGTACTCCATGTTATATTTGTAGTTGCTATATGAACTCCTGTTATTGCTGGAGCAGCTATCATTAATACTATGTATAATAATGACATTACAAATGTTGCAACACCTGCAATTGTTCCTATAGTTTTAAGCGAAGTCATACCTCTTGATGCTACCCATAAGAATAATAAGAAAATCGCTAATGTAATAAGTTGTGCATATAATGGATTCATTGAATCTACAAAACTTCCATTTCCTTTTATTACCCATCCTAAAGCTACTAATAATGTTTGTGGCTTTTGTGCTAGATAAGGTATATGAACAACCCAGTAAGTCCAACCTGCAAAATATGCTAATGTTATTCCACTAGTCTCTCTTATCCATGTACTAACCCCTGCTTTTCCTTCTTTAAAAACTGATCCTAGCTCCCCAACCATTAAAGCATACGGAACAAAGTATAATGCTATTATAAGTATCCATGATACAATAACTTGTAATCCTTGATTAGCAAAGTTATTAACAACATTACCAAATCCCCACACTGAAACGAAGGCCATCATTGCAAGATTATACCACCTTAATTTCTTGTTATCATCTGTCATATTCCCTTTCTCTTCCTTTCTGTTGTTTATATTTTAAAAATAAAATTTTCCTATACATTATATCAAAATTTTATCTTTTTCCCAATTTTTTTTATAATAAATTTAATTTACAATCTAAATTAAAAGCTATTTTACAAACTCTAAGTCTATAAAATAGCTTTATATTAAACTATACTAAGAATTTTAATAGGAATATAACTCCAATAATTACTGTAGTTACACTTATTTCTTTTATTTTTCCTGTAAATATCTTAAGAATTATATATGAAATTATACCAAACATGATTCCATCTGAAATACTACCTGTAAATGGCATCATTATTATAGTTAAAAATGCTGGTATAGATTCTGTGTAGTCTTGTAAATTTATTTCTCTAATTGGTTCTATCATAAATAATCCAACTAAAATTAAAGTTGCTGCTGTAACTGCTGATGTTATTGATGCAAATACTGGAGAAAAGAATAGTGCTAATGCAAACATTATTGCTGTTACAACTGCTGTTAATCCAGTTTTTCCACCTTCTGCAACACCTGCTGCACTTTCTACGAAAGTACTTACTGTACTTGTTCCAACACATCCACCAAAAGTAGTACCTATAGCATCTGATAATAATGCTTTCTTTATGTTTGGAACTCTTCCGTTTTCATCTAACATCTTTGCTTTAGTTGCAACTCCGACTAAAGTTCCTATAGTGTCAAATAAATCCATAAATAATAAAGTAAATAATATTATTACCATATCCAATGAGAATATATTGCTCCAATCAAAGTTGAAAAGAACTGATCTAATTGAAGGTGGCATACTAACTACAGCTTTTGGTATTGGAGTTAAACCAAGTGGAATACCTACTACTGCTGTAATTAACATTCCAAAGAAAAGTGCTCCCTTAACATTTCTAGCTAAAAGTATAGCTGTTATAACTAAACCTATTATTGCAAGTAAGCCTGGACCACTAGTTAAGTTTCCTAAAGCTAATATAGTTCCTCCGTCTTTTGGGTGAACTATAACACCTGCTCCTTGTAAACCTAAAAGTGCTATTAAAAGTCCAATACCAACTGATATAGCTTTTTTGATACAATCTGGTATTGAATCAACTATTGCTTCTCTAACATTAAATAATGTTAATAATATAAATATTATACCTTCTAAAAATACAGCTGTTAATGCAAACTGATATGAATATCCCATTTGAAGTACTATCGTATATGCAAAGAATGCATTTAATCCCATTCCTGGTGCTTGAGCAAATGGAAGTTTAGCATAAATTCCTGTAAGTAGCGTTGATACAACTGTTGCAAGTGCTGTTGCTGTAAAAACTGCCCCTTGATCCATTCCAGCTGCAGATAATATTGATGGATTAATAATTAATATGTACGCCATTGCCATGAACGTTGTAAGTCCTGCAACGATTTCTGTTTTTGTATTTGAACCATTTTTTGTTATTTCAAAATAGTTATCAAGTAATCCATCTTTTGCAAAGATTTTTCTCATATTATCACTCTTTCGTTAATAATTTTTATCCCGACACTATAATATAACATTTTTCCTCAAATTTCTACCCTTTCTACGAATATTTTTAATATTTTTTGATATTTTTTATGTATTTTTCACAAAAACACGTATTATATTAATAATTTTTATATAATATAGTTCGTATTTTAATATTAAAAAGGTTAATCTAAATCATTTTTAGATTAACCAACTCTTAAAATCTTATTCTTTTTTACTCATTAATGTTACTTGGACTTCTTCAATTCTTCTATCCATAATTTTAGTTACCTTAAGATTCATATTGTCAACATTAAAATTAATATCTAAATTTTCTTTTGGTATTTCGCCTATTTTAGTTATTATATATCCACTTAATGTATCACAGTCTTCCTCTTCTAAATCAGAACCAAATTCTTGATTAAAATCATCAAGATTAATTGTACCCTTAACTAGATATCTATATTTATCTATCTTTCTAATATCTGGTCCATTTACATCATATTCATCATCTATTTCCCCCATAACTTCTTCTATTAAATCTTTCATAGTTACAATACCAGAAAATCCACCATATTCATCAATAAGTACTGCCATATGATTTCTATTAGCTTGTAATTCTTTGAAAAGATCATTAATTCTTTTTGTTTCTGGGACAAAGTATGGTTTATGAAGAATTTCTCTTATATTTACATTTTCAAATCCAACTTTTCTTGCTTTAATAAAAAAGTCTTTCATATATAATATACCTATTACATTATCAACTTCATCTTCATATACTGGTATTCTTGAATATGAAGAATTTATTATTTCATCTATACTTTCATTTAAATTATCTGATATATCTATACAATATGTATCTTTTCTAGATGTCATTATTTCCTTAGATAATCTATTATTAAATTCAAAAATACCATCTAGCATATCCTTTTCATATTCATCTATAGTACCTTCTGCTTCTCCTTCTGAAATTAAAGCCTGTATCTCTTCTTTAGATACCTTATCTTCAATTTTATTTCCATTAAATCTTATAAGCTTTAATATAAGTGAAGCTGATAATGATAAAATCTTTATAAATGGTTTTGCTATAATTGAAATTGAATAAATTATCTTTACAGATGATAAAGCTATCTTTTCTTTTCTTTGAAGTGCTATTCTTTTTGGAACAAGCTCCCCTAACACAAGTGTTAAATAAGAAATTGCTATTGTTACAAGAATAAGTGATATTTTATCTGTATAAGGTATATTAAATCTACTTAATTTTTGTGAAACTACAACTGAAATTCCTGTTGCTGCTGATGCACTTGAGAAAAATCCTGCAAGAGTTATACCAACTTGTATAGTAGCTAAAAAATTACCTTGATCATTCATTACTTTTTGTAATAACTGTGCCTTTTTATTTCCTTCTTCTGAAAGCATTCTTATCCTATTTTTGTTTACTGATACTATTGCCATCTCTGCTGATGAAAAAAATGCATTTACTCCTGTTAAAATAAGTACTAGTATTAATTGACCTACAATACTTCCCGGATCAGGTTCTAACATATTTTTGTTCCTCCTAAAAATGTATAATAAAGTAATTTTATCATAATTTTTAATAAAATTCGATTAATTATTATAAATTAATTAATGAATGCCTTTCATACCTACAATCATTCCTGTAAAGTATGGAATTAACCATATAGCCCATACTACAATACTAAACTTATGGAATTTTGCCTTTAATTCTTTATTATTCTTTACTATTACTACAGTTGCCCATATAGCATGGAATAGCATTAAAAGAATTGCAATTAATCCTGTTACACCATGTAAATTTACTTTAAATCCACCTGCTATTTCACTCATAAAATGTGTGCCTAGTCCATCACATAATAAACCTATGTAAAATATAACAACATGCCATACTTTCAATTCTCCTTGCTTTTTTTCTGCCCAGACACCAATTGTATAAAATATTAATGCTGATGTAATAAATACAATAGCCTTAACTAATTCTGTTGACATAATTATCACCTCTTATCTTAATATACTGATAGTTTTTTAAGCTCTAATCTAAAATTCATATTTATCTTATAAATTTTAAATACAAATTTTTAGTGTACTAACTATATTAAAATAATACTTCTAAGATAATAATAATACAATTAATATTAAGTTAATTAACTATTAATATCACATTCTAATTTTTTCACCATTTATGCATAATATTTCGAGTGAAGTCACAATTATTCCGCAAATCCCTAAAAGTATATCACTTGGATATCTGTTAAAATAAAATAACATTAAACTCAATACTAAAGCCACTATAAATATCAGTAGCCTTTTATATAATATTACTTTAGCAAAGTCAAATTTTTCACTTACATATCTGCCTAATAAGAAAATAAAAATTCCTAAGATGTTTATAGTAATTGAAAGAAAGGTAAGTTCAATATCTTTCGTATTAAAACAATAACTAAAGTATATTCCCATATTTCCAGTAAAACATAATAAAAAACCAATTAATTTTAATAGTGCTGTCAAAAATCTCTTCATTATATCTATACTCCTAAAAATTAATAATGCTCAAAATACACCTTATTTTACAACTTAATACGGTTGTTTATCAATTATTATATTTATTGTACACTAAAAGTATCGAAACCAAAGTAAATTTTAATTTTATAGTTAATTAAGCAAAGCCTTTTATTTCAACATTGATAGATAAGCTTTTATATAAATACTATAATTAAATTAAATATATTTTATTAAACTTAACTTTAGGAGATATACAAACGAAAAAACAAAAGATATTATTTACTCTAGCAGTAGCAATGACTATTTCAGCAGCTACTCCTATAACTAATGTATTTGCATCAACTAATTCATCTACTACAATATCTATGGATAAAATCGATAATAAAGATGCCTTTTCTGATCATTTATTTGAAATAAATAGCACATTAAACGAAATCATAGATAAAACTTCTGATTCTGATTTATCTTCTCTTTTAAATAATAATATCATTAAAAATTATTTACCATTAAGAGAATTTATATCAAGAGTTGGTACATCAAAATTAACTTACTTTTGTGATGAAGATCAAAGTCAAAAAGACTTTATAAACTGTCTTATAGGAAATCCTACAGCACTAACTTTATACCTTCAAGGTGGAGAGCCTACTTCAGGAAATGATATAGATGCACTTAAAATTTTGTCAACAATATGGAATAATGATAAAGATTCAAGAGATGGATTCAATCTTAACCTTGCAATAGCAACATCATTAGAACTTTCAAAACCTATAACTTTCTGGTTAGATAGCACTCAAAAGATAGATCCAATTAAACGTTATGAATTATTTAAATCATTAAACGATAAAGATGAAATGTTTCCTGTATTTAAAACTCTTGATGTAACACATTTAAGAAAAGTTATTGATGCAAAAATAACTGATTCTGACATACTTTGGGTTAGACAATATATAAAAGATAATCATCCTAACCTTTTAAATCAAGATAAAATTTCAAGCATTGTTTGGAGCATTAAATACACTACAACAAATCCAGAAGGTAAAAGCATATTTGGCTCAGAATTTTATGGGGATCACCCTACTTTGAAAAAAGTTTTAGATTATGGTGGCGTTTGTGGATCTATTTCTTATTTTGGATCAATGACTTCTAAAGCATTTAGTGTACCTTCAAGTCCTGTGGGACAACCTGGTCATTGTGCAATGATATATTTAAATTCAAACGGTAAATGGCAAATAATATATGATATTTCAGGATGGGCTAAATCAAGTGGTGCTACATTAAATGATTGGTCTAAGGGTTCTAAAGGATATAATACTTCTTATAATATTTTATTTGAAGATGCTGATAAA
>NZ_JAXFPT010000047.1:0-17453 GCF_034179595.1 Clostridium sp.
TTAGATTATAAGCGCAAATATAAGCAAATGATGAAGCATGTTGATGCATTGCCAGAGTATTATACTTTTGCATTTAAACAAATCCAAAAGTATATCTATACTGTTGGTGGAATTAGTGGAGATATTACAACATTTAATAATTTAAATATATTTAGATTTATTTGAAGCAAGTTCAGCAAATAAAAAGCATGTGCTTGAGGTGACAGGAGAAGATGTTGCTAGATTTTATGATGAACTTATATGTGATACTAAAAAGTGGATAAATAAATATGGTGATAAATTAAATACCAATGTTAATAACAAATTAAAAAGAAAATAACTTTAAAAATGATAAAATATACTAAGAAGACTGATAGAGCAATTAGTATTAAAAAGACAGGGCTTTTAATAAAAAGCTCTGTCTTTTTGATGTTAACTTAAGTTTATTCTATAAAATGTCCTGTGCTTTCTATGCATTTTTCAATTTCACTTTTAGTTGCAGGTGGATTATATATTACTTCAACGCTTCCACGACCTAAATCTATACAAACATTATCTACACCTTCAATTTTACTTAGTGCATTTTTCATTTGTGTTTTCATAGTTTCATTTGCTAATCCATTAACGTTATAATGTTGTCTTTCCATATTTTCAGCTCCCTTTAAAATTTAGACTTTTTTTATATCAAGTATAGTATGTTCAAATTTTAAATTTCTTATATATTAAGTTGCAATTTGATATAGAAATAAAAAAGTATGTATAATATTAGTGAAAACTTTATTAGAGGAGGCAAAAGATGAAAAGCAATTATCATACACATAATTATAGATGCAATCATGCAGTAGGAAACGTAGAAGAATATGTAAAGGAAGCAATTTCAGAAGGTTTTGATGAAATAGGTATTTCAGATCATTTACCTCATCCTGGTAAAAACATAGATAATGGAAACAGAATGAGATATGAAGAACTTAAAGAATACTTTGATGAAATAGATGATGTAATAAAAAAATATTCTAAAGATATATCTATTAAAAAAGCTATTGAATGTGAGTATTTTGAAGATTTTGATTGGCTTTATAAAGAATTAAAAGAAAAACATAAAGTTGATTATCTTTTACTTGGAGTTCACTTTTTTCCTTATAAAGGAGAATGGCTTTATATAGGTAAAGTAGAATCAACTCCTGAAATATTAGAAAGCTATGTAGATTACGTAATAAAATCTATGGAAAGTGGTTTATTTAAATGTGTTGCACATCCAGATCTTTTTGGACTTAGCTATATAAATTGGGATGAACATGCAATTAAGCAATCTAGAAGAATACTTGAAGCTGCTCAAAAGTTAGATCTTCCATTAGAGATAAATGTTAATGGCTTTAAAAAGTCTAGAGTAAAATACAATAATGGTGAAAGATATAGTTATCCTATAAAAGAATTTTGGCTATTATCAAAAGAATATAATGTAAAGAGAATAGTTGGTATTGATGCACATAAGCCTCATGATATGAGAGATTATGATATGGGATTAAATTTTGCAAAAGAACTTGGATTAGAAACTATAGATAGATTAGAATTTTAAAAATAATATTAAAATCATATATATTGCATAACTTCACTAAATTTTGAAAATCATAGTATTGTTAAGAAAATTATAGAAAGTGTGATATATATATATGGCAGTAGAAAAAGTAAGATTTCTAGCACACAAAAATATAAAAGGAATACCAAATGTTATATACATAAAAGGAGATAACATAGAATGTATAATAAAAGAATATATAAATATATGTTCTTTACTAAATATTGAAGGAAGATTATTAGAATTTAAAAATAATGAAGCATACATAACTTATTATAGGGAAAAGGTTAATTCATTTATTCTTTATGGAATAATAGATGGTAATAATGATATATATGAAAAGGCTAAAAGATTATTAGAAGATGATTGGAGCTATGAAATAATAAAGCAATTAGATAATAATAATATTCCTTCAATAAATATTGATGATGATAGTATTAAAATTGGATATGGAAAAAATTCAATAACACTATTAAGATCAGAAAGTTATAATAAAAAAGTTTTTGAGATTGTTTCTAACTTAGATAATAATGGAATTATTCCTATAATTGCAATTACAGGAACTAATGGAAAAACAACCACAACAAGACTTATACATAATACATTAATGGGTTTAGGCTATAAAAGCGGGGCATCTACTACTGGTGGAATATATATTGGAAAAAAAGCAATAAAGACAGGCGATACAACAGGGTATTATAGTGCTTTAGAGGTTTTAAAAGATGATAGTATAGATGTTGCTGTTTTAGAAACTGCAAGAGGTGGAATGATAAAAAAGGGGTTAGGTTTTAAAAGTGCTAAGGTTTGCGTAATAACATCTTTATCAGAAGATCATATGGGTATGGAAGGAATAAATACCATAGAGGAGCTTGGAAAAGTGAAAAGCCTTATTAAAGAAGGTCTAGATAATGATGGGGTTATGGTAGTTAGAGCAACTCAAGATATAGTAAATTTATTTAATGATAAAGATAAATTAATATTATTTGATGATAATTGTAATGAGCTTATAAAAAGACATGTTCAAAGTGGTGGAGAAGCTTTTTATGCAGAGGATGGCTTTATAATACAGAACAAATCAGGTGAAGAGAAAAGATTAGTAAAACTTAGTGATATAGATTTTACCCATAATGGAATATCAAAAAGTAATACAAGAAATGTAATGACAGCAATAGCTTCAATAAGTAAAATACATGATGATATCCATGAAATAATTGATAGTATAAAAAGTATAAAATGCGATTTGGATACAAATAGGGGAAGGCAAAATATCATCGATATAAAAGATTTTAAATTAATAATAGATTATGGGCATAATAGTGAAGCTTTTTATGAAGTATTTAATATGGCAAAATCTTTAAATCCAAAAACAATAACAGGAATTATAACAGCACCAGGAGATAGAAGTGATGAGCATATAATTAAACTTGGAGAAATAGCAGCAAGTTATTGTGATAAGGTGATAATAAAAGAACAAGAAGATAAAAGAGGTAGAAAAGAAAAGGAAACAGCAGATTTATTATATAAGGGGCTTAAAAATAAAAACTTTAAGGATGAAAATATAAGTTTATTTATAAAAGAAGAGGATGCACTTTCAAAAGCTTTAAATGAAGCAAAAGAAGGAGAAGTTATAGTATCATTTAGTCAATTTTTAGATATAACCATGCCTGTTATAAATAAATATTTATTAGCTAATAATTTAAATCCAATTAAATAAAACTGTACTTAGAATTAAGTACACTTTTTTAAAATTAACTAAATATTTGCAAAAACTCTTATATACTTGCAGATTATTTATATACGGGATAACTCACAATATAATTTAATTTATCATAAATTAATATCAAGATTTGTCTTTACTAATAAATGTTATGAGGGCGATAATATGAAAAAAATATTATTATCAATGTTAATAGGTATAATATTTTTAGGAGTCACTGGATGTGATTCTATGGAACAATTTACAAAAGGTATAAAAGAAAAAGTCGGAGGCAGGAAAACTCAAAGTAAAGAAATTGAAGATATAAAAAAGGAAATAAAAGAAGAAGTTAGGGAAGAACAAGAAAAACAAAAACGTGAAAAGCAAGAAAAAGAAAAACAAGAGGTAAAAGAAAAAGAGCAGAAAGAACAACAGTTAAGAGAAGATATAAGAGTAGAAATAGAAAATGAATACGAAGAAAAATATAGATATGACTCAAGTTTAGATACAGCATGGCAAAATCAATACTTTTTAGATACAGATTATAAGGGGAGAGTTAGATATCAGATGGATGAATATTTAAGTGACCAGTTAGATTCACTACCTTTCCCAGTAAGGTATCAAGCTTATTATGGTGGTGGTCCTTATAATTTTAGTATTAAAGTATGTTTAAAAGGAATTAATGGAGATAGTAAAATATTAGCTAATCAAAGGCAAATTTTATTAAATTTATTTGCACAATATAATTATGAAACTGAATCAAAAATTCAAAATGTTTATTTTTTTAATATAGATAATACTGCAAATTATCAATATTCTTTCAATAATTCTACAGGTAACTTTGTGAGAGATTAAAAAATTTTAACATTAAAGTTGCATTAATAGATTTATATAAAAATATCACCTAATAAAAAATTTTGAATATACTTATTATTAAGGAGGATATCTACTTAAAAAGGTTTCCTCCTTTTTAAGCATATGAGGAAG
This sequence comes from Clostridium sp., assembly GCF_034179595.1. Lineage (GTDB taxonomy): Bacteria > Bacillota > Clostridia > Clostridiales > Clostridiaceae > Clostridium. The sequence goes on from NZ_JAXFPT010000047.1 coordinate 4,239, forward strand.
AAGGTGTATTCGTAAAGATGGAAAGATTAGAAAGAATTTTTAAAGAAGCATCACTTAGAGCGGTGATTTTTTCAAAGGATAAATTAGGGATAAAACTTGATTTTTCAGAAGAGAGTTTAGACTATTTAGATGATATATTAGAAGTATTTCATAAGGCAAATGAAAATAATCAATTTGATAATGATAAGATTTTAGATTTATCTATGACATTTGGAGGATATCTTGGTGAAGTTATAAGTAAAAATATTGGTGGTGTATGGGAAGAAAATGATGGAAAAACAATATTTTTAGAAGTTAATAACAATAAGGTATTGCCTTTAAATATAGTATATAAAAGAATAAATATTGGAGAAAGGGCATCGATAAAGCGATGGTATATTAAATTTAAAGAAAAGCTATGTTAGAAGAGTCGATTATCTAAAAGCAATCTAGAAGAAAATATAAACTAGGTTGCTTTTAATTTATTATAAATTATAATATCTTTATAGAAGTTTTAAAGGAGAAATACATATATGAAAAGATTTAAAAAAGTATATATAGAAATAACTAATGTATGCAATTTAAGTTGTAACTTTTGTCCAAAAACAAGCAGAAAATTGCAGTTTATGGATGAAGATGCTTTTATAGAGATAATAAAAAAGGTAAAGCCATATACCGATTATATATATCTACATTTAATGGGAGAGCCGTTTTTAAATCCTAATTTAAAGAGATTCTTAGAAATAAGCCATGAATATGGGTTAAAAGTAAATATAACAACAAATGGAACGCTTATAAATAATGTTAAAGATATATTATTAGAGTCAGAAGCACTTAGACAAGTTAATATATCCCTTCATAGCTTTGAAGCTAATGAAGAGACTATGACTTTAGAAGAATACATAGATAATGTAATGAATTTTATATTAGAAGCTAGAGAAAAAGGAAAGATAATAACATCAACAAGGCTTTGGAATATGGATAGTGAGAATTTAAAAGGTAGCAATAAATATAATCAAGATATAGCGGATATGATTAAGTCAAAGTTAAATCTTGAAATAGACTTAAAAGAAGCACTTAAAAATTCTAGAGGTATAAAGTTATGGGATAAGGTTTATTTAAATATGGCAGAAAAATTTGAATGGCCAGATATAGATAAACTTGATACAGATTGTGAGATATTTTGCTATGGATTAAGAGATCAAATGGGAATTTTAGTGGATGGGACAGTAGTTCCTTGTTGCTTAGATAGTGAAGGAAACATAGCTTTAGGAAATATTTTTAAAGAAGATTTAGAGGATATATTAAATAGTGATAGAGCAAAAAATCTATATGATGGATTTTCAAGAAGAAAAGCAGTAGAAGATTTATGTAAAAGATGCGGATATGCAACAAGATATAAAAAATAATTATTATAAATAAAATACCACTAAAAATTTAGTGGTATTTTATTTATTTTCTAAAAATTAAAAGCCTCTTTTTTTAGCTTCAATTCCACTTTCATTTATTTCAGGTTCTTTTGTTGTTGATACGAAAGTGTTTCTTGACCAATGTTTAGGATTTTTTGATCCATTAGTATTATAATTTTGTTTTGAGTAGATTCTTTCATTTTCATATTTCATAAAATCATCTCCTAAAATTCATTACATAAGTAGTATTATACTAATGGAGAATTTTTATATTATAATAATGTTTCATTTTTTAATAAAAAAAGGATACATTATATTTATTCTGAACGTAAAGCATCAATTGGAAGAAGTTTTGAAGCTTTATTTGCAGGCATAAGTCCAAATACTACACCTATAAAAATTGAGAATCCAAGTCCAAAGAATACAACGCCCCATGAAATACCAGAACTTACTCCAAGCACAGAATTAAATGCTAAGGAGCCTAATATTCCAAGAACTGCACCAATTATTCCACCTATAAGACTTATTACTATAGATTCAATTAAAAATTGTATTAAAATATCTTTTCTCTTTGCACCAAGTGCTTTTCTTATACCGATTTCTCTTGTTCTTTCAGTAACTGATACTAGCATTATATTCATTATTCCAATACCACCAACTAATAATGATATACCTGCAATAACACCTACAGTTGTTGTCATTGTGCTTTGCATTGATTTTATTGTATCTAATATTTGTTGTTGATTTATTATAGTATAAGGCTTAACTTTATCATTATCAGATTCTTTATAATTAAAAACTCTATTAAGCCTTTTTTCAATAGCAGTCATAGTGTTATCTATGTTTTCTGTATCTTTAACTTGCAGATATAAAGTTGAAATAGATGTATTTTTTACAAGTCTTTCAACTGAAGTTATAGGTGCATACACCTTTTTGTCTGTTGAATTTAAGGCAGAGCCATCTTTTGAAAGAACTCCAATTACTTTATATCTAACACCACTTAATGTTACATATTTTCCTATAGGATTTTCAAATCCAAATATATCTGATGCAATTGTATTTCCAAGTACAACAACTTTAGAATTATATCTAACATCAATTGGCAGAATAAATCTACCTTTTTCTAGTTTTTTATTTTCTAAAGAAATAAAATTATTATCTGTTCCAACTATAGAAACTGCTTTGTTATGATCTCCATATCTTAAATCAACATTACCATTAACATCAGCAGACATCTTTTCTATATTTGATATGTCCTTAAATTTTTTTGAATCATCATAAGATAACTTTTTAGTTGGATCTTGTGAAGTTATCATAACACTTATTAAATTTGAACCTAAATCAGACATTTGTGAATTCACACTTTCAGTCATTGAATTTGCAACAGATACTAAAAGTGTTACTGAAAGCACTCCTATGATTATACCAAGCATTGTAAGTAATGAACGCATTTTATTTGATAGAAGTTGCTTAAATGCTAATTTAAAGCTTTGAATTATCCCCATTTAATCACGCCCTTTCTTCGTATAATGTTCCATCTTTAATTCTTATTATTCTTTTTGCTTGATCTGCAACACCAAGGTCGTGAGTTATCATTACAATAGTTCTTCCTTCAGCATTTAATTTTTTTATAAGAGTCATGATTTCTTTACTTGTCTTTGTATCTAAAGCACCAGTAGGTTCATCACAAAGAAGTATTTCAGGGTTAGTTACAATCGCTCTTGCAATTGCAACTCTTTGTTGTTGTCCTCCAGATAGCTGAGTAGGTAAGTGATTTCTTCTATCAGCTAATCCAACCTTTTCTAAAGCTTCTATAGCACGCTTTTTTCTTTCACCTGATGGTATTCCTCTATAAATAAGTGGAAGTTCAACATTTTCAAGAGCTGTTAGCTTACTTAATAGATTAAATTGTTGAAATATAAATCCAATCTTTCTATTACGTATTTCAGATAATTTATTATCATTTAATGTTCTAACATCTTCACCATCTAATAAATATACTCCAGAATCTACTTTATCTAAACATCCTATAAAATTCATAAAAGTGGATTTACCAGAACCAGAAGGTCCAACGATTGCTACAAATTCTCCCTTTTTTACTTTAAGAGAAATATTATTTAATACTTGAAGGTGTTCATCTCCCATTGTATAGCTTTTACAAGCATTTTCTACATCAATAACATATTGCTCCATATTAGTTCCTCCTAAGATTTATTTTAATTATCCATCATAGGAAAACCTGTATTTTTATTATTTACTAATGTAGGAAGTTGAACTTCATCTCCATTAGATAAGCCTTCTTTGATTTGTATATAATCATCATTATGAATTCCTGTTTTAACAAATTTTTTCTCGTCAGTTGAAGGAATTATAACATAAGTTTTGCCAGAATCATCTTGATTTATTGCTTCAATTGGAACATATAAGATATTATTTTTCTTTTCAGTAGTTATTGTTCCAGTACCAGTCATTCCAGCTTTAAGTCCTTTAATACTCTTATCAAAAGAAACAATAACTGTGTATGTAGTAACTCCATTTACGGTATTACCAACATCAGATATACTTTCTATTTTTCCTTTAAATGTTTTATCAGGGAATGCATTTAAATCAATATTTACAGTTTGATCTTCCTTTAAGTTTACTACGTCAATTTCATCAACAGTAAGCTCAAACTCTAAATTATCATAATCAGGATTTGCTTTATTTTCTGGTACAACTATACCAGATGATGATACAGAAACCTTAATTTCCCCTTTCTCTACTTTTGCTGTTTGATAAACTTCAACATTTTGATTTGCTTTTTCTTTTGATTTTGAAACTGCAAAGCTAGCTCCAACTCCTACTACTATAACTGCACATATTATAGCTACTATAATTTTTTTAGCTGTTTTACTCATCTTTCTCCTCCTAAATTATATTTTGTTCTAGATAATAATTAATAAATATTAGTATGTAATAAATTAATAGAAATTAATTATTATCTAATTAATTAATGTTTTAAACGTATGATTTTATTATAAATATTACATAGAAAAATATAAATAAAAAAATGAAAATATATGGATATAAAAATAATATAATTATGTATTAAATGTTTACATAGAGAATATAAATTATTTATCAGGAGAAAATAATATTTAATATTTTAAATAATAGGAGGATGAATTTATGGATAATAATTCAATACCAAACATGGATAGTTATGTAGCAAAATATATGGATGAAAATGGATGTAGCTTTGAGGAAGCTTGTGCTGAATTAGGATTAGATAAAGATACTGTGTTTAATCAAAGATATAATAGTGAATTAGAATAAATAGTAAAGGATGCTTAATATAAGCATCCTTTTTTAAAATTTCTTTATTAATTTTGAAAATTTTACTTAAAATGAATATAATATATGACGAGAGCTTATTTTGAAGTTAAGAAAAGAGGTAAAAAAATGAAGTTAAATAGAAACGATAACTGCTGGTGTGGTAGTGGAAAGAAATATAAAAAATGTCATGCTGAGTTTGATGAAAAATATGAAGCATTAAGAAAACAAGGATTTTTAATGCCTTCTAGAAAGCTTGTAAAAAATGAAGAACAAATACAAAAGATAAAAGAAAGTGCAAAAATTAATAATGCTGTATTAGATCTTGTTTCAGAAAAAATAAAAGAAGGTATGAGTACTGAAGATATAGATAAGATTGTATATGACTACACAGTAAGCCAAGGGGCTATACCTGCACCATTAAATTATGGTGGATTCCCAAAGAGTGTTTGTACTTCAATAAATGAAGAAGTATGCCATGGTATACCTGATAAAAATATAATTTTAAGAGATGGAGACATAATAAATGTTGACGTATCAACAATAAAGGATGGATACTATTCAGATGCATCAAGAATGTTTATGATAGGAAATGTTTCAGAAGAAGCAAAGAGATTAGTTGAAGTATCAAAAGAATGTCTTCAAAAGGGTATTGAAGCTGTTAAACCTTGGGGATTCTTAGGCGATATAGGAGCAGCAGTTCAAGAGCATGCTGAAAAAAATGGATATTCTGTTGTTAGAGATTTTGGTGGACACGGAATTGGTTTAGAGTTCCATGAAGATCCATTTGTTGCTCACGTAGGAGAAAAGGGAGAAGGAATGGTATTAGTTCCTGGAATGATGTTTACAATAGAACCAATGATAAATCAAGGTGATTATGGAGTATTTGTTGATGCAGATAATGATTGGACTGCAATAACAGAAGATGGTTCTCTTTCATCACAATGGGAACATATGATTTTAGTTACAGAAGATGGTATAGAATTAATTTCTTACTAGAATATAGATTATTAAGTAGTATAAGGTGTGGAAAAATAGTGTTTCTACACCTTATATTGTTTTTACTATAAATGATATATTTTACAAATATTAATAAAATGTAAACTTTAAGTTAAATGTGATTAATGTCATTAACAAAGAGCAATAAAGTCTATATAATTAAAAAAGCAATATGTATCTTAAGGAGAGCGAATGAATAATAAAAAGAGATTAGGGGATCTTTTAGTTGAACTTGGATATATAACAGAAGAGCAAGTTTTAGAAGCTATAAAGGTACAGAAAACTACAGGAAAAAGACTTGGACGTATTTTTGTAGAGCTAGGATATATAACAGAAGATGGACTATTAGATATATTAGAGCTTCAACTTGGAATTCCTAAAATAAATTTAGATCTTATAGATATTGATATGAATGCTGTATCAACGATATCAGAAGGATTGGCTAAAAAATATAATTTAATACCAGTAGGTTTTAAAGATGGAAAATTAGTTGTTGCAATGTCAGACCCTCTTAATATTTTTGCAGAAGAAGATGTGATGTTAGCATCAGGGTATAAGATAGATGTTAGAATTGCAAGAGGATCAGAAATTAATGATGCAATCACAAAGTACTACTCAAAAGATTATATGTCAAAGACTGAGGTAAAATTAAATGAAGTAGTAGAAGAGGACATAGAAGACGAGCCTATAATTGAAAGTGAAGAAGATTCACCAACAGTTGTATTTATAGATAGGGTTATAGAAAATGCAATAAAAAATAATGCAAGTGATATACATATAGAACCCTATAAAGACAAAATAGTTATAAGGTATAGAATAGATGGAAAATTGAAAAAGCAATTTGAAGCACCAAAGGAACCATTAAATTCTATGGTTACAAGAATAAAATTATTAAGTGGTATGGATATTGCAGAAAGACGTCTTCCACAAGATGGAAAATTCGTAATAAAGATGGATAAAAAAGAAGTAGATTTAAGAGTATCAATATTGCCATCTATAAATGGAGAAAACCTAGTTATTAGAATACTAGATAAAACTTCATTTGAATTTTCAAAAGAGAACTTAGGTTTTACAGATGAAGACATAAAGGTTATAGATAATATAACTAATAAGTCATACGGAATTATTCTTGTTACGGGACCTACAGGAAGTGGGAAAACATCAACCTTATATTCAATATTAAGAGAGATGAAAACTGAAGAAAATAATGTTATTACTTTAGAAGATCCTGTTGAATATACAATGGATGGAATAGTTCAAGTTAATGTAAACTCAAAAGCTGGGCTTACATTTAATTCAGGACTTAGAGCGATTTTAAGACAAGACCCAGACATAATCATGGTAGGGGAAATAAGAGATGAAGAAACAGCTAACATGGCAATGAGATCTGCTATAACAGGGCATAATGTTTTAAGTACATTACATACAAATGATGCGCCTTCTGCGATAGTAAGACTTAATGATATGGGTATACCGTCATACTTAATTGCATCATCTTTAACAGGAGTTATTGCTCAAAGATTAATTAGAAGACTTTGTGATAATTGTAAAGAAGAATATTTAGCAAGTCTTTATGAAAAAGAAGTTTTAGGATTTGATAAATATGAAGATGTTAAGTTATTTAGATCAGTTGGATGTCCTAAATGTTCAGGTACTGGATATAAAGGAAGAATTGGTATATTTGAGATTATGGAAGTAAAGCAAAATATAAAAGAATTAATTGAAAATAATGCTAATTTATATGAAATAAGCAATGAAGCAAAGAAAAATGGAATGAGAACTCTATTTGAAAGTGGAGTTGATGTTGTTAAAAAAGGTATAAGTAGTATGAATGAGCTGATGAGAATAACATTAGTGGATTAATAAGGGAGTAGAAGATATGCCTTTATATAAGTATGAAGCAAGAAATCTTGAAGATAAAGTGCTAAAGGGTAAGCTTAGTGCAAATGATGTAGATGAGCTTAGAAAATTATTAAAGCAAAGAGGATTTTTCTTAACTAAGTATGAAAATGAAAGACAATCCTTAAATATTGACTTTGATATGTTTGTGAAGATACCTAAACAAGATATATCTATATTTTGTAGGCAGATGTATTTTTCATTATCTTCAGGGATAACGGTCTTTAAAAGCATAGAAATAGTAAAAGACCAAATTGAAAACAAAAAACTAAGAAAAATATTAAATGATGTTTATACAGAAGTAGAAAAAGGAAGGTTGCTTTCAGAATCTTTTAAAAAGTATAAAGATTTACCAAACCTTTTTATATATATGATTCAAGTTGGAGAAGAAACAGGGAAAATAGATGAGATAATGGGTAATCTTGCAGATTACTATGACAATCAATACAAACAAGAAAAGAAAATAAAAAATGCTTTGATATATCCAAAGTTTTTATTAATGTTTTCTATATTAATAGTCTTTTCTTTAGTTATTTTTGTAGTACCTGTATTTACTCAAAATTTATTGTCAGCAAATAAAAGTCTGCCATTTTTAACTCAAATAGTTGTTGATTTAAGTGAGTTTGTAAAGACAAGATGGATGTATATAATTTTAGCTGTGTTTGCATTTATGATAATAAAGAAAGTTATATTAGATAAAAGTAAAGCATACAAGCTTTTAAGAGATAAATTTATAGTAAAGTTTAAATTTATAAAAGATATGACTATGCCTGTATACACAGCAAGGTTTGCAAGAACATTTTCCATATTATTTTCAGGTGGAATAAGTGTAGTAAAGTGCATAGATATTACTTCAGATGTTATAGGTAACTTATATTTAAGTAAAAATTTGCTTGAAGGCAAGGATTTATTAAATAATGGAGCTAGTATTTCTGAAAGTTTAGAAAATGGAGGTGCATTTCCAAAGATGCTTATTCAATCTATAAAGGTTGGAGAAGAATCAGGAAGTGTTGATAAAATTTTAAAAAAAGCATCAGAATTTTATGATTCAGAGGCAAATTTTGCAATAGAAAAGATGACAAGCTTAATTGAGCCTATGATGATTATACTTTTAGCATTTTTAGTTGGGTTTATTGTAGTTGCACTATTAATGCCAATGTTCTCAATGTATGATGCTGTTCAATAAAGATAATAAATCTTTTAGGATTTATATATAATAACATTTTAAGAGGAGGAATAAGTTATGAATAAACTTATGAAGAAAAAGAAAAAAGGGTTTACGCTAATAGAATTAATAGCAGTAATCGCAATATTAGCAATACTTGCAGTAGTAGCAGTACCAAGAGTAATCACATATGTAGATAAATCAAAGAAAGTTGCAGTACAAACAGAAGCTTCTACAATATATAATGCTGCAGAAGCTGCATATAATGATGGAAGATTAAAGAATAATGGTAAAGCTATAAATTCTAAAGAGTTTGATGGACTTAGTGTAAGCACTGTAGTTTCTGAACTTAAAGGAGAAACTGGAAGCAATGGAGAAAGCTTATTAAACAATGTAAATACTGATAAGCTTGAAGTAGCAAAGACATTAGGAAATTTAAAAACTATAATGAATGCTGATGTTAATACTCTTGATGTTGATTCACAAGGGATATTACAAAAAGTTCCAGGAATAAACTAATAAATTTTTATGAGAATATTAAAAGGTAGGAGATGAATTTATGAAAAAGAAAGGATTTACACTAATAGAATTAATAGCAGTAATATCAATCTTAGCAATCTTAGCAATAATAGCAGTACCACGAGTAATAACATATGTAGATAGGTCAAAGAAGGTAGCTCTTGTTGAAAATTCAAGGGTAATATACAATATGGCAGAAACTGCATATAATGATGGGAAGTTAACTGATAAAGATGGTGTATCTTTAACTGAAAAAAATAACAATAAAGATTTTGGATCAATACCAGTTATAGATGCAATAGATTCACTTGATAGAAATGGTATTATTAGTAAAAATGATGAAGAATTAAAGAAAATTACAGATTATAGAGATGATCATGAAGTAAATATGGCTAGATTAAGAGATTTACAAACATTAATAAATACTCCAATTGATAAAATTTCAATTGATTCTAAAGGAAATTTAGCAGGGAAATTTAAGAGTTATGATAATAAACATTCTATATATGTACCAGATGACAAAGTTCACAGAGTAAATTAGTAGAATTTATAAGAATTATTTTATAAAAGTTATAATGTTAAAAAGAGGAGTTTAAATGATAGGATTAATGTTTTTTATATTTGGATTGGTATTTGGAAGCTTTTTTAATGTATGCATTTACAGAATACCAAGACAAGAAAATATAGCTTTTCCTCCATCGCATTGTGCAAATTGTGGTAGGGAGCTTAAAGCATATGAACTTATTCCTGTGATAAGTTATTTAGCTTTAGGAGGAAAATGTAGAGGGTGCAAACAAAAGATAAGTTTTATATATCCTTTAATAGAACTAATTACAGGATTTATATTTTTAGGAATGTATATTAATTTTGGTATATCTATAAATACATTTAAATACATAATTTTATTTTCAATACTTTTAATAGAGGCAGTTATAGATATAAAAACTAAGGAAGTTTATTTTAGTGTATCATTAGTTGGTTTTTTATTTGGAATTATATTTTCTATAATTGAAATAATAAATGGTAAGCCTATAATTGAAGGAGTGCTTAGCATACTTATACCACTTATTATAGTAGGTATTATATACTTACTTGCAAAAAGATTTGATGGATTTGGAGCTGGAGATTTAGAAGTTTATCTTTTTATAGCTTTATATTTAAGTCCAATATTAATGGGGCTTACAATAATGTTTTCAATAATTATAGGAGGAGTTTTTGCCATAATACTTTTATTAATGGGTAAAAGAAAAGTTTTAATACCTTTTGTGCCATTTATTTCAATAGGAACACTTATTTCAGTATTATGGGGCATTGATATATTAAATATGTATTTAGCTACATTAAAATAAGGGGAGATTAAATGTTTAAATTAGGAAATAAAAACAGTATAGTTTTGATTCTTAAAGATGAATTTATAGATATATTAGTTGGGAATAAAAAAAGAATAAAGTTATATGATTCAATTCCAATAGAAGAGGGGATATGCATAGAAGGAAGTATAAAAGATGAAGAGAGGTTATCTAAAATATTATTAACATACTTTCTAGAAAATGACATAGAAGAAGATGAAATATCTTTTGTTGTATTTGGAAGTGATGTTGTAACAAGATACTTACAATTACCTAATATGAAGGGTAAGAATTTAAGAGAGGCTGTAGAATTTGAAGTAAAAGAATTAATACAAAATGGTGAAGATTATTACATAGATTATGAAATCATAGGAAAAGAAAAAGGAACTCGTAATCCAAAACTAGATGTATTAGTTGCTGCATGTATAAAGAGTAAAATAGATGATTATGTAAGTTTAAGTAAAGCTTTAGGTAAAAAACTAAATGTAATAGATGTTTTAACAAATACAATAAATAAAGTTTTATTAAATAGTAATCTAGATTATAAAAATAAAACTATAGCATTATTTTATTTAGGTTATAGCTTTAGTATTGTTTCAATAGTAGATGATGGTATTATGAGGATGGAAAGAAATATACCTTTTGGCTTTAAAAATATAATAAGAGAATATAAGAAGAATTATTTAGATTTTGATGCTGTTAAAAATAGAGATGCATATAGCAATTCAATAAGCTTATTAGGATCTTTTGAGGAGTTACCAGCAATAAAGGACATAGTAGATAATTTATTATCTATAGTTTCTAGAACTATAAAATTTTATGATTCAAATAGAGATAGAAATAATGTAGGTGAAATAATAATATTAAATAGTTTAGAACTTAATAATTCAACTGAAAAATATATAAGAAATTACTTTGCAATAAAAAGTAGAGTAATTGATGATGTAGAAAAATCAGGACTAGATATAAACAATATAGATAAAAGATTTGGAAGATTTTTACCTCTTTATGGGCTATTTTTAAGGAGGCATTAATATGAAAAAACAGATAAATCTTAATCCAAAAGCAATAGAAAAAAATAAAAAAAGCAATATAGGAAAGTTTTTAATATGTGGTTACTTATTAATAGTTATTATACTGTTTATAAATGCAGGAATTATATACTACGAAAATAGAGCTTTAGAGAAGAATAATTTAGTTATAAAATCAGAAGTAAAGAATTATAAAGAAGCAGATTATGATTATAGTAATATAGTTAATGATATAAAAAATAAAGAAGATTTTATAAATAAGATTAAATTATTAGAAAAAAATATTTCTGCATGGGAATATGTAGATACTTTAAAAAAATATTTTCCACAGAATGTATATTTAGAAGATATAAGCTTTGATTCAGATAGAATCAATATGGATGGTGTAGCAGATACCAAAGAAGAGGTATCAGTATTTTTAGCTAATCTACAAATGAGTAAAATTTATAAAAATGCAAAACTTACTTCTTTAGAAAATGTAGAAATTACTATAGATGATAATGAAAAAGAAGATAACAACATAAGTAGTGCAGTAAATAGCAATAACACAAATGATGTAGAAAACAATGATAACACTAAAGATAATGATAAAACTTCAAATAAAAAAGAGAAAAAAGATGAGAAAGAAAAAGATAAAAAGGCAAAAGAAAAAGCTAAAAAGCCAAAAGTAATAAATAAAGTTAAATTTACTATTTCAGTAGAAGGAGTAAAGGCATATGAGAAAAAGTAAAGAGGGTAAAAGAAAGAAAAAAGACAATAAGTTTATATTATATATAAAACAATTAAAAAGAAAAGATAAGATACTTTTATTTATAATTATATTAATCTTTACTTTTATCATATTAGAAGAGGGAGTTATAAGACCTTTAACTGATAAGCAAGAAGCATTGCAACATGAAATGGTTACTTTAAATGGGCAAAAGATGAATGCTTTAGATGCAATAGATAAGCAATATAAGTTAAGAGAAAAATTAGATGATGTTACATATAAGTACAATAAGGCTTTATCAAGCTTACCAAAAACAGAAGAACAAGCTAATATACTTAACACACTAATTACAATTTCAAGTGAAACTGGTATAGAATTAAAAGATATTACTTTTGAAAATGGACATAAAACATTAAATAAAGATAATAGCAAAGATTCAAGTAGCAATCAAGAACTTGATGAAATAGATGGAAAAGCTTCAGATGATGAAGAAAATTCTAAAAAAGATGATGTTTTAATAAATAGTGCTAATTTAGAAGTTAGCGGAAGCTTTGACTCTTTACTTAACTTTATAAAGAGGATAGAAGGAACAAAAAGAAAAATAAATATAAGTAGCTTAAATATAGAAAAATCTAGTTTAGATGAAAATGGAAAGATGAAAGAAGTACTTCAAGCAAGCATTAATATAGAGTATTATAATTTAAATTATAAGGAGAAGGAGAAGTATGATTTCAACAAAGGAACATATGGAAAAGAAAATTATTTCAAATAAAAAAGGAATGAGTTTGGTTGAAGTTGTTGCAGCACTTGCAATATTTTCAGTTCTTTTTATTGGTGTTAGTAG
>NZ_JAXFPT010000055.1:0-26622 GCF_034179595.1 Clostridium sp.
AATATTTATTATAAAGGTTTAATAAATAAGAATAATTTATAGCAATTATTATATGATATAATATTGTAAAAGCAATAGAAAAGAGGTATATAGATGAAATACTGTTTTGAATATGAAGGTAAACCATATGAATTAAATAAAGATAATCTTATAGAAATAATTAATGATGAAGTAAATCCTATAGAAGATATAAATATAGAGCTTATTTTAAATTTATTAAATGAAGGCACAGAAGTAGAATTTGATAAAGCTTATTATAGTACTCCATGTGAGAAATGTGGTGCTAATTTTAAAGAAAAGAAAAATATAAGTGAATATTTAGAATATTATTTCTATGTATACACAAAGGATGGAAAATATGTAATAAGTGATATATCTAAAGAATATGAGGGCTTAACATTTAATAAATTACAATTACAAGGAAAAGTAGATAATAGTTATATAGTTACAGTTATTGTCTGCAATAATTGCTCAAAGTATTTAGTTCAAATTGAAGAATTAGAAATATAAAAAAAATAAGGTTATCATCTTAGATAACCTTATTTTTTATAAATTTATAGTTTTAAAAATGCAACTAATAATAAACATAATCCTGAAAGCCATGATAGATTTTTATTAGAGTTTTTAGGTAATAATTTTTTACCAATAAAGGAGCCAAGTTTTATTGAGCATATACCAAATATAAAGCAGAATATTATCATAAGCAATGGATTTATATTGATGAAACTAGCACCAAAACCAACTGCTAAACTATCTATAGAAAGTGCCATAGCTAAATAAATAGATTCTTTTAATGATATGGTTTTTGATTCGTCAAAATCAGCCTTTGTTTCATCTATATATACTTCAAGTATGAATTTAAAATCAAATAATTTAAATGTGAGCTGTTCTTTATCTTCTATAAATTTTGACATATACTTTTTAAAGAATCCTTCAAATAATTTATAAACACCTAGGATTACAAATATTGAAAAGCTTATATATTTAGGTAAATATGAAGGCATTATATCTTCTAAGTAACTTCCTAAGGTTAAAGAAAATGTTAGTATTAAGCAGGAAATTATATTCATTATTATTATATAAAGGTTAGGAATTTTAATCTTATCTGCTCCATATGCTATGCTTGCGACAAATGAATCTATTACAAGAGACAGAACTAATATCAGAACTTCCATAAATCCACCTCAAGGAACTGTTTTTAGTAATATTTTATGACAAATATAGACAAAAAGTGCTTATATAAGTATCAAATATTAGGTATACATAATTAGAAATTTTATGGCAATATCAAATATGATATAATAAACTTGTCTGAACAATAATGTAAAGTTAAGGGAGAAAAAATTATGTATAAACTAATAGCGTTAGATATGGATGGGACTTTATTAAATGATGATAAAGTAGTATCAGAAAGAAATAAAGAAGCTTTAAGAAAGGCAAAAGAATTAGGAGTTTATGTTGTACTAGCTTCAGGTAGACCAATAGAAGGTTTATTAAAGTTTTTAGAAGAATTAGATCTTTTAGGGGAAGATGATTATGTTTTAAGTTACAATGGATGTTTAGTACAAAAAACTAAAAGTAGAGAAGCAGTTTGCGATGTAACATTAAAAGGAAGAGATCTTAAATATTTAAAGGAATTAGCAGATGAAGCAGGCTTAAATATACATGCTTTTTCAAAAGAAAAAGGACTTATAACTCCTAAAGAAAATAAGTATACAACATATGAAGCACATCATAATGGAATAGATTTTCATATAGATGACTTTAAAGATATAAAAGATGAAGAAGATATAATAAAGGTAATGATGATAGATGAGCCAGAAATTTTAGATGCAGGAATGAAGAAATTACCTAATGAAGTTTATGAAAAATATAGTGTTGCAAAGAGTGCACCATTTTTCTTAGAATTCTTTAATAAAGAAGCAAATAAAGGTGTTGGAGTTAAGCTATTAGCAAATCATTTAGGTATAAAGAGAGAAGAAGTAATTACAGTTGGCGATGAAATGAATGATTTTTCAATGATTGAATATGCAGGACTTGGAGTTGCAATGGGAAATGCTTGTGACAAAATAAAAGAAATTTCAAACTTCATAACTGATACTAATAATAATGATGGAGTAGCTAAAGTTATAGAAGGATTTATAATAAAAGAAAGAATATAAATGTAGGTTTAAAAGCAATGAATTTATTCATTGCTTTTTTTATATTAATCACCAAGCGTTACGTCTTGTTTATCATACCAAGATAAAGCATCAAAAAGATCTCTTTCTTTAAAATTAGGCCAAAAATTATCTATAACATAAAAATCTGAATAAACAGATTGCACTGGTAAAAAGCCACTTAATCTTCGTCTTCCACCCCAGCGTATTATTAAATCTATACGAGATATATCATTTGATCTTATTGAATTAAAAATATTTTTGCTAAAGTTTTGACTTTTATTTAAGGAACATAAGTCCCATTCCCAACCATAATTTACAAGGAAATTAACTTTGATTCCACCTTTACCAATCTTTTTTCTAGATGTATATTTTAATAATTCTTCTGGAAAGTTTTTAGATTCTGAATTTCCTATGACTAATAATTCGCAATCTTCTTTTTCAATAAGCTTTACTGACTCAACACATGCTTTTATAAAGGCATTTTTTTGTACTGAAGGTCTTTTTGTATTATCTATTGTAAAACCATAAAAGGTTAATTCTTTCAGGAATTATTCCAATATGATTTGGAATTCTCATACTTTTTACCTCCTAAAAATTTAATTATTTTTATTGTTTTCATAAAAAAAAATTATCCAATAAAATACAAATGAATAGTTAAATTTTTCATTGAATAATAGTTGAATTTATTGTTAAATATAAGTATATTTAAATAGGGAATTAAGGTTTATAGGTGATATTATGATGACTTTAAACGAATTGCAACAATGCGAATTTTTTAGTGGCTTATCAAAGGAAACATTAGAAAAGTTATGTTTAGTTGCAGAGAAGAAAACCTTTAAGAAGGGAAGCCATATTTTTAGAGATAAAGATTTTATAGATAGTATCTATATAGTATATAGTGGAAAAGTATCTCTATATAAATTAAATGAGGCTGCTCATAAAAAGGTCATATTTATTTTAGGTGAGGGAAAAATAATAAATGAGGTTGTTTTAGAGAGGATGAAAGCGTCAATTAGCTGTGAAATGTTTGACGATGGAGAAATCTTGGTTTTTGATAGAAATAAATTCATGAAAATTATGAGTGAAGATTTTGCTTTAACAAAAAAGGTTATAAATACACTATCTACAAAAGTTAGAAGACTATATAGGCAAATGAAAAATTCTACTCCTTTAAAGATAGAAAAAAGGCTTGCTGCAAAGCTTTGGAAGCTAGCTAAGGATTATGGTGTAGAAGAAAATCAAGAGACTATTATAAATCTAAAGATAAGCATAACATATCTTTCAGATATGTTTGGTATGCCAAGAGAAACTATCTCAAGAGCACTTAAAATTTTAGAAAAAGAAGGCCTTATTAGAAAAGACAAGAAAATAATTATAGTAAAAGATAAAGATAAGCTATCAAATTATTTTAAAAGTTTGTGATAATTATCACAGATGATAAATTAAAAAGGGAATATAATAAGGGGGAATCAAGATGTATGGAGAAGATTTTAATAGGATGGTAGCACTGTCTAGGAAAAAGGTGAATTTTCTAGAGGATAATACAAAAGGTTATGTTTTAAGTGCTATGCATGCGGGTCTTTTTGTGGGATTTGGAGTAATGCTCGCTTATAGTGTAGGTGGAACTTTAAACGAGGTACAATCACCATTTACTAAGATAGTTATGGGATTGTCATTTGCTGTTGCACTAGCATTAGTTGTTTTTGCAGGCGCAGAATTATTTACAAGTAATACCTTAATCATGTCATCAGGATGCTTGGGAAAAGAAATTAAAATTAGAAACTTATTAAAACTATGGAGTATAAATTATATAGGTAATTTCATAGGATCAGTTTTAGCTGCTTTTCTTTATTATGCATCTGGAGTATGGAGAGGTGTTTCTGGAGAATATATGGCGCATTATGCAGAGAAAAAGATTAATGTTATGCCAAATGAATTATTTGTTAGAGGTATACTGTGTAATATACTTGTGTGTCTTGCAATTTGGTGTGCTTACAAGATGAAAGAAGAAATAGGAAAACTATTTATGGTAATGCTTTGTGTATATGTATTTTTTACTTTAGGATTTGAGCATTGCGTTGCTAATATGACATTGTTAGTCATAGGCTATCTTTTACCTTATGGAACAGTTACTATAACAGGTATTTTATATAATCTGTTTTTTGCTACATTAGGGAATATTGTAGGTGGAGTGTTGTTTGTCGCTATCCCATATTATTTGATTTCAAGAAATAAAAGAGCTCATTAGGAAGGAGTTTATTATGGGATTTAAAATAAAAACTAAAGATTTAAATAGTGTTTTTGAAGAAATGTCAAATAGTTACAAAATAGTAGCTCCAACAGTTGTTGTAGGTGCTGGGAGATCTTCAGAAACAGATGTTATAAGATACGAGGAAGTTAAAAGAGTAGAAGATATAGAATTTAATAAAAAATCAGATTTTTCATTTAAGGAAGCATTACTTCCAATAACTCAAACTATATTCTTCTTCAATCAAGATGAATGTAAAGAACCAGTAGTTAATGAAAAACCAAGAATTATTTTCTTAAGAAGCTGTGATTTACACGCTGTAAAGAGAATAGATGATATATATTTAAGAAATGGATTTGAAGATCCGTATTATAAGAGATTAAAAGAAGGCGTTAAATTTGTTCTTATTGGTTGCGAAAAGAGTTTTGATAGCTGCTACTGTGTAGATATGGGAACTAATAAAGCAGACAATTATGATGCATACTTAAAAGTTTCAGATGGATACGCTTATTTAGATATAAAAGACGAAGAATTAAAAAAATACTTTAGTGAAGTTCCACAAATGGAAATGGAAGTTAATCCAGACTTTGTTACTGAAAATAAAGTAAAGATTAATATACCAGAAAATTTATCATTAGATGTTATAGACTCAAAGATATGGGATGAATACTCAGAAAGATGTATAGCTTGTGGTAGATGTAACTTTGTTTGCCCAACTTGTACTTGCAACAGTATGCAAGATATTTACTACAGTGATAATGAAAATGTAGGAGAAAGAAGAAGAGTTTGGGCTGGATGTCAAGTTCCAGGATTTACAACAATGGCTGGTGGTCATGAATTTAGACAAGCTAATGGTCAAAAGGTAAGATTTAGAGTTATGCATAAATTCTATGATTACAAAAAGAGATGGGGATATCATATGTGCATCGGATGTGGAAGATGTAGTGATATATGTCCAGAATATATAGATGTACCAACATGTGTAAATAAATTGCAAGATGCAATGGATGAGGTGAATTCAAATGACAAATAATGATTATATACCATTTCCTTCAAAGATATTAGAAGTAATTGAACATACAGATATAGAATATACATTTAGAATGGAATTTAAAGGTGATGTAAAACCTGGACAATTCTTCGAAGTTTCAATACCAAGATTTGGTGAAGCTCCAATTTCAGTAAGTGGTATTGGTGAAAACTTTGTTGACTTAACTATAAGAAGAGTTGGTAAAGTTACTAACGAAATATTCAAAAATTATGTTGGAGATAAATTATTTATGAGAGGACCATATGGAAATGGTTTTGATATAGATATTTATAAAGACAAAGAATTAGTAGTAGTAGCTGGAGGAACAGGTCTTTCACCAGTAAGAGGAGTAGTCGATTACTTTGCTAAAAATACTAATGAAACAAAGGGAACAACTTTAATCACAGGATTTAAGAGCCCTAAAGATATGCTTTTTAAAGATGATTTAAAAAGATGGAATGATAGCATAAATTTAATAGTAACTGTTGACTCAGCAGAAGAAGGATATACTGGAAATACTGGACTTGTAACTAAGTTTATTCCAGACCTTGATATAAAAGATAAAGAAAATGTTCAAATTATAGTTGTTGGACCACCTATGATGATGAAGTTTACTGTTATGGAATTTCTAAAGCTTGGAATTAAAGAAGAAAACATATGGATTTCACAAGAAAGAAAGATGTGTTGTGGATTAGGTAAATGTGGACACTGTAAGATAGATGATACTTATATATGTTTAGATGGACCAGTTTTCAATTATACAAAAGGTAAGCTTTTAAGAGATTAGGGGGCAGAGGACATATGGATATAAATACAAAAAAGCTTAAAAAGAACGCATTTAGAGTAACTAAGAAAAGAGGATACACTGCTTCAAGAGTTAGAGTTCCAGGTGGACATTTAGATGCTAAATATTTAGGCATGATTCAAGAGATAGCAGATAAGTATGGAAATGGAACAGTTCATATAACTACTAGACAAGGTTTTGAAATTCCAGATATAAAGATGGAAAATATACCACAAGTTAATGAAATGTTACAACCTATAATCGAAGGATTAGAAATAAATCAAGAAGTTCCAGGACAAGGTTATACAGCAGCAGGAACAAGAAATGTATCAGCTTGTATAGGTAACAATGTTTGTCCTTTTGCAAATTATAACACTACAAACTTTGCAAAGAGAATAGAAGATGCAATTTTCCCAAATGATCTTCACTTTAAGGTAGCTCTTACAGGATGCCCAAATGATTGTATAAAAGCAAGAATGCATGACTTTGGTATAATTGGTATGACAGAACCACAATATGATTACTACAGATGTATAAGCTGCCAAGCATGTGTTAAGGCATGTACTAAAAAAGCTACAGGTGCATTAACTTTTGAAAATTATAAAGTAAAAAGAGATGCAAGCAAGTGCATAGGATGTGGAGAATGTGTAATGGCATGTCCTACAAGAGCATGGACAAGAAGTAAAGAAAAGTACTATAGACTTTCAATCATGGGTAGAACAGGTAAGAAGAACCCAAGACTTGGAGAAGACTTCTTAATATGGGCTGATGAAGATAGTATTGTTAAAATTATAGAAAATACTTATAAATACGTTAAAGAATATATTGCTAAAGATGCTCCAGGTGGAAAAGAACACATTGGATATATAATAGACAGAACTGGATTTATGGAATGGAAAAAGTGGGCTCTAGAAGGAGTAACTCTTTCAGAAAAAGCTATAATGAAAAATAATGTTTATTGGAGTGGAATTAAATATCCAAATACTCAAAAATATTAATTAAAACTTTAAATTTCTAAAAACAATAACTAACAATAACTTATGTAAAATATAATATAATGTAAATTTATTTGAATATCACTAGAGTTTGCTTTACAATTAAATGTGAAAGTATTTATCTAGTGATATTTTTTGTTAGTAAAAAATATCAGTAGATAAAGGTTTTATATATAATTAAATAAAAATTATGTGATAAAGGTTTTAGAATAATTTGCATGATTTATTAATGGAGTGGAGAAGATGATAGCAGTTTTAGGAATAAAGAAAGATATTCCATTGCATATAAGAGAAAAATTTTCAATAAAGTCTAAATTAAGAGAAAAGGCTTTAAATGATCTAAAGAATAAATTAGATGAGGTTGTTATTTTAAGTACATGCAATAGAACAGAAATATATTTTAATCATTCTTTAGAAAAAGATGAAGTATTAACTATAATTTTTAATGCTTTAGGATGGGATAAAAGTTTAAGAGAGTATATTTTTTATATAACAGAACAAGAGGCTATAAAACACTTATTTAAGGTTATATGTGGATTTCATTCAAAAATTTTAGGAGAAGATCAGATATTAGGTCAAGTTAAAGATGCATATATGGCATCATTAGAAACTAATTCAGTAAATTTAGAACTTCAAAGACTATTTCAAGAAGCAGTAACATGCGGTAAGAAATTTAGAAATGAAGCAAAATTATATGAGATACCAGTATCATCTGCATCTATAGCAGTAAATAGAGCAATTAAACATGGAGCAAAAAGCTTTATGGTACTTGGACATGGAGAAGTTGGAAAACTTGTTGTTAAGCATTTATTATCACATAATGTAGATAATATTATTATTGCTGTAAGAAATACTGATTTATCAGAGTATGATGAAAATGAAAATATAAAAATAGTTAGATTTAATACAAAAAATGAGTACATAAATAAAGTTGATTCAATAATATCTTGTACTTCATCACCTCATATTGTAGTTTCAAAAGATGATATTTATGAAGAAGGAAAAGAATTATTAATATTTGATTTAGCTCTTCCAAGAGATGTGAGTGAAGAGGTAAATCAAATAGATAGAGTTGTAGTTTATAATATAGATGAAATTAGTAAAATAGATGATGAAAATAAAGATTTAAGAAAAGAAAAAATGAATGAATTCTATTATTTAATAGATGAGTATATAGATACATATAATAAGTGGAGAAGTTTAAGAAAAGTAGCACCATACATAAAGAAATTTAAAAAACATGGCGATGATATATATATAAAAAGATATAATACGTTTAAAAATAAAGAAAGAAGAGAAGATGAACTTGTAAAAACACTTCTAAAAAGTACTTCTAATGCGTATGTAAATAGAGCCATAGAAACTTTAAAAGAAGAGACTATAAAAGGGTGTGGAGATGAATGCATAAAGATATTGGAGAAGATATTTATAGAGGAAATTTAGGATATACAATGATATCTCTTTTTTCAAGTAGAATAAATGTACTTATTATTGGAGCAGGAAAAGCTGCGCTTATAAAAGCAAAAACATTTTTGTCTAATGGATGTAATGTAAGCGTTGTTGCAAAAGAGATTAATGAAGCATTTTATAAATTAGATTCTGAAAAAATCACCATAACAAAGTGCGAATATAATGAAAAATTTTTAAAAAATAATCATATAGTAGTAATTGCAATTGATGATGATATTATAATAGATAATATAAAAAAGAGTTGTAAAAGTTTAGATAAGATATATATAAATTGCAAAAATCCTAAAGATGGAATTGCTGTTCTTCCAATGAATATAAGAAGCGATGAGATATTTTTAGGGATTAATACCTTAAGAGGTAATCCAAAAGCTTCAAAGATGCTTGGAACTTATATTTTAGATGAATTAAAGGAATTTGATGATTTTATAAAAGTAACATCTATCATAAGAAATAATGTAAAATCTATTAAGAATAAAAAAGATGAATTATTAGATTTTATAATAAGTGATGACTTTAGATATATTATAAATAAAAAAAAGGAAAAGCTTGTTTTAGAGCTTTTTTATGATAAAGAATTGGTTAATAAATTATTTAGAGATTAGGTAAGGTGAAATAATGAAATTTGTTGTAGCAACAAGGAAATCTAAATTAGCCCAAGTACAGGCTGAAAGAGTTATGGAACTTTTAAAAGAAAAAAATGTTGATTCAGAAAAGCTTTTAGTTGTAACAGAAGGCGATAGAAGACTTGATATAACTTTAAATAAAATTGGTGGAAAAGGCTTATTTGTTAAAGAAATTGAGCAAAAGATGTTAGATGGAAAGGCAGATATTGCTGTACATAGTATGAAAGATGTGCCTAATGAGCTTTTAGATGAATTTGAACTTGTATGTATGCCAGAGAGGGAAGATATAAGAGATGCTTTTATATCAAGCAATAATATTTCATTTAATGATTTAAGAAAAGGTGCAGTTATAGGAACTAGCAGTATGAGAAGAGCAGAAATGCTTAAAGAGCTTAGACATGATTTAAATATAGTACCTATAAGAGGTAATGTCCAAACAAGACTTAAGAAGATGAAAGAAGAAAATATGGATGGAATAATATTAGCAGCTGCAGGCCTTAAAAGATTAGGAATGGAAGATATAATAACTGATTATTTTGATCCAAAAGTATTTCTACCAGCAGTAGGGCAAGGGGCATTAGGTATAGAATGTCTTAAAAATTTTAAGCATAAAGATATTTTAAAATCAATGGATGATGAAAGAGTGAGAATTGAAGTTTTAGGCGAAAGAAGCTTTATGAGAGCATTAGGTGGAGATTGTCATAGTATGATTGGAGTTTATTCTGAGATAGAAAATGACGATATATACATGATTGGAACATATTTAGTAGATGGAAAAATAGTAAAAAAAGATATACTAGGAAATAAATATGATAGCGAAATATTAGGGAAAAAACTAGCAGAAAAAATATTAGGTAAATAATTTGGAGGTAAGAATGAGTAAAGCGTATATTATTGGAACAGGCCCTGGAGACGAAGAACTTTTAACTCTTAAAGCAAAGAGAGTGCTTGGAGAATGTACAGCAGTTCTTTATGATAGATTAGTATCAAATAATATATTAAATTATTTAAATGATGATTGTGAAATATATTATTGTGGAAAAGAGCCAGGAGCTCATTATAAAACACAAGAAGAAATAAATGAAATGATTGTTAAGCTAGCTAAAGAAGGGCATATAGTTGGAAGAGTAAAAGGTGGAGATCCATATGTCTTTGGTAGAGGTGGTGAAGAAGTTTTAGCACTTCAAAAAGAAGGAATAGAATTTGAAGTAATACCTGGAGTAACTTCTCCAATTGCAGTATTAAATTATGCTGGTATTCCTATAACTCATAGAGGCTTAGCTCAAAGTTTTCATATAGTTACTGGTATGTCAGCAAAAACTTTAAATGTAAATTTTGAAGCTTTAGCTAAAGAAAATGGAACATTAGTATTTATGATGGGACTTGCAAATATAGATCACATTGTAAGTGAGCTTATAAAGTATGGTAAAGATAAAGATACTAAAGCTGCAGTTGTTATGAGAGGAACATCATCAAAGCAAAGAAAGGTTATAGGTACATTAGAGGATATATCAAAAAAAGCTAAGGATGCTAAACTTAAATCACCATGTATAATAGTTATAGGTGAAGTTGTTTCATTAGAAGATAAATTATCATGGTATGAAAACAAACCTTTATTTGGTAAAAATATATGTATTACTCGTTCAAGAAATCAATCAAACAATTTAAAGACTAAGCTTAAAAACTTAGGTGCTGAAGTTACAGAAATAAATTCTATTGTCATAAAAGATACAACTAATAACTTAGATAAATATAAAGATAAGCTTAGTACATACGATCATATCTTATTAACTTCAGTAAATGGAGTGAATTTATTCTTTGATTATTTAAAAAGAGAAAAAATTGATATAAGATCAATAAAAGCAAAATTCTCAACAGTTGGTAAGGCTACTAATAAAGCATTAGAAGATAGAGGAATTATTTCATTTAAAACAGCAAGAGAATTTATAGGAGAAGGGCTTTTAAAAGAAATATCTCCTTATATAAAAAATGGTGAAAAAGTACTTATACCTTCATCAGCTAAAAGCAGAAGTTTCCTTCAAGATGAAATTAAAAAGCTTGGTGCTGATGTAACAAAAGTTGATATATATGATGTATTAAAAGGTGAACTTAAAAATGAAAAAGCCTTTGAAGAAGTAGATGCAATACTATTTACTTCACCATCAACATTTAAAAATATGAAAGAGATGGTAGGACTTGAAAAGTTAAAAGAAAAAATATGTATTGCAATAGGTCCAATAACTCAAAAAGCTATACAAGAAAGTGGAATTGATTCTTTAGTTTGCAAAGAGCATTCAGAGGATGGATTTTTAAAAGAGATAGAGGAAATGTTAAAAGGAAGTGTAATGTAAAAATGAGAAGAGGAAGAAGATTAAGAGTAAATGAAAATATTAGAGGTTTAGTTAGAGAAACTGTATTGACGCCTCAAGATTTTATTTTACCAATTTTTGTAGTTGAAGGCGAAGGTATAAAAAGAGAAATTGAATCATTACCTGGAGTTTATCACTATTCAGTTGATATGTTACATGAAATAGTTGAAGAAGCAGTTAATCTTGGAATTAAAGGAGTTATACTATTTGGAATTCCAGATCATAAAGATTGCTGTGGAAGTGAAGCTTATGCTGAAAATGGAATTGTTCAAAGAGCAGTAAGAAAGATAAGAGAATTAACAGATAAACTTTTAGTTGTTACAGATGTATGTATGTGTGAATATACAGATCATGGACATTGTGGAATAATTCATGATGGAGATGTAGATAATGATGAAACATTAGATTATTTATGTAAGATTGCAGTTTCACATGCAAAAGCTGGTTCTCAAATGATAGCACCTTCAGATATGATGGATGGAAGAGTATATAGAATAAGAGAAGCTTTAGATGAAGCTGGATTTAAAAATGTTTCAATAATGAGTTATTCAGCTAAATATTGTTCAGCTTATTATGGACCATTTAGAGCAGCTGCAAATTCAGCACCAAGCTTTGGAGATAGAAAAACTTATCAAATGGATCCAGCAAATAGAAGAGAAGCGATTAGAGAAGTTTTAGATGATATAGAAGAAGGTGCAGATATAGTAATGGTTAAGCCTGCTCTTTCATACTTAGATATAGTAAGAGAAGTAAGGGATACTGTAGATATGCCTTTATGCGTTTATAATGTAAGTGGAGAGTATGCAATGATTAAGGCTGCAGCTAAAATGGGATTAATTGATGAAGAAAGAATAATACTTGAAACTTTATTATCAATGAAAAGAGCTGGTGCAGACATAATAATAACTTATCATGCATTAGAAGCTTCAAGATTTTTAAGAAAATAGGAGTGATAGCATATGATGAATGAAGAGATATTTGAAGAATCAAAAAAATATATGCCAGGTGGAGTTAACAGTCCTGTTAGATCTTTTAAAGATATGGGAATAAATCCTCCAGTAATTAAAAGTGGTAATGGAGTTATAATAAAAGATGAAGATGGCAAAGAGTATATAGATTTTGTCTTAGCTTGGGGCCCATTAATACTTGGACATTGTGATACCGATGTTGTTAATGCGATAAGTGAAGAAGCTAAAATTGCTTTAGCTTTTGGGGCACCTACAAAGCTTGAACTTGAATTAAGTAAATTCATGTGTGAAAATCTAGATACAATAGATATGATAAGAATGGTAAACTCAGGTACAGAAGCTACAATGAGTGCTATAAAACTTGCTAGAGGATATACTAAGAAAAATAAAATAGTTAAATTTGCAGGTTGTTATCATGGACACTTTGATGGATTCTTAGTTGAAGCAGGTTCTGGAGTATTAACTGAAGGAATTGCAGGATCACAAGGTGTACCAGAAGAAAGTATTAAAAATACACTAATTGGTATATATAATGATGAAAAAAGTATGGAACAATTATTCTCTAAATACGGAGATGATATAGCTTGTGTAATTATAGAACCAGTTGCAGGTAATATGGGTGTTATAAAAGCAAAAGATAGTTTCATTAAGACTTTAAGAAGATTATGTGATAAGTATGGTGCACTTTTAATATTTGATGAAGTTATGAGTGGATTTAGAGCAGCATTTAAAGGGGCTCAGAGCTTGTTTGAAGAAAAACCTGATTTAGTTACATATGCAAAGATAATGGGAGGCGGACTTCCATGCGGTGCATATGGTGGGAAAAAAGAAATAATGGAAAACTTATCACCTCTTGGTGGAGTATATCAAGCAGGTACAATGTCAGGAAATCCAATTGTTATGGCAGCTGGACTTGCTACATTAACAAAGCTTAAAAATAACTTAGAAGGTTATGATCATATAGAAACTCTAGGAAGAAAATTAGAAGATGGAATTTCTAGAATATCAAATGAAACTGGAGTTAACGCAGTAGTAAATAGAGTTGGAGGAATGATGACTATATTCTTTACTGATGACTCTAAGGTAGAAAGTTATGATGATGTAAAAAAATGTGATGGAGAAAGATTTAAGAGATATTTCTTACACATGTTAAATGAAGGATTTAATATACCACCATCACAATTTGAAGCAGTATTTTTATCAGTTAAGCACACAGAAGAGCATATAGATAGATTTTTACAAGCATTTGAAGGATTTGCTAAGAAGGAAGTAAAATAAAATGAAGAGAAAAAAAGCTATAGTAATAGTAGCTTTTGGAACATCTAAGGAGGCAGGATTTAATAAATACCTGCTTCCTTTTAAAAAAGATGCTGAGAAAAAATGTGGAGAAGAATTCGATTATTTCTTTGCATTGACTAATGAAAAGATACTTAGTAAATTAGAGATAAATGCCAAGAGCTATGAAGAGGTTTTAAAAGAACTTAAAACAAAAAAATACGAAGAAGTGTATGTTGAAACTCTTTATTTTTCAAGAGGTCATGAATATTCAAAGGTTGAAGAAATAACACAAAAATATAAAAGTTCATTTAAAGTTTTAAAAATAACTAAACCTATATTAGAAGAAAATGAAAATTTAATTGATAAATATTTTGATAAATATGATAATATGCTTTTTGTTTGTCATGGAAGCGTAGGTATTAAGAATTCTTTAGAAGAGAAATATATAAAGTCAGTTATAAAAAAGAAGAATAAAGGCAAGCATTATGTTGTTTTAATACATAATAAAGATTGTTTTAATGATATTATAGCTAGCATGAAAAATGATAAGGTTTCTAAAGTAACAATAATACCTATGTTTATAACTAAAGGATATCATTTTAAGAAGGATATAATATCAAAAGATAGAGAAAGTTTTGTAAGTAAATTAAAAGAGCAAAATATAGAGGTAGAAGTATTAGATAAAACATTAGGTGAAAGTGAAAATTTTAGGAGATTAGTACTAAAGAGTTTAGACAATATAATAAAGAATTAAGGATAAATAAAAAAGTAGGTATGCACCTACTTTTTTATTTATATATCATCCACATCAGTTTCTTCGCCATATCTTACAGTTCCTTCAGATGAAAAACTATCATTAGGATCTTTTTCTATAAAGCTTCCATCATTAGGTTCTTTAGACTTTTTAATTTTATGTTTTTTAGAATTTTTATTGTTCATAAAATCACCCCTAATTTTAATAGAAAATCATATTTTATATGAATATCTTATGTATAAATAATATTATTATTCACAAATATTTATTAAGAGAAATATAGAGAATCATTTTATATTTATAGTAAGACTTTTGTAGTATATTATTTTGATATATAATAAAATAAAGATATATAAATTTAGGTTAAGGAGCTGAAATTTATGAGCGATGATAGAATAATAGATTTTAATGAATTAAAAAATAGAGTGAATGAAAAAGATATAGATAAATTTGAAAATTATATGTATGATTTATTTTATAAAACGCAAACAGGAGAAATGAGTTTTTCAGATTTTTCTTCTAATATAACAAAATATATGCAAGACAATAATATATCTCAACAAAAGCTTTTTGAAATACAAAAGAAGGTTATGGAAAGATACGGATTTGACATTTCAAGCATGCAAGATAGTTTAAAAAGTATGGGAATTGATGTAGATTTAAATGATGTACAGCCTGACTATGAAAAGTTTAGAAAAAAGATATCATTTCAAGAAAAATATAATAAAAAGGTTTTAACAAAGCAAATAGAAGAATATTCAATAAAAAATAATAATAATGATATAAAAATCATTCTAGATAAAGAATATGTAACTATAATAAGTGAAAAGTCAATAGATTTAAATGATAATGAATTAAATGAATTTTTATGTTCATATAAAAAAATGGTAGATGGTAATACACTTAAAATAACTATGTGTCAAAATAGTAGTAATTATGATTATTAGATTAAAAGGCCAGTAGTAATACGCTCTGGCTTTTTATTTTACTTTTATAAGAAAGATGATATAATATTGTTTTGATGAATGAGGTGATAAAATGAGTATAGCAGGACAAGGGTGTCCAAGAATAATTCCAGAAGAGGAAAAGAAGCCCTTAGAAGAAATTGAAAGAAGTATAGTTAAAAGATATAGAAAAAAAATATGGACTAAATTTGTTAAAGCTGTAAAGCAATATAATCTAATAGAAGAAGGGGATAAGATTGCTGTAGCTATTTCAGGGGGAAAAGATTCACTTCTTATGGCAAAGTTATTCCAAGAAATTCAAAAGCATGGTCAAATTAAATTTGATTTAGAATTTATTGCAATGGACCCAGGGTACCATGAACAAATAAGAGAACTTTTAATAGATAATTGTAATTATCTAAACATACCAATACATATTTATGAATCAGGAATATTTAAAGTTATTGATGAAAAGGCTAGTGAATATCCTTGTTATCTTTGTGCAAGAATGAGAAGAGGTTCTTTATATGCAAAAGCCCAAGAGCTTGGATGCAATAAACTTGCACTTGGTCATCACTATAATGATGTTATAGAAACAACTCTTTTAAATATTCTTTATGCAGGAAACTTTAAGACAATGTTACCAAAATTAAAATCTAAGAATTTTGAAGGGCTTGAGCTTATAAGACCAATGTATTTTATAGAAGAAGAACATATAAAAAGATTTATAAACTATAGTGGAATATGGCCTCTTAACTGTGCTTGTATGGTTGCGGCTAAGAAAGTTGGAAATAAAAGATTTGAAATAAAAGATTTAATAAAGCAACTTAAAGAAAATTTTGATGGAGTAGATAAATCAATATTTAAGGCTGCAGAGAATGTATGTATGGATTCTATATTAGGTTGGGAAAAAGATGGAGTTAAGCATTCTTATTTAGATTTTTATGATGAAGAATAACTTAAATATAAAAGTAATAAAAAAGGTATAGCATTGTTCTATACTTTTTTATTTTCATAATTATTATCAAGTATTTTTTTAATTTTAATAAAGATTTATTAAATTTATTTACAATAAATAATAATTATTATATAATATGAGTTATGAGTTAGAGGGAACATAAGAAAGAAGGAATTTAAAATGAATAACGAAGAAATTAAAAGTATGGATGCAAATATTCTTGTAAGCATAATTAATCTTAAACTTAGAGATTTTTATTCAAATATAGATATATTATGTGAAGATATGAATATTGATAAAAATTTATTAATTGAAAAATTAAATAATAATGGATATGAATATAAAAATGAATTAAATCAATTTAAATAAGTAACTTTAATATTAAATAATAAAAAATAGTGGAATATAATGCATAAAATAAGGTATAATATAAAAAACACATATTAGATGGGTGGAAAATTATGAGTATTAAAAAAAGTAAAATCACAGCCTTAGCAGTAGCTACTACAGCTTTAATTGTAACTTTAATAAATGATAAAAAGAAAAAAGATACACATAAGTAAATAACTTAGGTGAAGATAATGATGATGAATAAATATAAAAAAGAAATTACAAGTGATAAAATACATGGTGAAAATATTAAAGAAAATATTCATAGATATACAAAAGATGCATTTATATATTGGAACAAAGAAGAAAGCAAGATTAAGCTTACAGGCGGATTGGTTAATAATATTTTTAAAACAACTGAAAGTAGTATTGAATTAACAATAAAAGAAATTAAGATATTGTTAGATGATAAAAGTGGAATTTTATTAGATAAGATTATTTATTATATAGAAAATGAAAGTAAAGATAAAATTAGTGAATTTATATTAAAAAGTAAAAATAATGAACATCTATATTGCTTTATAAGTGTATTAAGAGAAGATTTTACTAATGAAGATGGATATTTGTATGTTGGTTTATTAAAAAATATAACTACAAATAAAAATTTAGATGAAGTAAGAACTTGTATAAGAAATTATGATATAACAACAGGTACAGTAAGTAAGAATTTTATGAAAAATATTATAAATAGATGTCTTGTTGAATGCGAAAAAGATGTAAAGTTTGGAGCTCTTTTTTTGATTGATTTAGATAATTTTAGTTTTATAAATGATGTTTATGATTATGAAGTTGGAGATAATCTACTACACTATGTTGCAAATAAACTAAAATCAAATTTAAGTGAAGATAATATAGTTGGAAGATTTTCAGCTGATCAATTTGTTGTTTTTAATCTACAAATAAGAAATATGGAAGAAGCTGAATCTATCGCAAGAAAAATATTAAATATATTAGAAAGCCCTATAAATATTAATGGTTATAATTTTTATATAACAGCAAGTATTGGAATTGCAATGTCACCTCATGATGGAAATGATTTCAATGTTCTTTTAAAATCAGCTGATATAGCTATGCATTTTGTTAAGAAAAATGGGAAAAATGGATATAAATTTTTCAATAATAAGATATATACAGAACTTAGCAAGATATTTAGTTTAAGAAAAGGACTAAAGAAAGCTTTAAAAGACGATGAAATGTATGTAGTATTTCAGCCAATTATATCATTAAGTGATTATAAAATGCATGAAATGGAATCATTAATTAGATGGAATAGTAAAAAACTTGGTTTTGTGCCACCAAATGAATTTATATCGTTAGCGGAAACTACTAAACAAATTATTCCTATTGGCAAATTTGTTCTTGAAGAAGTATTTAAAAAAATAAGAAATTTATTAGATGCGGGATATGATGATTTCAAAATAGCTGTTAATTTATCTGAATTACAGTTAAGAAATAAAGTGATAATTCAAGATTTTAAAGAGTTTATGGAAAAATATGATGTTTCATTAAAATATATAAAAATTGAGATTACGGAAAGTGTTTTAATGAAATCATATAATGAAAACCTTATTATTCTAAATGAAATTAAAAAACTTGGTGGTAGTATTGCTCTAGATGATTTTGGGACTGGATATTCATCGTTGAATTATTTGACAAAATTACCAATAGATATTTTAAAGATAGATAGAAGTTTTATAGTAGATTTAATGAGTAGTGAAAAGAGTAGATGTATTGTAAAAAATATAATAAATCTTTCACATGAACTTGGAATAGAAGTTATTGCTGAAGGAGTAGAAGAAATAGAGCAAGTTAATTATTTAAAGAGTATTAATTGTGATAAAATACAAGGCTATTATTTTAGTAAGCCAGAATGTTTTGAAAAAGTTAAAGAACTGTTTTATAAAGAATTTAATTAAAGTAGAACGAGTATTACTTCTCGTTCTACTTTCTTATTTTAAAATATTCTGGTGTTGTTTCATCAATTTTCCTGAAAGTATATCCTTTGGATTTATAATAAGATATTATTTCTGGCAATGCATTTGCAGTATTTTTATTCATATTTCCACAATGCATTAATAATATTATCATATCTTTATTGCTTTTTGAATTTTTTATGTAAGTAGATGGATTTAAGTTATGATTAGCGCCATCTCCACTATCTAAATTCCAATCATAAATTTTAAGATTATTTTTATGAAGTAAATCAACCATTGATTTAGTAAGTTTATATGTATCATTATTTGCCCCATAAGGGAATCTTAAAATTGTAGGAGATATTCCAACAACCTCATTTATAAGTTTTTGATCTTTAAGCATCTCTTTTAAAAAGCAATCATTTGAAGAATAAAGATTGCATTTTTTATGTGTAACACTATGAAGACCTATAGAATGCCCTTCTTCATGAACTCTCTTTAATATTTTTTCATTTCCTTTAATTTGATCACCTATTATAAAGAAAGTAGCATTTACTTGTTCTTTTTTTAAGGTATCTAAAATATTAGGCATTATCTTATTAGATGGTCCATCATCAAATGTTAAGTATATTATCTTTTCATTAGAGTTTTCTGATGCAGTTACAGGAAGAATAGGAACTAATATTAATGAAATGATTAATATAATAAATGACATAATTTTTTTAATCATACTTAAAACCTCCTTTTAAAAGTATATAGCATACTTATTTTAAGTAAAAAAAATAAATATATTCATGTATAAATGTGTTGAAAATATATTTATATATGTGTTATACTTTGGATAATAAAAATAATCTTTAAATTAGTCCAGAGAGGCTAGTAAGAAGTAAATGTATTAATTACATGTGATTTATATGTTATGTGTAGTTGTTTTTCGAGTAATTATAACTTCTTACTTTATGTAAGAAGTTTTTTTATACCTTTTAATCTCAGTCCAGAGAGGCTGAAAAAGGGAGAAGTTTAATAGATTTCTCCTTATATAAAAATAGAGGAGTGATATATTTATGCAATTATCGCAAACATTTAAATTAAAAGAAAACGGAAATATAAAAGGAAAAATGGTAAGATGTATACTTGCATTACAGCATTTAATAGCAATGTTTGGATCTACTATATTAGTTCCTATGCTTACAGGAATGGATCCATCAGTAGCATTATTTACAGCTGGTACTGGAACTTTAATATTCCATGCATGCACTAAAAGAAAGGTTCCTGTGTTCTTAGGTTCATCATTTGCTTTTATAGCAGTAATAAATGCAGTTAAAGCAGATTATGGTGATTTAAGATATGCACAAGGAGGAATGTTTGTTGCAGGACTTTTATATGTTTTAACATCATTTGTAATAAAAAAGGTAGGAGTAGATAGGATAAAAAGAGTACTTCCAGCACATGTTGTTGGTCCAATGATTATGGTAATAGGATTAAATTTGATACCAACAGCACTAGATATGGCAAGCAAAAATGTGATTCTTGCAGTTATAACACTTGGAACAACTTTAGTTATAAAACAATTTGGTAGAGGATTTATAAAACAAATAGCAATTTTAGTAGGGGTTATAGTAGGATATACTATTTCATTATTTACAGGATTTGTAGATACAGCTTCAATAAGCCAAGCAACTTTAGTTTCAATACCAAACTTCACATTACCAAAGTTTAATATAGGAGCAATAATGATAGTAGCACCAGTTGTACTTGCTGTATTTATGGAGCATGTTGGAGATATAACAACAAATGGAATGGTTGTTGGAGAAAACTTTATAGAAGATCCAGGATTAAATAGAACATTCCTTGGAGATGGACTAGCTACGCTTACAGCTTCATTATTAGGAGGACCTGCAAATACAACTTATGGAGAAAATACAGGTGTTCTTGCAATGACAAAAAATTATGATCCATCTTTATTAAGATTATCAGCAGTTTTTGCTATAGCACTTAGCTTTATATCAAAATTTGGAGCTGCAATAAGAACTATACCACAACCAGTAATGGGGGGTATAAGCTTAATGTTATTTAGCATGATAGCTATAGTAGGTACTAAAACAATAAAAGATGAAAAGGTTAAGTTTAATGCAAAAAATCTAATAATTATGGCATCAATATTATTTATAGGACTAATTGCACCATATATAAATCCTATGTTAAATGAACATTTTGGATTTATAATAGGATTAAAAATAACAAAAACTGTTACAATATCAGGTTTAAGTTTTGCTGCAATAGTTGGAGTAGTATTAAATCTAATATTAAATGGAGTAGGAAAAGATACTTCTAATAAAAAATAATATTATTTAGTAATCACAACCTTCTAATGTTAATCATACTTTATATAGTATAGATTAATTTAGGAGGTTTTTTATTTGGAAAAAGAAGTTTATAAAAAGTACGATAATAAGGTGAAATCATATAATTGTAGTGAAAATAAAAATATTAAAGGAACGATAATTGTACACACATTAATGGACAGTATAAATGGAGAAAAATTAAAGGGAATAAAGATAAATTTATATAGAATAAATGGTGTATCACCATATCTTATATCAAGTAAGTATAGTGATGAAAATGGTATAGTTAAGTTTTCAAACATAGAAGATGGAAATTATAGAGTAATTGAAATTATAAATAAAAAGTTATATGAAAAGCCGTCATATGTAAAATGGAATGAAATAAATATATCAAATTATTTAAAAGAAGAAACTATATATGTAATAAATAAAAAGAAAGAAGTATTTATAAATTAATAGTTTAATTTAAATAAAAAGGATGATAATATTATCATCCCTTTTATTTTTAATTATTTAGTTCATCACTTAAAGTTTCCCATTCTTCATATAAAAATTCAATTTTTAATTGTGTTTCTGAAATTTCATGATTTACTCTTTCAGCTTCTTTAGGATTTGAGTAAATTTCTTCTAGGCATAAATCATTATTTAATTTTTCAAGTAGTTCTTCTGATTTTGAAATTTCATTTTCAACTTCTCTAAGTCTAGTCTTTTTAACTCTTATTTCTTTTTGGGCAAGTTTAACCTTTTTCTTTTCATCTTTTAATTGAGTCTTAGTTTTTCCATTACTTATCTCTTCATAAGCTTCAAAACGTGTTGGATTTTCTTTCTTTTGCATGTAGTAGTTGTAATTACCAAGATATTCATTCATTCCATCTTCTTTTAATTCAACTATCTTATTTATTACTTTATTTAAGAAGTATCTATCATGAGATACAATAAGCATACTTCCATCATAATTTAATATAGCATCTTCAAGAGCTTCTCTAGATGGTATATCTAAATGGTTTGTAGGTTCGTCTAAAAGAAGGAAATTAGCCTTTGATAACATAAGCTTTAAAATATTTATTCTACATTTTTCTCCACCACTTAATGTCTCAATCTTTTTAAATACATCATCACCAGTAAATAAGAATGAACCAAGGGCAGTACGGATTTTAGTTGTTGTAAGGTCTGGGAAAGCATCCCAAACTTCATCTAAAATAGTTTTATTATAATCTAAATCAGATTGTTCTTGATCATAATAACCAATATTTACGTTGGTTCCTAAAACTGCTTTACCAGAATCACTTTTTACTTTTCCCATTATTATATTAAGTAGAGTAGTTTTACCTCTTCCATTTTCACCTATTAAAGCTACTTTTTCGCCTCTTTTTAAATCAAATGAGATATTACTAAATAGTTTATTGTCATCAAATGACTTTGAAAGATTTTCAATATGAAGCACATCATAACCGCTCTTAACAGTAGTTTCAAAAGATATTTTTGAAGCACCTTTCTCTTTATCAGGAGCATCTAATCTATCTAGTTTTTCTAAAGCCTTTTCTCTACTTTCAGCTTTTTTTATACTTTTTTCTCTATTAAATGATCTAAACTTTTGTATTATTTCTTCTTGTCTTTTTATTTCAGCTTGTTGAAGATTATAAGCTTTAAGTTGTGCTTCATAATCCTTTTTTCTAAGCTCTAAATATTTAGTGTAAGGTGCATTATAACAATTTACATGACCATTTATAACTTGGAATGTTTTGTTTGTAACTGCATCTAAGAAGAATCTATCATGGGAGATTACTAAAAGAGTGCCTTTATATGTACTTAAAAATTCTTCAAGCCATTCAATTGCTTCTAAATCAAGGTGGTTAGTAGGTTCGTCTAGAAGAAGTATATCTGGAGATTGAAGTAAAAGCTTACATAATGCAACACGAGTTTTTTGTCCACCACTTAAATTTTCAATTGAATTATTAAAGTCTTCTTCTAAAAATCCAAGACCCTTTAATACTTTTGCTATATCGCCTTTGTATGTATATCCTCCTCTATGAGAGTAAAGTTCTTGTGCAGTAGTATAATCTTTGATTAATTTTTCATGATATTGTGCATTACTTTCATCATATGGTTCATTCATTTTTATTTCTAATGTTTTTATCTTTTCTTCTAAATCTATTAGGTTTTTAAAAACACTGCTTGCTTCTTCATAAATTGTGTTTTTAGAATTAAGGTTAAGATGTTGTGAAAGATATCCTATTGTTTTATTTTTATCTACAAAGATATCGCCATCATCTGGAGCTAAATTTTTGGATAATATTTTAAATAGAGTAGATTTTCCTTCTCCATTAGGACCTATTATACCAACTTTATCTCCTTCATTAATAGATATTGTTACATCTTTTAATACATCTTGTATACCATAACTTTTTTTTATATTTCTACAACTTAAAACAATCATAATATATCCTCACTTATAAATTTTAATAGTTTTCATATCTATTAATTATACTATTTATAGGTATTTATATCAATTTAATGCTAAATAAAAGGTTTTATTATTTATAAATAGATGATAAGATTAAAGAATAGAGTATCGTATTTTTATATGGAGGTAAAATGATTGATAATAATGCAGTAAAGATAAAGGTATTTTTAAAGAAAAAAAAGAAAGAAATTAACTTATATAATGCAGCTTATGAGCTTTTTAAAGAAAAGGGAATAAATAATACTTCTATTGATGAAATAGTAAAAAAGGCTGGAGTTGCAAAGGGGACATTTTATTTATATTTTAAAGATAAATATGATGTTGTTAATAAACTTGTATTACTTAAAAGCTCAATACTTATAGAAGAGGCATTTAATGCTACAAAAGATAATGAATTTGAAGAATTTGAAGATATGGTTCTTTATTTTATAAAATATATAATAGATTATTTTAAAGAGCATAAACTTTTATTAAGAGTAATAAATAAGAATTTTTCATATGTAATACATAAAGATACTGAATTTATGGGACAAAATGAAAAGGTACAAAAAATTATAGAGATATTTTTAAGCGAACTAAAAAATAGGGGGTTATCAGAACAAGAAAGCAAAATAACTCTTTTTATGATAATAGAATTAGTTGGAAGTGTTTGTTATAGTTCAATAATTTTAAATGAGCCTGATGATATTGAAGTTATAAAACCTATATTATTTAAGAAAATAAGAATGATATTAAATAGTTAAAAGCCAAGTAATTTTAAATTACTTGGCTTAATAAATTATTTATATTTTGGGGATTTTAGAGAAGTTAAATCTTGTTAAATCACCTTTAATCTCTAATATCAGTTAAAACTATCGATCCATTGTAATCTCTTTTAAATGAATAGGTATTTTTAAATTCCTGATATTTTGGAACATTATTGTTCTTAGCAATCGAAAAAATTTCAATACAAGTTACTTCTCCGTAATTTGTATCAGCATTAAATTCATAACTTAGAATTTCTGTACTACTGAATCCTTCTTTAATTCCTTGGTTATAGATATATGGAACAACATGTCTTTGTTTATTATAAATAGAGCTATTTTTTTCAAAATAAGGTGAAATGTAATTAAAATCATTATAATTAACTGCATAAGCAAAGTCAGCACAATAATTACTTAAAAGAGTATAAAGCTCTCTTTTAAAGTCTTCTTCTGAAGTTTTAAGGTCTTCAAAATTTATATAAATGTCAGATGATGAATCTATGTTATATTTATTACTTACAATGTTTTTACCATCTTTATTTGTTATAGCATAAACCACGCTATTTTCTTCTATAGGGCCAAAATTTTTAGCATCTTTTACTTTTATACCTGTATCTTTGTTATTAACATATAAGTCAGCATCAGGCATATCACTACTTATATTTATTGTTTTTAAATCTTCAAATATATTAATATCTATATAATTTTCATCAAATGTATTAACATCTAAAACTTCACTTTTATTTAAATAAGAATTAGATAATTCAGTTACAATGCTATAATTTCCAGGCATTAAAGGACCTATTTGAGATGATTTATTTAAATTATCATAAGTCTGGTCTAAAACCGTAATTTTATAGTTTTTAAAATCACATTTAATATTTATAAATGTAGGATTAACAACAACTTTATAATTTGGAATAAAGAATATTGTTTTAGAAACTTCCTCTATTTTTACTGGATAATTTAAACTTGTATAATATCCGTTTCTAAAATTATCATTTATTTTAGAAAACTCAGCTGGATTATTATTTAAATAATCAATTAGTACATTAGCATTGGATTTATTTATTTTTAAGTCATCATCATAAGAATAAAGAAGTTGTTGAAGTTTATCAGAATTTTTAGTAGAAACTGCATCATAAAATTCAGTTGCTATTTCAGATTTTGTTTTTGAGATAGATTTTTCATAAATAAAAATTCCACCTAATATAATAGCTAATATTAAAATAATGCTAATTAGAATTTTAGGAAATTTCTTTTTAGGCTTTGAAATATGTGTAGGAGAGCAATTAGGACAAGAGCCATTTACAAGCTTATTACCACACTTATTACAAAAATTCATAATGAATACTCCTTAAAAACATATCTATTTCAATAAAATATTATATAAATAGTTTATTATTTTTGTGAAACATTTTTAGGGTATATAGATATAATGTAATTATATAAATTTTATAAAGGGGAATTTTATGTATTGTACAAAGTGTGGAAAAAATATTCCTGATGATTCAAAGTTTTGTCCAGAATGTGGTACTAGTTGCAGTGGAGAATCAAAAGATAATACAAAAAATATAAATATATCAACTCCAGATATTGATTTACAAAAACAAAAAAGTTATATATTTACTGCATTAAAGCATCCAATCACTACTATGAGAGATGGAATAGTAGGACTTACTTCTAATGTAATTTTGATATATGGAATAATAATAACTTTGTTAATTCCTTTAATAAAAACATTATCTATAAAAATGTTTGGTTATAATTTATTTAATTCAGTTATGAATTTAGCTTCTGGTTTTTCAGGAGAAAGTTATAACAGTATAGATTCCATATTAGGTAAACAGCAGTTTAACTCTATGTTTGATATGGTATTTCCAACTGGAAGTATATATTTACTAAATTTATTAAATTATATACTCGTTTATGGAATATTAGTATTATTAACATATTTGATTAGTAAATATTTGATGAAAGAAGATATATCTCTTGAATTTTTAGGAAATATATTTTTTGTATTTTCAATTTTTAATTTCACATTAGTTATAGTTGAATCTGTAGCTTTAATCATTGGTATTATGCCTTGGGCGATTGTAGATATATTTGCAGCAATAACATCAATAATTCTGATTTATAGCGGATTTAATAGCAGAATAGAAAGCAAAAATAAATTAGTTTATG
>NZ_JAXFPT010000057.1:0-15262 GCF_034179595.1 Clostridium sp.
TTAAAAGTATAGATTACATCAACTGCGGGTGCAGTGCCTAAGTTTTCTATATCTATAATATCTTGAAGAGGTTTTTCTGTTATTTTAAGTGATGCCTGCTTTATTAAGAATAATGAATTATCACTAGAATCTGATATATAAATATCTACTTTTACAAATATAATCTAAGCAATTTTGAAAATTAAATAAATTACTTTATTTGTAGTATATAGTATGATTTTAATAAAAAAAGTGCCTACATATTAGATTTAAAAGCATCAATAAAATTAGCACTTTTTATTTTGAAGCTTGACATATTTAATTATACAAATTAAAATTTAGGGATGTTTATATAAGGGAGAAATTTAATTATGTTAATAGGAAAAGATTATTTAGATGAAGAAAATTATTTGAAATTAACTCAAAAAACAATAAAAGAGTTGTTAGGTAAATATACTGATTTAAGTAAAGTACAGGATAAAGAAATAGTAAAGCATAGAAAATTTCTTTGGGATAATAGAAATGAATTAGATGAAATTGAAATAAATGATAATTGCAGTCAAGTTGCATTGCAAGAAAAGATGCATTCAAGAAAGATAAATAGAATAAGAACATTGGAAAGGCAACTTAGTTCACCATATTTTGCAAGATTAGATTTTAAAGAAGATGGTGGAGAAACTGAAAGCTTTTATATAGGATTATCTAGCATTGAAGATGAAGAAAATTTTGAGTTTTTAGTTTTTGATTGGAGATCACCTGTATCTACAATGTTTTATGATTTTGAAATAGGAAAGGCATTTTATGAAGCACCAGCTAGAAGAGTAAATGGAACAATTGAATTTAATAGACAATTTAATATAAAAAATGGTGAAATAGTATTTATGCATGATTCAAGTGAATCATTATGTGATGAAACATTAAGCTCAATGCTTGGAGGTAATGCTACAGATAAGATGAAAAATATCGTAGCTACTATTCAAAAAGAGCAAAATGATATAATAAGAAATGATGACAGTAAGATATTATTTATACAAGGTGCAGCAGGATCTGGAAAAACATCAATAGCACTTCATAGAGCAGCATATATATTATACAAGCATAGAAAAGAATTAAAAGCTGATAATATATTAATATTTAGTCCAAATGAAGTATTTGCAGATTATATATCTGATGTATTACCTGAACTTGGAGAAACAAATATACTTCAAACTACATTTGAAATATATTCAAAAACGTTTTTACCATCTAATTATATATATGAAACAAAAAATGAGCATTTAGATTATATATACTCGCAAAGTGGTGATGATAAAGAATTTAAGCTAAGAACTATTGGAATGGAATATAAAAACACTACAGAATTTATGGAAGTATTAAATGAATTTACTAAAGATATTCCAAGACTTCTAACTAATATAAAGCCTATAGTTATTGATGGAAAGAAAATTATAGACAAAAAATCTGTGGAAAATACATTCTTAAAAAGATTTGACAATATACCTTTTTTAAATAGAATAAGAGTTATAAAAGATAGTATATTCTCACAAGTTGAAACAAAATACCTATCAAATAATGATGATTTTGAATATGTAGAGGATAAAAAGCAATTTTATGATTATTGCAAAGAACAAGTTGAGCTTCAAATAGATTCTATGATAGAAACTTTAAATAATGTAGCAATATATAAAATGCTTTGGGAAAATATATCTAGATATACAGACAAAAATTTAGATGATATAAAAGAACTTACATTAAAATATATAAATTATGGTGAAGTAAAATATGAAGATATAACACCTATTATATATATAAGAGCAGCTATGGAGGGCTTTAGAAATTATAGCAGAGTAAAGCATATACTTATTGATGAAGCACAAGATTATAGCCCATTATTTTATGAAATAATAAAAAGATCATTTAAAGATGCATCAATTACAATTATGGGTGATCTTAATCAAAGAATAGATAAACATTCTAATGTTAAAAATAAAGATAGAATAATAAATGTATTTGACAATGTAACAAAAGCAATTTTAACAAAAAGCTATCGTTCAACATTTAATATAACAAGCTTTACTAAGGAATTATTAGATACTCATGAACCTATTGAAGCTGTTGAAAGAAGAGGAGAAAACCCTAAGATTCATATATTAAAAGATGGATTAGAAGATAAGGTTTTAAAGCTTATAAATGAGATGAGAGATAAAGAATATAAGTCAATAGCTCTTATTTGCAAAAATAAATCTAAATCAGAAGAAATCTATAATAGTCTTAAAGAAAAAGATGATTCTATAAATTTAATAGATGATGAAAAAGCAGAGTTTAAGATAGGGGTAAATATAATACCTTCATATTTAGCTAAAGGTCTAGAATTTGATGGAGTTATTGTTATTGATGGGGAAAATTATTTTGGGGAGAATGATAAAAACTTATTTTACACAGTTTGTACAAGAGCACTACATGAATTACATGTATTAGCAAACAAGGATATAAAAGAATTTTTACCTAAGGATAAAAGTTTATATACGGTATTGGAGGAAAAGTAGATGTTAAACATAGGATGTCACTTATCAACAACTAAGGGATTTGAAAATATGGGAAAAGAAGCTCTAGAAATTGGAGCTAATACATTTCAATTTTTTACACGTAACCCTAGAGGGGGAAAAGCTAAGAAAATAGATGAAAAAGATGTTAAAGCACTTTTAAAATTAATGGAAGAAAATAATTTTTCTAAAATATTAGCACATGCACCATATACTTTAAATGCATGTTCAGCAGATGAAAGAACTAGAGAATTTGCATTAGAAATGATGGCAGATGATTTAGAAAGAATGGAGTATTTTCCAAATAATTTATATAATTTCCATCCAGGAAGTCATGTTAAGCAAGGTGTAGAAGTTGGAATAGATTATATAGCAAGTATGTTAAATAAGGTTATAAAGAAAGAACAAACAACAACTGTACTTTTAGAAACTATGGCTGGAAAAGGAACAGAAGTTGGTAGATCATTTGAAGAGATAAGGGAAATAATCGATAAAGTAGAATTAAAAGATCATATCGGAGTATGCCTTGATACATGTCATGTTTTTGATGCTGGATATGATATAGTTAATGATTTAGATGGAGTTTTAGATGAATTTGATAGAGTAATTGGTTTAGATAGATTAAAAGCAATTCACTTAAATGATAGTAAGAATATTTGTGGAAGTCATAAGGATAGACATGAAAAAATTGGTGAAGGAAATATTGGGCTTGAAGCTATTAAAAAAATAATCAATCATCCTAAATTGCGTCATTTACCATTTTTCTTAGAAACACCTAATGAGCTTAGTGGATATAAAAAAGAAATAGAATTATTAAGAAGTGCATATACTGAAGAATAGTAAAAAAGCTACTCAAATATTTTTGAGTAGCTTTTTGTGCTTTGGAGAATTTAAAACTAAAATAAAAACTTATATGTATATTTTGTTATAATGATATAGAAATTATACCTATTTTAAATTTACTCTAGGAAAGGTCAGGTTATATGAATAATAAAATATTTATAATAGAAGATGAAGAAAAGATAAAGGCAGAACTTAGTACATTTTTAGAAAGATACGGATACAAGACAAAGACTGTAGAAGATTTTGAAAATGTTGTTTGTGAGGCATTAGATTATAATGCAACGCTAATACTATTAGATATAAATCTTCCATATTATGATGGTTATTATATATGTAAAGAGATAAGGAAAAAGAGTAATGTTCCTATAATAATAGTTACAAGTAGAGATAGTGAAATTGATGAACTTATGAGCATGAATTTAGGTGCAGATGATTTTATAACTAAGCCATATAATACACAGATTTTACTTGCAAGAATAACTTCAATTATAAGAAGAACTTATAGTAAAGATATTGAATTATTTGAATATAGAAATTTAAAA
This sequence comes from Clostridium sp., assembly GCF_034179595.1. Classification (GTDB taxonomy): domain Bacteria; phylum Bacillota; class Clostridia; order Clostridiales; family Clostridiaceae; genus Clostridium. The sequence goes on from NZ_JAXFPT010000057.1 coordinate 3,908, forward strand.
TATAATTTATCTCAAAGTGAAGCAGAATTTAATGGGAAAAAGATAGAATTAACTAAAAATGAAAGCAAGATTTTATATGTATTTATGAAAAATAAGCAAAAGATAGTTTCAAGAGATAAAATAATGAAAGAATTATGGCAGTCAGATGAGTTTGTAGATGATAATACGTTAACTGTAAATATAAATAGATTAAGAAAGAAATTAGAAGAGATTGGAGCTATTAATTACTTGCAAACAAAAAGAGGGCAAGGATACATATTAATATGAGTATAATAGAATTTTTAAGAGAAAGAATAGTATTTTTAATAATAAATATCTTAATATTAATATTTACAGGCGTTTTATTAAAAAGCTTAGGAATAGACTCATATCCAATAATTTTTATATTATTTATAAATATTATTGGGATATTAATATTTCATATTTATGATTATATAAAAAGAAGAAATTATTATAAAGAGGTCTTAAATAATCTAGATGCATTAGATAAAAAGTATTTAATTTCTGAAGTTATAGAAGAACCTAATTTTATAGATGGAAAGGTACTATATAACATAATTGAGCAAACTGATAAATCTATGAATGATGAAATTTCAAAATTGAAGCTTAATATAAGCCAATATAAAGAATATATAGAACTTTGGGTTCATGAAGTAAAAACTCCAATAGCAGCGTGTAAGTTATTAATAGAAAATAATGATTCGCCAGTAACAGAAAGTATAGGGGAAGAGATTTGCAGAGTTGAGGATTACATAGAACAGGCTTTATTTTATGCGAGAAGTAATGTGATGGAGAAAGATTATATCATAAAAAAATTAAACTTAGTTAATTGTATAAATAATTCAGTAAAGAAAAATTTAGATCAATTAATAGCAAATAAAATAAAAATCAATATATCTGATGTTGATGAGATAGTTTATTCAGATTCTAAATGGCTTGAGTTTATATTAAATCAAATAATATCAAATTCTATTAAGTACAGAAAAACAACTAATAGTGAAATTAAGTTTTATGCAAAAAAGGATAATAAAAATATAATCTTAACCATAGAAGACAATGGTATAGGGATGGATGAAAAAGATGTTTTAAAAGCATTTGATAAAGGATATACTGGCTCAAATGGAAGAAAGTTCACTAAATCAACGGGGATTGGTTTATATCTTTGTAAAAAATTATGTGAAAAACTTGGCCTTAAAATAAAGTTAGAATCAACTTTAGATGAAGGAACAAAGGTATCTATATTATTTCCAATTAATAATATTATGCTATTTGATTAAGATTAGATGTTATGTGACAAGTTTGTAAGGTTTCTGTTAGTTTATATTATGGATACATTTTTATATATAAATTAAAATAAGTTCATAGAAAAGATTTTGGAGGATGATTATGAACGAAGAAGTATTAAAGGTTAGTAATATAGAAAAATATTACGGAAGAAATGGAAATGTTACAAAAGCAATAGATAATATAAGTTTTTCAGTAGAAGAAGGAGAGTTTATTGGAATCATGGGACCATCAGGTTCTGGTAAAACAACTCTTTTAAATTGTATATCAACTATAGATAAAGCAACAAGTGGAAAGATATTTGTTGCAGGTGATGATATAACAAGATTAAATTCTAAGAAAATATCTAAGTTTAGACGTGAAAAGTTAGGATTTATATTTCAAGATTTTAATCTTTTAGATACTTTAACTGTATATGAAAATATAGCATTAGCTTTAAGTATTTTAAGAGTAAAGAGTAGTGAAATAGATAAAAGAGTTACGGATATTGCAAAAAGATTAAATATAGAAGAGATTTTAAAAAAATTCCCTTGGGAGATATCAGGTGGACAAAAGCAAAGAGTGGCGGCTGCAAGAGCAATAGTTACAAATCCTAAGATTATATTAGCTGATGAACCAACAGGTGCTTTAGATTCAAAGTCTTCAAAAGCACTTTTAGAAAGCTTAAACGATTTAAATAGAGATTTAAATGCAACAATACTTATGGTTACTCATGATGCATTTACAGCAAGTTATGCAAAGAGAATATTGTTTATAAAAGACGGTAAAATATTCAATGAACTTGTTCGTGGAAATGATACAAGAAAAGAGTTTTTTGCAAGAATTCTTGAAGTTATAGCACTTCTTGGAGGTGACTCTTCTGATGTATTCTAAGTTAGCCTTAAAAAATTTAGTAAGAAGTCTAAAAGAATATACAATATACTTTTTTACACTTGTGTTTGCTATATGTGTATTTTATACATTTAATTCAATTAAATCACAAAGTATAATGATGGATTTTAATCAATCACAATCAGCATCTTTTGAGTTAATACAAAATGTTATGAGTATAGCTTCAATATTTGTAGCATTTATTTTAGGATTTTTGATTGTGTATGCTAATAATTACTTAATAAAAAGAAGAAAAAAAGAATTTGGTATATACATGACACTTGGTATGGAAAAAAGCGAATTATCTAGGATAGTGTTTATAGAAACATTATTTATAGGAGTTATATCATTAGTTATTGGACTTTTAATAGGAATTTTAGCATCGCAAGGATTATCTATATTAACAGCTAAGATGTTTAAAGTAAATCTTATAAGATTTAGATTTATATTTTCTTATAGTGCATTTTTAAAAACAATAATTTGTTTCGGGATAATTTATATAGTAGTATTACTTTTTAATTCAATCATAATAAATAAGGTGAAATTAATAGATTTATTAATGGCTTCAAAAAAGAGTGAAAAGTTAAGAATTAAAAACACTTGGGTATCTGTAATAATATTTATAATTAGTATTTGTATGATAGGATTTGCGTATAATAAGATCTTACATGATGGAATTGCTAAATTACAATTTAATAATTTAGCTATTGTAGTTTTATCAGGTTCTATAGGAACATTCTTGTTTTTCTTTTCAATATCAGGATTTTTCCTAAAAATAATACAAAGCAATAAAAGATTATATTTAAGAGATTTAAATATGTTTGTATTTAGACAAATAAACAGTAAGATAAATACTGTATTTATTTCTATGACATTTATATGTTTAATGTTATTTGTGGCTATATGCACATTTTCAGGTGGACTTGGAATAAATACAGCTCTTAATGCAGATATTAAAGATTTAACACAATTTGATGCAACATTTTTTTATACTTCTGGGAAAGTTAATATAATTGATTCATTAAATAAAAATGGAATAGATATTAAAAAATATTCAAATCAATATGTAGAATATGGAGTTTTTAATAGTGGAGTTAGATATAATGATTTTTTAACTAAAGAAGGAATTAAAAAAGGAAATTCTTATTATCCAATTAATACAAATGAAGAAATTCAAGTAATTAAACTTTCAAAGTTTAATGATATTATGAAAATGCTAGGAAAAGAGAGTGTTAAGCTAGATAAAAATAACTATATGGTCTTTGGTGATATAAAGGATATGATAGGAAGTCTTCAAGAATCAGTAAATCAAAATAAAGTTATAACTATTAATAACAATAAACTTATACCAGCTCATACAAAGGTATTAGATGTAACTATTTATAATCAAATGATAAAGAACAATATATGCACATTTATAGTAAATGATTCTGTGTTAGATAACTTAAAACCAAGATATGAATTTTTAAATGTTAATTTAAAAAATAATTCAGAAGGTTCTCAAAAACAACTTGAAGAGAAGGGAAATGGTATATTTAATATTAAAGGATATAATATGGGTATATATACAAAGAATGATTTATTAGAAGCAAATGTAAGTAAGGGAGTTATGATAGCTTATTTAGGAATATATATAGGTATTGTATTCTTAATAACATCTGCAGCAATATTAGCACTTCAACAATTATGTGATTCAACAGATAATATGGAAAGATATAAATTACTTAGAAAATTAGGTGTTGATGATAAAATAATTAATAAATCAATATTAATTCAAACAGGAATATATTTCTTAGTTCCATTATCACTTGCTTTAGTTCATTCAATTGTTGGGCTTAAAATTTCATCTGATATAGTATCTATACTTGGTAATGCAGGTATATTTAAAGAAATCATTATTACATTTATAATACTTTTAATAGTATATGGAGGATACTTTGTACTTACTTATACATCAATAAAAAGAATGGTTAGAGAAAGATTAAATACTAAATAGAGAAAAAACCACTCATAATTATGAGTGGTTTTTTAATAATTCATCCTTACTAACCAGAATTTCATATTTTTATCGCTCCATCCTAAATCCCATGGAACATCATTTCTATCTGTATTGTGGCAAGTTACTAAAGAATAACCTTTAGAATCTGCACCAGTAACCATAGATATATGAGTTATATCACCTTTTTTTTCATATGCTATAAAATCACCAGGTAAAAGTTTATAAGAAGCTTTATATACTTGTTCATAATTACCTCTAGCAAGAACATAAGCACGACCACTTCCTATCATATAATGGGTAAATTTATCAGCATTTATCCAAGGACCAGTAGCACTACCTTTATCATAATTCCAAACAGAATTTTTCTTAAACTTTCCACCTTCATGTAATATTTGAGATGCAAAGTTTGCGCAATCTCCACCTTCGCAATTAAAATCTCTATAATTTTTATTATATTCATATCCATATTCTTTTGAAGTTGCAGCACCACAATAAGCATTAGCATAGGAAATTGCAGATTTTCTTCTATCATTTATATCTGAAAAATCTCTTGCTGTTTGAGAATTTATGTATTCTTTTATTTTATCAATTTTAATATCTTCAAGCTTTAATGAATCAGCAAATGGATCAGTATACCATTCTTTTGTGATTATCCATTTATTATCTTTTTTATTTAAGTTAATTGAATGATAAGTTCCTATTCTAGATGTATTTACTACTTCAGGATTATCCTCATAAACATATTTGTATTCAGTGTTACATAACACATAAAAATAACATGAATTATCAGAAATTTTAGCTTTTCTAAATACTAGATTTGGAGTTATATCAGTAAATTTAATTCCTTGTTTTTTTGCCCAGTTATCTATATATTTAACTTTTTTTTCTTCATATTCATATGCCCATTGACCATATTTTGTATTAGTATCATATAAAGATTTTATAGAATCTAAGTCTTTAGTTAATACTGACTTGCTTTTATATAAAAATATGTTACTAACAAAATTTTTCATTATGCTATCTGGGCTTTCATCATATGCAAAAGCTTTAAAAGGTAATAGCATATTTGTAAATAAGCAAATTAAACTTAATATAAATGCTTTAAAGCGCATAAATGTTTTACTCCTTTCCTTTAAATTTTATTATAGATTTTCATCAATTAGTTTTATATAATTTTGTGTATTTTCATCATCTAAAGGTGCACCATCAAACCAATTTGAAGAATTTTTATTATCTGAAAAGTATTTAGCCTTTAGAATAATTTCAGGTCTATATTCAAAATGCAGTATATCAAAATGACTCCATTTTCCACCCCAAACAAAATTATTTTTTTCAAATGCTTCAACTAATTCAGTAGGATATTCTAAAATTCTACTAGTTCCTTTTTCTTTAGAGCTCCATTTCCAGTAATCTCTTGGGTCGCTTTTTAAATCAATAGCAATACCAAATGAGTGTGGGCTAAGTCTTCCAGTACCTGATATAACTCTGTAGTTATAAGTACCACTTGCAGGATATAATATAGCACCTATATCATTTCTAGATTTAGATAATGGCATGACTTCTTTTAAAGCATTTTCTAATGAAGTATTAGCATAATTTTTACTGTTAAATTGATAATTAGTATAACCATATTTTAATGCAGATAGATTTTTTTCAATTTGAGACCTAGAACCTCCATATACTTCAGTTAATAAATCATAATTTCTAGCCCTACCTGGATCAAAATCTGTATCCATAACAGCATTATTTTTTGTAAGTGGGTAATATTGTTCCATCATATCTTGTATATCAGGGTTATTTAATTTTTCAGCGTGACTTTTTTCTTTTTTATCGTCATATAAAATCTTTTTACCAGATTTCATGATTATATATACGTTGCCATTAGAATCTTTTTCTACATTTTTTACGTATTCTGGATAAGCAAGCATTAATGATAATATATCTCTTTTCATCTCTTTTATATAATCTTCATTAGTAGCTGCTTTTACTTTTATAGAAAAATTTGAAACAATGAAAAATAATAATATAAATATCTTAAAAAATTTTTTCATAACTAATACCTGCTTTCTAAATCATATTAGATATAGTTTATCCTACGAATTATTCTATTATGTAATTTAGAAGATAAGTGAATTATGGAAGGAAATACAGTAAAAATATTTGCTTTTTTATAAAAGAATAAAATGTTAATATATAAATATAAATTTTAGAAAGAGGTTTTAAAATATATGAGCTTAGTTATGATATATGAAGAATATAATATTATAAATAAAGATTTTTTAGAGTTTGCAAATAAGATAGCAGAAGAAAGCTTAGAAAATTATAGTGATGAAAAATTAGAAAAGCTTAAAGAATATAAAGAAAAGTTTGAAGAAATAATGGAAAAGAGTAGTGAATTAGTTGTTTCAGAGGAAAATGAAATTAATTTAAATGACTTAAGATATTTAGTTTTAGATAGTTTATTTCTTGCAGCAGACCTTTCAAACTTTTACCATTATAAAGAAGTTGAAAGATTTAAGATGAGAATAGCTAATTATATAAATAAAAGAAGAAGAGCTGAATTTGGAATTTAGTTAAAAATAAAAATACTCAGTAATTAAATATTACTGAGTATTTTTATTTTAGTCTGGAAGCGATAAATTACAGACAGTTAACATATTAATAGTATCTTCAACAGCATGACGTACACCAGCTACTATTACTAAGTCATTTTCCTTAAATACTGTATCTGCAGTAGGCATTATTTCTTCATCATCTCTAACAATTGAGAAAACTCTAGAACCAACTGGTAATTTAGCTTCTTTTAAAGATTTACCAATATACCATTCATTGCTTATAACAAATTCTCTTATTATTATCTTTTCTTCTTCTGCAACTTGTTGAACTGTATTTTTATCTTCAACTATTAATTTTTCAAAAAGTATAGGGAATAGAATGCAAGATATAACAGTTGTAACAACAAAGGCAGAGTAATCAGAACTATTAATATATCCTAAATTTTCAGCCATTTGAGCTCCAATTATTGCTAAGCTAAGTTGTGCTGTTAATAACATTGAAGAAGCTAATGAATTTCTCATTCCATACTTTTTCTTTAACAATAAGCAAGGTATAAGCTTAACTAAGAAGAAAATAATTAAAAGTACAGGTATCTTCGCTATAGAGCTTGGATTTTTAATTATAGAATTTAAATCTATATTTACACCTATCATGATAAAGAATATTGGTATTAAAAATCCATAACCAATAACATCTAATTGATGAGATATTTCTTCTTTTGCTTTTCCAACAAGTAATGAAAAGATTATTCCGGCTAAAAATGATCCAAGAACAATTTCAGAACCAACTTTTTGAGAAATTGCAACTAGCACTAATACAAGTGCAAATGCACCTCTAACACTTAAATGTAAATTTTTAAATGCTACTGCTGAAAAATCATTTATCTTAAATAAAATTTTAGATAAGATATATAAAATAAATGCAGCTCCAAATATTATTAAGAATGTAAAACTTTTAAGTGATAGGCCATATGTAGTTACTGATGCTATAAAGCTTATTCCAATTAAGGCTACGAATTCGCCGATTAATCCAAAAATTAATAAAGTTTGACCAAAATCACTATTTAGAATATGTTTTGCTTTTAATATTGGAACAAGTAATGCTGGTGCTGCAGCAGTAAATAATAATGCGAAAAATAATGTTCCGCTATGTATTCCTATAAATTTTAACGATAAGGATAATATTAATGATGCTATAAGAGATAAGATAAACATTTTTATACTTAAAAATATTTTTGAATCAAGTAAAGATTCATCATCTTTTAATTTTAGATCATCAAAGCTAATTTCAAGGCCACTTAAAAACATCAGATAAGCAAGACCTAGATTTGATAAAAATACAATCCAAACATCAGGTTTTATTATATTTAAGAAGCTTTTGCCTAAGATAAGTCCTATAAATATTTCTCCAACTTGATAGGGGATTTTAATTTTTTTTAATTTTGCTACTAAAAATGGAGTAAAGAAAGCTACTACGGCCAAAATTAGTAGAGAATCATAATTTAAAGTTTCTTCCATTTAAAATTCCTTCTCTTTCCTTAAGATTATAAAATATATTGTAAATAATGTTATATTATTTATCAAGTTAAATAGATTTATTAGATAAACAATAAGTTCATAATTAAAGATGAAAAAATAAATATTAATAGAAATTTTTAATAAATAAAGAAAAATTAAATAATATAGGATGTTATTGGAGTATAATATAATTAGTATGGTAGAGTACATTAAAATAAAGAGTTAGGTGAGTTTTATGAGAGAAGATAAGGATAATAAATTAAAAATGAAAATTAATAAAAAATTAAATAAAAGTAATAAAAATGCTTTAATTGCTTTAGGGATAGTAGCAGGGGCTACAGCTATTGCAGCTGTTGCTTCAAAAAAAATTAAATCTAATAAAGTTCTAAATGAATCTCTTAGTGTAGATGAAAAAAATGGTCAAGTTTATTTTGTTGGTGGAGGACTAGCTTCTTTAGCAGGAGCTTTATACCTTATTAGAGATTGTGATTTTGATGGGGAAAATATTCATATTTTTGAAGAAAAAAGTTTATTAGGTGGTAGCAATGATTTTATGGGAGATTCAGAAAATGGTTTTATATGTTATGGAGATAGAATGTTAAATGAAGAAACTTATGAAAACTTGTGGCAACTATTTTCAAGCATACCATCTTTAGAAAAGCCAAGTATGAGTGTAACTGAAGAAATATTTAATTTTGATCATTTACATCCAACACATGCACAAGCTCGTTTAATTGATAAATATGGGTTGATATTAGATTCTCATAGTATGGGCTTTAATCATTCTGATCGTTTAGCACTTGAAAAATTATTTATAGCTTCTGAGGAAGAATTAGGAGATATGACTATAGCAGAATGGTTTACACCACACTTTTTTGAAACTAATTTTTGGTATATGTATCAAACAACATTTGCATTTAAAAAATATTCTAGCCTTAAAGTATTTAGACGTTATATAAATCGTATGATTTTAGAGTTTCCTAGAATAGATACATTAGAAGGAGTTACACAAACTCCATATAATGAGTATGAATCATTAATTCTACCACTTAAAACTTATTTAAATGCTTATGGAGTTAATTTTTACACAAATTCTACAGTAATAGATTTAGATTTTAAAGATACAGATGAAATCACAGTAAAATCTATTGATGTAAAACAAGATGAAGAAGAAAAGACTATTGAATTAAATGATGGTGACGTATGTATAATGACAAATGGATGTGTGACTGATAATGCAAGTTTAGGAGATTTAAATAAAGCGCCTATATTTAATAAAGAATATCCAGTTTCAGCAAGTCTTTGGAGAAATATAGTAGGTAAAAAATCAGGACTTGGTAATCCAGAAATATTCTTTAATGATACAGAAAAAACAAATTTAGAAAGCTTTACTGTAACATGCAAAGGAAATAAAATACTAAAAATCATAGAAGAAATTACAGGTAATATACCAGGAAGTGGAGGGTTAATGACATTTAAAGATTCAAATTGGATGATTAGCATTAATGTCTTTGCACAACCTCACTTTAAAGATCAACCACTTGATGTAACAACTTTCTGGGGATATGGATTATATACAGATAAGCTTGGTAATTATGTAAAAAAACCAATGCGTGATTGCACAGGGAAAGAAATATTACAAGAACTTTTATATCATTTGCATCTAGAAAATGAAATTGATGAACTTATGGATACTGTTATAAATGTAATACCATGCATGATGCCATATGTTAATTCAGTATTTGAACCTCATAAGGAAGAGGATCTTCCAAAGGTTATACCAGATAGATCAACAAATTTTGCAATTATAGGTCAATTTGTTGAAATTCCAGAAGATATAGTATTTACTGAAGAGTATTCAGTGCGTTCAGCAAGAACTGCAATATATAACTTGTTTAATGTAAAGAATAAGAAGATTTGCAAAGTTACTGAATATAAGAAAAAAGCAAAAGTCATAAAAAATGCTTTAAAAGCTTTATATAGATAAATAAAATGTATTAAAAGTATCTTTAGCTTATGTTATAATAAAAATTATTATATAAGTGGAGGGTATATATAATGTTTACTGATGAAGAACTTTTAGTAATTCAAGATGCACTTAAAATTGCAGATGAAGAATATATAAAATTAATCGATTCAAATAAGAATAATAAATCTAGATTAGTCGCTTTTAATAGAAAGCAAAAGAAACTTTGGTTAGTTCAAAATAAATTAAAAAAGATTATGGCAGAGAAAAATAAAAAGTAGAAGCGTGTTTGCTTCTACTTTTTTATGTTCTTACACGAAACTCATGAGAACATCTTTTGCAAGTTACGATTACGTGTTTTCTTAGTCTAGGTAATCTTAATTTTTGCTTGCAATTAGGACAAGAAACTATCTTAAATTTAGTCTTTTGATTTAATTTATATTTAAGTGTATCAAATAATACTCCAAAATTATTTAAGTTTATTCTAGGTAAATTATAAGGTAGGCTTTTTCCAAACTTACTTAGAATTTTATTTATATAATTAGTAAATTTATTTAATTCATTTGTTCTTTTATAAATATTTTTAGAAAAAGTTCTATAAATAACTAAAAGCAATAATAAAAATCCTAACATACTAGTATGACGATTCATATTTAAAAAACTACTTATTATGATTAAAAATATTGATAATACATCAATCCCATACGCACCATAAAATATATTCATATAGTCACCCCTTAAATTTATTATAAGTATTTTAACATAATATATTATATTTGGTAAGCTTAATATAGCAAATTACAAATAAGATAAAAATAAAGGATTAAAATAATTATAATGATAAAAATTAGTATAATACTAAGAATAAAATAAAGATAAATTAAATTTGTATAAGAAAATGCTATGCATGATGATTTAATTGATAGAATGGAAAAAATAGATTACTTATAATTTGACAAAAAGGATGGCAAAGATAAAATATTTCATGTAACAGTTGCATCAAAAAAATTAAGACCAATATATAATGATGTATGGAATTATGTTGTTAAATACCCTTGTAATTTGAAATGTAAGTATTTTTAAGTGGGAAAATAATAATTGGAAGTTATATAAAGAATTTAATGTTTATTCTATATTAAATAACTTCATATAGATAAATTAGA
>NZ_JAXFPT010000050.1:0-3339 GCF_034179595.1 Clostridium sp.
CAGCGTTCGTCCTGAGCCAGGATCAAACTCTCAATAAAAAGTTTAATCATTTAACTCATAAAACTTACTTGTAAAAAGAATTGCTGGTTGTTTAAATGTATTCTATATTCTGTTCAATTTTCAAAGACCATTTTTATCTCATCGACTTCAATCGACTTGTTTATATTATCACTTTTGAAAAACTTTGTCAACATATTTTTTTAAGTTTTTGACTTAATAAAAATACTGTTTAGCTTTTCTTTCAAAGCTGTTTCGCATCAGCGACAAGATATATATTATCATCGTAATTTAATAATGTCAACACCTTTTTTAAAAAATTATATCAAATATTATCTTATTTCATAAAATAATATAAACTATAACTAAATACAAGGATTTTCAAACATGTACACTATGCTAATAAATAAAAATAGTTCAATAAAAAATATCATAAAGAGCTTTCTTGATGCCATTATAATAAATGATAATTTTAAAAAATTTATTTCTAATAATAAACTAAATCAATTAATAGATCTAAAAATAAGATATTTTACTCTTTACAATAAAAAAAGTGGCATTCCTTTAATAAAATCATATTGCAAAATAAAATATGATTTTATTAAAAAAATTAATGAAGAATATTGTTTCGCTAAATTCTCTGCATATTCATTATTAGATATTAACAATCAAGGTTTTGATTCAATAACAACCTCAACATATATATGTCTTTTGAAAAAAATCTCTAATCACTGGTTTATAGAATATATATCTGATATAGAATCATTAGAATATTCAATTGATTATAAAAATTTAGATGATTTTGTTCATATCTATAATAGCCTATTAGATAAAGAAATATCAAAATATAACTCTTTATTACTAAACTTCAATACTCTCAATATAAATTTCAATAATACACTTCAGACTACATCAATACTCAAAAAAACTTTATACAAAAAGACTAAAGCAGTAGAATATGCTGAAAAATATGCCTTAACTTATAATAAAGAATATGAAAACTTTAATGAAAATGGTGGAGATTGTACAAACTTTGTATCTCAAGTTATTAATTATGCTGGTATTCCAACATCATCAACATGGAAACCTTACTCTAATTCATGGATTAGAGTTAAAGAATTACGTGATTATCTTATATATAATAATCTTGCATATGAAATAGCAACTCTAAACCATAATTGTATAGGTTGTATAATTCAATTTTTTAGCCCTATAAAAAATACTTGGGCTCATTCTGCAATCATAACTTACAAAGTAGGCAATACATTTTTATATTGTTGTCATTCATATGATAAATTAAACTATCCTCTTTCATATGTTTACCCTAGTGTTTATCCCAAAATAAGAATAATAATACCATATTAAAAAGCTAACATTACAATGCTAGCTTTTTGTTTATCTATTAATTTTTAAGGTATTTAAAATAATTAATGCAGTATCTTCTATTGCTCTTTGAGTAACATCTATAGTCTTGCAACCAAGCTTTCTCATTATCTTATCTGCAAACTCAAATTCTTCCAATATTCTAGCATCTCCTGCATATTCAATATCTGATGATATTTTATTAAATTTATCCAATCGTTTCTTTCTTATTTCAATTAATTGAAGTGGATTTATTGTTAATCCAAATATTTTCTTTTTATCAATTTCGTATAATTCATCTGGCACTCCTACTTCAGGTACTAGCGGTATGTTAATTGCTTTTATTCCTTTATTGGCTAAGTACATACATAATGGTGTCTTTGAAGTCCTTGAAAGCCCTACTAATACTACATCTGCATTTTTAAGCCCCCTATAATCCTTACTATCATCATATTGCATTGCAAATTCCATAGCTTCTATTCTTCTAAAATAATCCTCATCTGTTTTCCATACAGCTCCTGGATTATTATCTGGTAATCTATTAAGCTTAGATGATGCAATACCCAATATTGGCCCTAATATATTTATAACTGGTATATTATTTTCTGCTCCTTTCTGAGTCAAATATTCCCTAATATCAACAGTTATTATCGTAGATACTATTATAGCTTCTTCTGTACAGCTACCTGCAGCTGAAATTACATCTTTTACATCGTCTAATGTTTTTACATATGGAATTCTTTCCACTATAACATCAGAAGAAAATTGACTTGCAGCTGCAATTGCAACTTGATTTGCAGTTTCTCCTATAGAATCTGATACAGCAAATATCTTTAACATATAACTAACCTCACTTTAATTAGAATTAAAATTTTAGTTAAATTCCAAAATTTGTATTTTTACTTTATATTATTATATATTTTTTTATATTACTCAATAGTTAAGTTTAACATTATATGTTAAACTTATTTTTATAATTAGTAATTTTCAAATTATTATTTATGTGGAGGTTATAATGAATAAAAAAAAATTATTATCTATAGTTACACTTCCTATAATGTGGTTAATTTATTTATTATTTGAACTATTTACTGGAAGAATAAATGATCTAACTACTATTATAGGCAATATATTTTTAATATTATTATTTGCAATAGTTGGTTATGCCTTTTATGTATTTACATCAAAAAAAATAAATGGACTTACAACAAAAGAAATTTTTAGTTTTTTCTTTATATTAATGTTAATTGATCAAGGTATAAAAATAATAATTAAATTATTCTTCTTCAATTCTTATTTTGCTATTTTTAATGGATTTCTATCCTTTAACCCAATAATCAATACAGATGGTTCTTGGCTAAATGCTAGATTTGGCACATCTATTAGCTTTCCTATTTTGATTATACTTAATATATTAGCTTTAATAATTTTTGTTGAACTATATAGATATTACAAAAGTAAAGGAAATAAAGATATATTTAGCGATCTTACTATCATTTTTATAGTTGCAGGAGCTTCATGCTCTTTAATAGATAAGATATTCTATGGTGGCAGTTTAGACTTCATTGGAATAAGCAATTTATTTATTGCTGATTTTAAAGACATATATATTAATCTTGGAATATTGTTCTTAATTATCTTATTATATAATAATGGATTTTTTTCAAATGCAGATGATACTACTTTAAAAGAAGATTTTAAAAGCATAAAAAAATTTATTATATTCATGGGTAAAGATATAAAATCTATAATATCAAAAAACAAATAATATTAATAATTAAATTAAAAATAAAAAGCTACATCAAATATTTGATGTAGCTTCAATATTAATTTCAAAATAAAAAAAGATTATGCTTACATAATCTTTTTGAATATATAATGCTAAGCAAGTTCCTATTAGAGAATTACTTTAAGTAATTCTTGGTGGCTCACCCGGGAATCGAACCCGGGACACCATGATTAAAAGTCATGTGCTCTACC
>NZ_JAXFPT010000072.1:0-7639 GCF_034179595.1 Clostridium sp.
CCCACCTCAAGATGAGATTTCCCATAGCGTAAGCTAGTAAGACCCCTTGAAGAACACAAGGTTGATAGGTCAGGGGTGTAAGCATGGTAACATGTTCAGCTGACTGATACTAATAGGTCGAGGGCTTGACCAATAAAAGACAATCAACAAAAGTTCATATACAATTTTCAGAGAACAATCTGAAATCTGGTGATGATGGCATAGAGGAAACACTCCTTCCCATTCCGAACAGGAAAGTTAAGCTCTATAGCGCCGATGGTACTGCATGGGAAACTGTGTGGGAGAGTAGGACGTTGCCAGGTAAGATGGCTCGATAGCTCAGTTGGTAGAGCAGCGGATTGAAGATCCGCGTGTCGTAGGTTCGATTCCTACTCGAGCCACCATATATGGCGCTATAGCCAAGTGGTAAGGCAGAGGTCTGCAAAACCTTTATCCCCGGTTCAAATCCGGGTGGCGCCTCCAGAGTAGAGGAAATCCTGTAAACTTTTGTTTACAGGATTTTTTATATACAAATATATTTTATTTTAAATTGTTTTCGCATAATATTAATTTATTAGTGTTTTTATCGTATGTTGCTATACCGCCTATTGGAAAAATTAAATTTGGATATGAGTGTCCAAATGGTACTCCATATATAATAGGTATACCTAAGGGAATTAAACGTTTTTTTATAACTTCTAGTGTTGTAAAGCTGTCTTCATAATTATTTAGAGAGCAGTTTTCCATATGACCAATTAAAATTGCTTTACATTTATTTAATTTATTTGACAATATAAGTTGAGTTAATAATCTATCTATTACATAAGGCGACTCATTTACTTCTTCTAATAAGAATATTGATTTATCTAAATTAACTTCATAAGGAGTACCGATTGAAGAACATATCATAGATAAATTACCTCCCATCAATCTTCCAGTAAAGTAATCATTATTATATTTTTTGCAATTTGATAAATCATATATCATTCCTTTGCTAGGATTGAAAAGCATTCTTTTAAAATAAGAAAATGTAAGGATATCGGAGAAATTTGATTTAACCATAGGTCCATGAAATGTAATTAAGCCATTTTTAGCAAAATAATTTAGTAGGATTGTTATATCACTATATCCGCAGAAAAATTTGGGATTATTTTTGATAGAGCGTATATTTATATGGGGAAGAGTTCTTATAGATCCATATCCACCTCTGTAGCATATGATACCATCAATCGAATCATCTTCAAACATATCAGTTATTTCTTTTGCTCTATCTTTATCATTCCCTGCTAAATATCCATATTTATCATAAAGATGATTTCCAATTACTATGTTAAAACCAAGTTCTTTAAATTTATTTACGTAATTATCTATATTATCCTTTGAGCTACAAGAAGCTGGAGCAATAATTGCAAGTGTAGACTTTTTATTTAACAATCTTCCTTTAAGCATATATAATCCCCCTAAAAAAAGAGAGCCAATTTAGCTCTCTATTCATTTATTATATATTATGCTAATTTTTAGAAAATGTTATCTAAACATATCTTTCTTATATAAAACCCATGCAACGATTGCACATATAAATAAAGTCATAAACATTATTATATAGAAAGAAGATGGATCTGTAGTTGATAATGGTAGCCATACATTCATACCAAATATTCCACCAATTATTGTTGGAATTGACATAAGTATTGTAACTGAAGCAAGAACCTTCATTACTATATTAAGATTATTTGAAATTACAGATGCAAAAAAGTCCATTGTACTTGCTAATATGTTACTATATATTTCAGTCATTTCTATTGCTTGCTTATTTTCTATAATTACATTTTCTAATACATCTTTATCTGCTTCATATTTTTGAATTATATCTAATTTGAGCATTTTTTCTAATGTTATTTCGTTAGCTTTTAATGAAGTTGAAAAATACACTAATGACTTTTCTAATGAATGTAGTTGAATAAGTTCTCTGTTTTTCATTGATTTATGCAATCTTTTTTCTATCATTAAACTTTTTTTATCAATTTGTCTTAAATATAGAAGGTAGTATGTAGAAATTCTATTTAAGATTTGAAGTGTGAATCTAGATTTTTTGAATGTAAAGAATGATTTAATTCTTCCATTAATAAAATCTGTTAATATTTTACTATTTTTTAAACATACAGTTATAAGTTGATTTTCTGTATGAATTATTGAAAGCGGATATGTATCATAAGTAAGTGAATTATCTTCCATTTCAGTAAAAGGAATATCAACAATTATTGAAGTTACATTATCTTCTATATCTATACGAGAAGTTTCTTCATCATCTAACGAAGCTTTAAGAAATTCTAAAGATATACCTGTTTTATTTGAAATTAAGATAAGTTCTTCATCTGAAGGTGCAACTATATTTATCCAACAACCTTGTTCAATATCATCAAGTTGTTTAAGTATTTTATTATCTTCACTACTAGTTTTAAATATTTGGATCATGATTAAACCTCCGTTTATATTCTTTATATATTATACTATTAAATATATAAATATAAAATAAAGACTTAGAAAAGCAAGGATATTCAAGGAATTTAAAGATTAACATTTTAATATTTTTAGTATAACACAGCAAAGAATAGAAGTATGAAGATAAAGTTTATTAATTTATTATGATGCTTAAAAATAACTGAATTTAGCTTATATTTCTATGGAATAAACTTTAAATTGCTAGTATAATCAAATTTATATCTGTAATTTTGATTAAATCATGGGGGATTTAAATATGATGCATAAGGAAATAGTTGTTAGAAGGAAGATGCATGTTATTGTGCTAGCATTATTAGTAATAACAGTTATGCTATATGTACAACAAGCTCTTAAGCTTATTAGCTTTGATAATAATAAAACGCCAATTATTTGTAAGATAATGTTATTATCTATAACTACTTTAATTATTGTAAGAGAATGTATTAGTTGTAATGTTTCATATAAATATGCTTTAATAGCTAATAAGTTTATAATAAATAAGACTTTTTCTAAAGGGGAAAAAACATTAGTAAGTGTAAAAATATCAGATATTGTATATATAGGTAAAAAAAATGATAAGCTTAAAAAATACAATGCAAAACTTATAGGAAACTACACTTTTAATAGATTAATTACTAATCAATGTTGTTGTATATATAGAATAAATGGAGATTATTATAAATTCTATTTTAAACCAAGCGATTATTTTATTAGAAGAATTATGCAAAATACAAAATATAGTTATTTACAGCAAGACGTTGTAGATATTGAACAAATAAAAACTCAAGCTAATTAGGCTTGAGTTTTTTTATTTAATATTTTCTTTTATAAAAATTATTAGTGAAATCTGTATAAAAATATTTTAGTTGTTAAGAATTAATATATATTTTTATTTTAGGAGGATTTGGTTATGAAAGGTATAAACAATAAAAAAATTAAAGAAAATTCTTGTGGAATATGTGGAAAAGTTAGTGACA
Organism: Clostridium sp.; assembly: GCF_034179595.1. GTDB lineage: Bacteria > Bacillota > Clostridia > Clostridiales > Clostridiaceae > Clostridium. Next base: position 3,459 of record NZ_JAXFPT010000072.1, read on the forward strand.
ATGGTATAATTATAAAAGGAAATTTGATATGTCCAAATTGTGAGGTTAACATGTTAAATATAGAACCAGGAGACAAAGAATATAATAATTATATTCTTAAATTAAAGAATCTATTTAAATAAAGAAAGAGGTATACAAAATTGAAAAAAGGATTATTTATTGTATTTGAAGGCGGAGAAGGATCAGGAAAGAGTACAATGATAGATAAGGTATACGAATGGCTTAGAGAATGCAATTATGATTGTATAAAGACAAGAGAGCCAGGTGGAATAAGTATAGCAGAACAAATAAGACAAGTGATTTTAAATAAAGAAAATACAGATATGGATTCAAGAACAGAAGCATTACTTTATACAGCTGCAAGAAGACAACATTTAGTTGAGAAAGTAATTCCAGCTTTAGAAAATGGACAAGTAGTTTTATGTGATAGATTTTTAGATTCATCATTAGCTTACCAAGGATTTGCTAGAGGAATTGGAATTGATGAAATATATGAAATAAATAAGTTTGCTATTGGGGATTGTATGCCTGATATATCTATATTATTTGATATAAGCCCAGAAGTAGGTATGGAAAGAATAAATAAGAATTCTCAAAGAGAAGTAAATAGATTAGATTTAGAGAGTTTAGATTTTCATAATAAAGTTAGAGAAGGATATGATATAGTATACAAAAATAATAAAGATAGAATGGTTAAGATAAATGCAGAAGAACCTATAGATAAAGTATTTGATAATGTAAAGAATATAATATCTAATTTACTAAATGATTTTGGTAAATAAAGGGTTATGGGAAGATATTACTTTATGGTAGAATATAATTGCAATGTGTAATAAATTAAAATAGTATTATATATTTTGATATATAAATAAATGACATGTATAGTTAGAAGGGAGTTGGTGTATTGGATAAATTTATAGGACATAATAAAGTTATTAGAGGATTTATGAAAAGAGCAGAAAACAATACACTATCTCATGCTCATTTAATTACAGGAAGAGATGGAATAGGTAAGAGTATTATAGCAGACATATTTGTATCAAAAATACTTAATAAAGAAATTGGTAAAGAAAATGTAGATGCTATTCATTATAGAAATAAAAAAGCATCAATAGGTGTATCTGAAGTTAGAGATATAATTGAAGAGGTTAATAAAAGGCCTTATGAAGGTAATAAAAAAGTAATTATAATATATGATGCACAAAAGTTAACTATTCAAGCTCAAAATGCGCTTTTAAAAACAATAGAAGAGCCACCAAATGGTGTATATATTCTATTACTTACAACTAACTTAGAAATTCTATTAGATACTATAAAGTCTAGATGTCAGATATATAAGTTAACACCTCTTAATAAAGAAGAGATGATTGATTTTATTAACTTAAATTATGAAGTGAGTGAAGAGCAGTTATCATCTTTACTTGCTTATTCAGAAGGGATACCTGGAAGAGTGGAAAGATTTTTAAAGGATCCTAAACTTCAAAGTCTTAGAAATCTTATAATAGATATGCTAAGAGATATAAACAAAAATGAAGTTGATATAACATTAAAATATGAAAAATTATTTTATAGTTATAAAGATGAAAGCGAAGAATTATTAAATATAATTTCAAGTTTTATAAGAGATATTATTCTTTATAAAGAAGTAAATGATAAAAAGCTTATAATAAATTCAGATAAAAATGAAGATATCGAAGAGTTAGTTCAAATGATGTCATATAGAAAATTAAATGGGATGTTAAGATACATAGATGAAGCACGAACGAATTTAAAGCATAATATTAATTTTTCTACGATTATTAGTGTTATGCTTATGGGTTTTTTGGAGGTGTAATTACATGATAAAAGTAATTGGAGTAAGATTTAAGAAAGCTGGTAAGATATATTACTTTGATCCAAATGAATTAGAAATAAATAAAGAAGATTATGTAATAGTTGAAACAGCTAGGGGTATTGAATTTGGACAATGTGTAATTGGAATAAAGGAAATAGATGAAAATGATATAATAGCCCCATTAAAGAGTGTTTTAAGAATAGCTAATGATGAAGATATAAAAAAGCATAATGAAAATAAATCAAAAGAAGAAGAAGCATTAAAAATTTGTACAGAAAAGATATGGGAACATGGGCTTATGATGAAGCTTATAGATGTTGAATATACTTTTGATAACAACAAAGTAATCTTTTATTTTACAGCTGATGGAAGAGTTGATTTTAGAGACTTGGTTAAAGACTTAGCAACTATATTTAAAACAAGAATAGAACTTAGACAAATTGGTGTTAGAGATGAAGCTAAAATGATAGGTGGACTTGGACCTTGTGGAAGACCAATGTGTTGTTCAACATTTTTAGGTGATTTTGCATCAGTTTCAATAAAAATGGCAAAAGAGCAAAATCTATCTTTAAATCCAACAAAAATTTCAGGTATATGTGGGAGACTAATGTGTTGTCTAAATTATGAGCAAAGCACATATGAAGATATAAGAAAAGAACTTCCTAAGGTAGGATCTATTGTGAAAACTTCAGAAGGAACTGGAGAAGTTATTCAAAATAATATAGTTAAAGAAAGTGTAAAAGTTAAACTAAAAAGAAAAGATGAAGAAATAGTACAAACATTTAATATAAAAGATGTTAAATTAATTAAGGGAAGCTATGAAGATTGCATAGATGAGTCAGATATAAAGATTGAAGTAGAAAATGAAGAGGATAAAAATCTTATAAAAGCACTTATAAGGGAAAAATAGAGGAGGACAAAATGAAGGCAGTATTAAAAGTTTCTGGAATGAATGATTCTACAGATATTAGAGAAATACAAAATGTAATATCAGAAATTGAAGGTATTATTGCAAGTGAGGTAGCTTTAAAGAAAAAAGAAGTTACTATAATATATAATAATATGTATGTGGAATTAGAAAGCATTATAGGAAGAATTGAAGATCTTGGTTATACAGTCATTTAGAAGAATATAAGGCTGTCCTAAATTTTAATGTAAGTACTTTTAAAAAATGATGAAGTATGTTAAAATTAACTTGGTGTAATTACCAAAATTTTTAGGAGGTGTTTTTAATGGCATTTGTAATAAGTGATTCATGCATAAGCTGTGGAGCATGTGCGCCAGAATGTCCAGTTAATGCTATAAGTCAAGGAGATACTCAATTCGTAATAGATGCAGATACTTGTATCGATTGTGGAAACTGTGCTAACGTTTGTCCAGTTGGAGCTCCAGTTCAAGAATAATATAGCTAAAAAAAGATCGTCATAATGGCGATCTTTTTTTAGTACAAGCTTTAAATTGCTCTAATCGGTTTAAGAACTACAGATGATCCAGTTTGTAAAATAGTGTCTTTAGAAATATTAAAAGAATCTGTTTTAATTTTATATGAGTTTCTAGTAAGTAATAAAAAATCCTGAGGACCACTAAAAAGAAATGATGATAATGAATGTTTATAATTCATAGGTATAACTACCTTTGGATTTATTTTTTTATATAAATTAAAAGCTTCAATTCCATTTAAATTAATATGTCCACCAATTGGAATAAATAATATATCTATTTCACCTATCTTTTTTAAAATATCATCAGATAAATCTTCACCTAAATATCCTAAGTGACATAATCTTAAATTATCTATTTCATATATGTATATAATATTATTTCCACGTTTAGCGCCTTTAAAATGATCAGAAAAAGTATCATATCCAATTATTTTACAAAAGTCAGTTACATACTCCCCACTTGATGTAATTAAAGTAGTACTTGGATCAATACTTGGTATAGTGAAAACACCTGGAGAAAAGTTACTTATTGTAATTATATTTGGTTTTATATTATCAATATTATGAGAAAATAATCTATTTAAAGGATCTATAAGAATTCTTTTTCCCATAGAATTTTTTATAAGAAAAGTTGAATTACAAAGCCAAGTTATATCCATAAAAATCCCTCCTAAATGTATAAATTTAGTATGTGCAAAATAAAGTAATTATACCCAATATATTTATTGAAATTACTTTGCTTGAATAAAGTAAAAAAAAGTATTAATATAATCTTAAGGTCAAAGTAAGTAAAAAGCGAAATTGATTAAGAGGGTGTAAACTTGGCAAGACTAACTGATATAATAGAAAAATTTATAAAAGAAATGATAAAAGAAGATGAGGATAATAAAGTATTAATCCAAAGA
>NZ_JAXFPT010000003.1:0-10438 GCF_034179595.1 Clostridium sp.
ATATAAATATATAATAACTGTCAACTTTTTATTGTTTTTATGATAAAAGTTAAAGATGCTAATTTGTACTTATGAGTTAAATGGTAAATGGTTGTACTAACTTGTTTATAATTTACTTCACATTATATAACAATTACGAACCGAATTATATTATATATGATTAATCACGAAGTTAGCTAACATAGCCTATTTTTAAAATATAATCAAAAACCTCATGCTAATATTCTATTAAGTAAATATATACCTTGTAAGAAAACAATACAATACAAAAAGAACACCTGGTTTACTTAAGATGTGCTTAAGCAAGCAAGATGTTCTTGTCTTTTATATAAATTTTTGACCACGCTATTTATGTAATTTTTCTTTTTCTTTAACTTTTTCTACTAGTTTTTCATCTTCTTTTATCTTTTCATTTAACTTAGATTCTTGATTTTTCAAAACTACTTCATCATATTCTCTTCCCATAATTCTCATCCCCTTTTTAACGCCTGTCCAAACCTTGACTTAATCTTAACACCAATATACTAAAGGGTAAAGCAATTCTCTTTTTGAATTTAATTAAACTCTCCAAAAAACAAACAAATTCAAATAAAATCTTTATAAAAATATCTATTTACTCAATATAGCTTCATTTTTCTTCTCATTGCTACTAATTATTATATTTTTAACATATAATTTAATTTAGTTACATTTATAATAAACTCATCATCAAAAATATCCTAGCCTAGAGAAATTATAAATCTCTAAAACTAGGATATAATTATTAAATATTTTCAATCAATATTTCTACTCCAAAATGATCTGATATCACATCTTTATTTACATCATTAAATATAACCTTACTTTCTAAAACATCAATTTTTTTATTGGTAAGTATCATATCTATTCTTAAATCTTCTGTGTTATCATCCCACCCTGCTATCTTTTCTTTAACTGTTATTCCTGAATCCTTTTTCTTTGATATTTCATAAGTATCTAATAAACCCTTACTTTTTATGAAATCATATCCTTCATTTCTTATCAATGCATTATTATTAAAATCACCCATTAAAAATGAAAGTTCATTTCCATTTTTAACTTTCTCATATAATTTATTGACTTGTCTTTCAAAAGATTCATCACAGTCATTCCACCAACCTAAATGGCATGAATAGAAATCTATAGGTTTATCATCAATTTCTATAACTGCTTTAACTATTTTTCTTGATTTCCAAAAGTCTATGCCTTTATTCTTAGTTATATAAAAGCTTTCTTTTTCTAAGATATCATGTCGTGATAAAATAGCTAATCCTTCTTCATACTTATCATATCCAATATGAGAAAAATCCCATACTAAATTATAAGAATATCCACTAATCTCTTTTATTTCATTTATTAAAATTACTGCATAGTTATCTATTCTTATATTATCAAATAATAAATCTGAATCTATATTTTGGCTTACTTCTTGTAATGCTACAACATCATATTGGTTTTCTACTATTACCTTTGCTAGATATTTTATCTTTTCTATTTGATGCATCTCTTGCCAGGAATGACAATTCAATGTAAGTAATTTCATAATTTATTAAACCCCTAAGATATCTTGTACATTTGATTTTAATATATCTGCTTTAGGTCCATAAATTGCTTGAACACCCTTATCCTTTACAACAAGACCTACCGCTCCGTTTGATTTCCATGACTTCTCATCTCCAACTAAGCTAATATCCTTAACTGTAACACGAAGACGAGTCATACAAGCATCTACATCTACTATATTATCCTTACCACCTAATAATGCGATTGCTTCTAGTGCAATAGCGTCATCTGATGCTTTTGGATTTGAACCTACTTCTTCTTCATCTTCAATATAATTTCCTCTACGTCCTGGTGTAGCTATATTGAATTTCTTTATTAAGAAGTTTGCTACTCCAAAGTTTGCAAGGAAGAATGCCGCTGCTACTAATAAGAAGTTTATTATATCACCTGTAATTCCAGCACTAACCATAAGTGGTATACGAGTTAATAATTCTATAATTCCGAAAGAATGTACTCTTAAATTTAATAAATCAACCATAGCAAAACCTATACCAGCAATGATTGCATAAGCACCGTAAAGAACTGGTGATACAAACATAAACATAAATTCTAAAGGTTCAGTTACCCCTGTTAAGAATACTGCAATTGCAGCTGAGAAGAACATTGTTTTATATTTTTTCTTTTTATCTGGGTCAACATTTCTATACATAGCAAATGCTATACCTATTATTGAAGCACTTGATAATATAACTTGTCCTGCTTTGAAACGAGCTGGTGTAACGCTGTTAAGTAAGTTAGTATATGCTGACATATCTCCAGCTTGTTTTAAGTTATTTAAGTCAGTTATCCAAGCAAGCCATAACGGATCTTGTCCTGCAACAACTGTACCTGCAGCTGCTCCTGTAAGAACTTCATATACTCCACCAAATTCTGTGTAGTTCATAGGTATTGTTAACATGTGATGTAATCCAAATGGTAATAATAAACGTTCTAATGAACCAAATAAGAATGGTGCAATTACTGGTGCTGTATCTTTTGATTCAGCAATCCATTCACCAAATTGGTTTAATCCGTATTGTGCAAATGGCCATACTAAAGAGAATATTAAAGCTGAAATTGCTGAGCCTAATATTACCACAAATGGAACAAAACGTTTACCATTAAAGAATGATAAAGAATTTGGTAACTTATCATAGTTATAATATTTGTTATATAAAGCTGCTCCTAAGAAACCTGAAACAATACCAATAAATACTCCCATATTTAGAGCTGGTGCGCCTAAAACTGATACAAAGTAATCACCAACTACTAACTCTTGTCCTGTAAACGATTTAACTATAGTTGGAGTAGTACTAGCTAACATATCAGCAGTAACGCCAAACATTACCCCTGTAATTCTATTAGTTAGAATAAATGCTAATGCTGCAGCAAATGCTCCTCCAGCACGTTCTTTAGCCCAAGAACCACCAATGGCTATTGCAAATAAAATATTAAGATTACCAATTATACCCCAGCCTATGTCTTCCATTACTTTTGCAAAAAGTTGAACAGCACTAATATCAACATACATTCCGATAACCTTTCCAATCGAAATCATAATACCTGCAGCTGGCATAACTGCAATTACAACCATTAAAGCTTTACCAAACTTTTGCCAAAAATCAAAAGAACAAAATTTAAGTTTCTTCATTATATAATACCCCCATATTTATTTAAGTAACTTTATAAATTCTATATTCATAAAGCTTTATCTTAAACTTTGTTGTTTCATCATGTTTTTAATCTCATAGTTATTCAAAGCTAAAATTTCATAGTTAGCCTTTCTTATATTGTGTTTTCTTTTATCCTAAGATAAATTTGCTATGATACTGTACTTTTAACTTTTAAGAGCTCTTTTGTATGTAAATATTTTATTATCTCCTGTAATCAAATAATAATTCCTGTATATTAAAATTTCATTAGTTTATAGGATATATTTTCTACAATATCCCTACAAGATTTCTATTCCAAATTTTAACAAAAATCTTTCAAATTTATAATATCAGAACTTTATATCTTAATCAAAAGTTATTTAACCAATTTTATTCATAAATACTATATATATCTGCAAAAAACTTCCTTATTCTTACTTTTTCAAACTTATTAAATTATAATTTATATACAATGCTTATTTGCATATTTTTATAAAATTCTTAGTTATAATTAAAATAAAAAAGCAATTTAGTGTATTAATATACTAAATTGCTTTTTTTATTTACGAATTAGTATCCCATACTTTATGCTAATTCATAAACCCCTATATATATTTTTAACCCCTTAACCTTATGTTTATCCGAATTAAGTTAATCATATAATATTTTATTCATAATTTCAACACATTATTAACTTTTTATTAATATTTAAAAAATATTTTTACTTTTCAAAGTTTTATATTCAATTTGTATTTGTAAATAAGGATTTTATATTTATAATATAATTACAATTTAACAATAATTTAATTTTTATGATTTTGGAGGAACACAGATGAAAAAAATATATTTAGCTAGTCCTTTTTTTAATGAAGCTGAACTTGATAGAATGAAAAGCGTTCTTAAGGTTCTAAGAGAAGAAAAAGGATTTGAAGTTTTTGCACCTTATGAATTAAAAAGTGATTTAGAATTTGGATCATTAGAATGGAGACATGAAACTTTTAATACTGATGTTGATAATATAAAAACTGCTGATGTTGTTGTTGCTATTATAAGTAACGGTAACTATTCTGATAGTGGAACGGCTTGGGAATGTGGATATTCATACGCTATAGGTAAACCTGTTATTATAGTTAATTTAACAGAAAATCCAGTTAATTTAATGATAAGTGATAGCCTTAATGCTTATATAAATTCATTAGATGAACTTAGATCTTATGATTTTGAATCATTACCAAAAACTAATTATGTAGGTAAAGTATTTTAAATAAAAAAATACATCACTTTTAATTTAAGTGGTGTATTTTTTATATATTATTCTTCTATATTTCTATACTTTCTTAATCTATCATTACAAATTTGTTTATCTTCATCATCAAAAACATCTTTGTATTTATCACTTAATATTAGATTTTCTAAAGATAATTCTTCTTTATTCGCTTTAATCAAAAATTCTAATCCATTGTCCGTTTCTTCATCTCTTATTAATGATTTAGCTGCGTAAAGAGCTCCCTTATTATTGATTCTTTGAAGCATAATATCTAACTTATACCCACATTGTAAATCAACTTCCCTATAAATTTTTAACATGTCCCCATACAATTCAAAACTGCTCATAGCTTCCTCCATTATTTTTTTATTTACTATAATATAAGTATACATTATAACTAAATTTCTTCAATATACTAAATAATAAAAAATAAAAAAATTATCCAAAATATACTAATATTTATATAATTTAGATAATTATTTATTAAATAATTAATTTTATCTATTTTTAAAACATAATTTATCAATCTTCATATAAGCAGCATCAACAATATTTTTTATTAAATTTCTATATATAATATTCATTACTAAAACAACAACAAGAGCACCTATAATATCAGATGGATAATGGTGTCCAACATATATTCTTGAAATACCAACTAAAATTGATAATATGATAAATATATTTCCAAGCTTTTTATTAAACATTCTAAGCCCTAATGCTATACTAAATGTTCCTATCATATGATCACTTGGAAATGATGCGTTTGCAGCATGTGGTATAACTAAATTTACACTATATCTTACAAAAGGTCTATCTATATAATAAATTGCTCCTATTACAAGGCTTACAAGTAAATTTATTAGCATAAACATTATTGTATTAACTGCAATTTTTCTATACTTTACCTTCTTTTTTGTAATTCCAATCAAATATACTATAACAACAGTTAATGCAAAAATAGCTGGTAAATATTTCGAACAGAATATCATTATATTGTCTAAGAATATACTTTTATTAGCTAGATTATTTATCAATCTAAAAATCTCTAAATTCAAATTCATCTTATGTATTCCTCTCTCAGTAAATTTTAACTTTAGTAAAATTTAATTATTATAAATTTGATTTAATGACTTCCATGAACAACTTCAAAGCCTTCTTTTTTGAATGTTTCTTCATATTTATCATAGTCATTACATTTAGACTTTACACATCTTGATATATGTATAGTTTTTACATCTTTCTTTTTAAGATCAGCTATCGTTTCTTTCCATTCTTTATCTTCTATAATATTATCTTCACATCCTGAACAATAGAAAAAACTAGCTAGCTCCTCTTTATTATCTGCATATCTTTCAAATGCTGCTGTAGAATTATTATATGCTCTATGACATCCCCCTCCTGAACATCTACCTATAAGCTTTCTACATGACATTATTGCTATTGCCATCTTATCATCCCTTTACCTATTTTATTGCATTATAATTATACATTATTCTTATACTTCTTCAATATCTTCAAAAATAAAAGAATTACCTAAAAGCTATATATTTATAGCATTTAGATAATTCTTTATTAACATATAATGATATATTAAACTTTAGCCTTTTGAGAATTCGTAATTTCCTGTTCCGTTAAATTCGTCTTGGAATTCCTTTTCTGCATAGCCTTCAAATTCACTTGCAAGATTATCTAACTTTTTCATAAACTCAGGATCTTTAACCATTAATTCTGCACTTGGATGTGTAGGCTTAGCTCCTGTAACCTTAACTATTTCTCTGATTTGATTTGGGTTATCAATCATAGGACAAGGCATTAATAAGTTTTTATTATATGGTTGTCTCTTTCTTAATTCTTTAAAATAAGGACTTTGGAATACTTCTATAAGCGGTCTACCTTTTACATTATCAGTTGAGAAGTGTGAGAATATACAAGGTTCAACATCTTCTTTTGAATTTATATGACAGTAATATTTACCTGCAATACATCCTCCAACATATGGTGCATCATTGAAGAAATCTATTGGGAATATTTCTTTAGTCATTCTAATTTCTCTTGTTCTCTTTCCAAGTTTTAATCTTTGTTCTGGTGTTAACATAAGATCCATGTCTTTAACTGGTTCATCTCCAACTGGCATGAACATGAAGTACCATATTAGTCTTGCACCTTTTTCGATTATCATATCGATAAACTTATCTGAAGTAACAACATCTACATTGTGTCTAGAAGTTGCTGAAGAAACTCCAAATGGTATTCCTTTTTCTCTTAAAAGATCCATTCCTTTCATTACTGCATCAAATACGCCTTCGCCTCTTCTGCCTTCTGTTTGTTCTTTAAATCCTTCTAAAGAGAACATAGGCATAACATTTCCTAATTTAGCTAATCTATCAGCTAACTTTTCATCAAATAATGTTCCATTTGTAAATGGAGTAAAGAATACATCGTTATATTTTTCATATATATCTAACATATATTCATTAAAGAAAGGTTCTCCTCCAAGTATTATAATGTAATATATACCTAAATCTCTAGCTTCTTTTACTAATCTATCAACTTCTTCAAATGGGATATCATCTTTTTTACTATAGTTAGCAGCATAACATCCTGTACATCTTAAATTACATCTCATTGATGGACTAATTAATATTGTGTAAGGAATTTTTGTATCATACTTTTCTCCTTGCTTTTCTCTCTTTGGTATACCATACCATGTAGCATTTCCAACGAAGTTAGCAAAAAACTTAGATAAACAATTTTTATTAGTATTTTTAAGTATATCTTGAATAAAATTATGTACTGATGGTATTTCATTATAATATCTTTGAACTTCATCTATAGCATTTTTACTATCTTTATCTCTTACACCCTTACGTATGATATTGAAAATTTTATCAACATTTTTTTCAGGATTATTTTCTAGTATTTGTATACCCGCTTTTATAATCGCTTCTTTTGTACCTTTCTTTATGGTATCTTTAATATCCATAAACTCACCTCTTTAGTAAATAATGTTTAATTTCTTCTATTTTCGTAAAATTTGTAAAACTTTTTTATATATAATAAAAAACCTCTCTGATATGTTCCATATTATTCCTATAAAAAAATAATATCAATGTATTTCATATAATCTTAACACTAAGTTTACTTTGTTAAATTTCAATAAAATTTCGTTAATAAGGTAACAAATCTTCGTTTTATCTACGATTTTATTTATATAATCATAAAAAAATTCAATTATTTTGTGTACTTTTAAAATTGCAAAAACTTTATTTTTCTATGAAAAAACTTCTTAACTTTCATAAGTTAAGAAGTCTTAATTTGTAAAATTATTTTAATGAATCTGATCTCTTTTTAATTTATAATATGGCTCTAAGTTATCTATATATATTCTCATCACTTCAATCATTGCTTGTTTATTTATATTATCAAACATTATTCCATATAATTTCTTATCTTTTCTGACTACTGTTCCTGTTACAACTTCTTTATCTATTTTTACATTTATTTTTTGATTTATCTTAAACTTATTTTCACCTAAAACTTCTACTCCAAGCCCTTTATCTGATATATTTTTAACTAAAATCTTAGTATTATTTATATCTTCACACTGCATAATTATTGGCTCTTTTAAATTAACTCTTTCTGTAGATCTAAATATAGGCTTTTGATTAGCAACCTTTATTGCAATAATTAATCCAGCTGCATTATAAGCACTCCATAATATATTTAATATAATATAATTTAAAACTGATAATGATCTACTATCATATATTAATTTTACAGCCATTAACCATGATATAACTGTAGTTGTTAGTAAAACAATATGAGGATATACAAATCTAAAATTAAAATAATTTTCATCAACTTTTACATCTTTTGATGTTACATTAAATTTCTTTATAGACTTTATTGAAAAAAGTTCTAATAATACAGCTTTACTTATACTTGGTGCCATAACTGATTCATAAAAATGTGACCATCTTAAATCTCTATTTTGTGGAGAAACTATCTTTATAACAATCATCTGTGATAAAAAATATGGTAGATAAAATATTAATATCTTGCTAACTTCTGAATCTAATGTCCTTATACCAAACAATAAATACACTAATGGACATATTATATATATCATCTTTTGAATGCTTGAAAACCAATAAAGTAATCCATCAATATAGGCTATCTTTTGATTCCATTTTAGGCCACTATTAAGTATAGGATTATCATTCTTAAATACCTGTACATTACCTCTCGCCCAACGTTCTCTTTGTTTAATTGATTCTTCTAATGTAGTAGCACTAAGACCTAAAACTAATGGTTCATTAACTAATATTGATTTATATCCATTAGCTTGTAATCTCATACCAAGAGCCATATCTTCTGTTATTGAGAATGTTGGAAAACCACCAACTGCATCAATAGCCTCCCTTCTAAAAACTGCATTAGTTCCTACATGTAATACAGCATTTATTGAAGCTCTTGCTTCTTGTATATCCCTCATAAAAAAATCTTGCTCATTAGGTAAAGATTTATTTAAATTATATTGATACATATCTGTGTTGTAATAACTTTGAGGAACTTGAACAAATGCAACGTCCTTATGTTTGAAGTATTCTATTGTCTTTACTAAAAAATTTCTTTTAACTATCATATCAGCATCTAAAATAACAACTAATTCTCCATTAGTTAACTTAAATGCATTATTTATATTTCCTGCTTTTGCGCCCTCATTATCTTCTCTAGTTATGTAATTTATTCCATAGTCTTCACTTAATTTTTTAATTTCTTCTCTGTTTCCATCATCGCACAAATATATATTAACTTTAGATTTATTATATTCTAATTCTAAAGCAGCGATAACAGTCTTTCTAAGTAAATCTAGTGGTTCATTATATGTACATATAAATATGTCAACCATAGGCACATCATTACTATTAGGATCTTTTAATATTTCTTTATCTAAATCATACTTTCTACTTGAAAAATAATTAAAATTTAAAAATCCTATAGTTCCTAAAAGCTCAGCTAAAAAAAGAGCTAATCCAAATACAAATGAAAGTCCACTTAATGGAATTACTGTAATTCTCCAAACTATATAAACTATATTCGTTAATAAAGCTATCACTACAATTAAACTTCTTCCTTTTTTAAATTTTAAATAAATAAAACCTATTATAAGTAATAGCGATATAGTTATACTAAGATATAATTCATAACCATTCATAAAAACCTCCAATATCAAATGTTAACTTACATTTTTTCTCAAAAACCTTATTTTATAATGCTTCTGTAATTAATTAATATACTCTATTATTAATATTTTGTAAATAATAGGGTATATTAATATTTTGTAAATAATATTGATAAAAAATAAAAAAAGGTTACTAAATCTAGTAACCTTTTTTATTTATCTTTTTTAAATTTTCCATATAAAAGTAATCCTGAAACATTTGATATATGCCCAAAAACATTTCCAAAAATTAATGATATTATAACTGCTATCCAATTTCCTCCTGTAGCAAACGTACTACAAGCTCCTAAAAATGCTCCTGGTATAAATTCTAGTGGCCTTGCCTTTGCTTGGAAACACATTACAAATGAAAAGAATCCAGTAAGTATATATGACCAATATGAACCTGGAAGATATTTTGTTCCAAGTATTGTACACATAGCCCAAACTATTCCTGAAATATTAGCTAAAATAGATCTTTTAAGCCCTGCAACTTTTGTTCCTGATGCAAAATAACTTGTAAAACCTATAAATCCAACCCATACTATAAGACCCAAGGCATCACTAACAAAAGCCCATATTCCTGAGAATATGCCAACACTTATAGCCACCGCTGTCATTAAATCCATGATATTCCTCCTAAGTTATAAAATTATTAATCAAAACTGTATAAATTTAAATCATGATTAATTATGCATTCAAGATTATATCATGTTTTTATAATTTAATTAA
>NZ_JAXFPT010000030.1:0-10958 GCF_034179595.1 Clostridium sp.
TATATTATTAGTTTTAAATCTGCATCTAAAAGAGTTCCAATTCTTACTGCGAATTTATTGATGAGCCATGCAAGGGCATTAACACTTTTAAATTATAATAATAAAAAAGAAGAAATGATTAGCATTAAAGAAAGAATATCAATGGATTTTATGAATCTAGAAGTAGCATATACAGCTGCATTAGGTGAGTTTTCACGTGGTAGTAAAAAGTTTGAAATGTTTTGGCCTGCATTTTCTTCTTTAGAACATATGAGTTATCTTCTTTCTTATTTTATGTCCAAAAATAGGCTTAATTTATCTGATGAAGATTTATCTAAGTTAGTATTAATATATATAAGAATGGCTAATGATATAGAACAAGGAAATAATATTAAGTATAAGGAAAAGATTTTTATAGAAGAAATTCCGGAATATTGTAATGAATTTAATATGCTTCAAGAAGCACTACATATAGATAGTAAGGTTAAATACTCAGTGAGTTAAAAAAGAATATATAAGATTTAGGGAGTTCATAGAAATAAAGTTAAGTATTTCTATGAACTTTTTAATGTTTCAGATGTGGATTAATTTCTAGAATGTATTAAAGGCTAAAAGTTGGGGATAATATCAGTTATGATAGGATGGAATCTATAGAAAATAGCTTAAGAACTTAGATAAAATGTGAGAAAAAATACGGAATTTGAAATAAAAATCATAATAGTGTATAATTATAAGTGCTAGGAGGTGTATTTTTGAATAAAGTTTCAATAAAAATAGCACTAGCGTATGTTGGTGTGATTGTCGGAGCTGGATTATCCTCAGGTCAAGATATACTACAATATTTTTTAAGTTTTGGTAAAGTTGGAATGATTGGTATAGTATTTCTTGGCATCTTAAATATTCTTTTTGGACGTATTATCGTCACTCTTGGATGTTATTATCAATCTAATAATCATCAGGATGTTTTAACACAGATATCAAATCCTTTAATAAATAAAATTATTGATTTTTCTATTATACTTTCTAATTTTATCATAGGTTTTGTAATGATTGCTGGAGCAGGTGCAAATTTAAAGCAACAGGTAGGTCTGCCTTCATGGGTAGGAGCACTAATCTGTTCTGTTCTTATTATTTTAGTTTCTTATTTAGATTTCGATAAGATTACAGGAATACTTGGGATATTTACTCCCATACTTATTGTAATGATTTTCTTTATTGCTGCATTTACATTTGTAGGAAAATCATATGATTTCAATCAACTTGATATAACAGCCAAATCTATAAAATCTTCTATGTCCAATATTGGATTTTCAGTAATAAATTATTATGCACTTTGTGCAATGACAGGAGTATCTATGGCTTTTGTTATAGGAGGATCTGTAGTACGTATAGGTGTAGCAGAGAAAGGTGGAACAATTGGGGGAATAATAATAGGGATTATCATTGGAACAGTAGCAGCAACGCTTTTTGCTAAAGTTGATATTGTAAAAGATGCTGAGATACCTATGTTAGTATTAGCTAATAATATAAGTCCTATTTTCGCATATTTTTATACATTCACAATATTTGCCCTTATTTTTAATACTGCTTTTAGTTTAGATTATGCACTAGCAAAAAGATTGGCTGGTAATAATATAAAAAAAACTAAGATATTTTTAATAGTAATTGTAATTGCAAGTTATGCTTTTAGTTTCCTAGGATTTAGAAAGCTTATTTCTATGATGTATCCTGTACTTGGATATATAGGGATTATTCTATTAATTGTGCTTGTAGTAGCTTGGTTAAAAGAAAAAGAAAATATACGTGAAGAAAAATTTATTAGAAGAAGGATGATAAGACTTTACAAAAGAAAGACTGACAAAAATTTAGAGTATACTCAGAAACACCAAAAAGAATTTAATAAATTAGGAGAAGAATCTTCTATTGATACAAATGAGATTAAAGATACAGTTAAAGAATTTGTAGATAAAAATTCAGAAACAGACAATTAAACAATAGTATAATTTAATTATAATTGATTGAGCAACATAATATGTTTTAATAAGCATCTATCAAAAATGATAGGTGCTTATTTTTCAAATACTTCACTAAGTTTGCTTCAAGAAGCGATGCATATAGATAGTAAAGCTGAATATAGAGATTGAGGATGGTATATACCATACTCTTTTTATAGCGTAGACAAATTAAATGTAAAACTATAGCTAAAAAATTTTAATTTGATAATGTGATAACTTCCTTTGAATATTTATTTCTATATTTAAAAATTATTTATTATCTAATTTTTATGAATAATTTTTAGAACTTGTCGTTTCTCTAATAAATAAGTTTGTATCTATAGTTATATGATCAATTGAATGCAACTTATTTTTTTTCTTTAAATTTATTTGTCTTAAAAGAGATTTCATAGCACATTCAGATATTTTTGTAATATCCTGACCAATAGTAGTTATAGGTATAATGGCTTCTTTACAAATAGGAGAATTATCAAATCCTATTAATTCATATTCACCTGGTATAGATTTTTTGTTTCTAACAAGGATATTTAAAAATATGTTAGCATATGTATCATTACTTAAAAATATTCCTTTTTTTTGTCCAGTATATTTTTTTTCTATATCTGTATAGATTTTATGTAATGAATCATAACTTTCTTCAAATGAGCTTCCTAAATCAGAAAAATAAATTTCATAATTTTTGTTATTTTTTTTACAAGTTTCCTTAAACCCTTCAATACGTTTGTAAGCAGGTATGTTTTTGTCAACATGACTATTTATATGAATCAATATATCACAGTTGTTATCAATTAATAAATTAGTTGCTTTGACAGATCCAGAATAGTTATCACTATTGATACTAGAAATGAATTCGTCTTCACGTTCTATAGCTACTATTGGAATATTTAAATTTTTTAATGTTAATGAATCTATAGAATGACTTAACATAATAAGACCTTCTATTTTGTATGACATTAATTCTTTTATATATTTTATTTCTTCATCAGGATTTGAATCTCCCAAAAAAACTAGAAATTTATAATTATATTTATTATAAGTTTGTATCAGGTTGTTTAAAATTTGAGAATAGTAATGAAGAAAAAGGTTAGGTATTATTATACCTATCATTTCTGTATTTCCACTAGCTAAACTTCTAGCAACTTTATTTTCTGTATAATTTAGTTCTGTTAATGCTTTTTTAATTTTTTTTATTGAATCAGCCGATAATGTTTCTGGAAAATTAAAATATCTAGAAATAGTTGTTTTAGAAAAGTTTGTATATTTGGCTATGTCATCAAAAGTTATATTCTTTTTCATGTAGTACCCCCTTTTATATAAGTAAGTATAGCACAGAAAATAATTTAAGTAATAAAAATTTTTTTCAAATTATTGACATGTAAATGATTTCGTGTTACAATTTTTGTAAAATAACCGGTTACATAAGCAGTTACAATATTATTTAAAAGGGGGAAGGGGAAATGAGAAAAATTTGCAGTTTTATTTTATTAGTATTTTCTTTAAATCTTACAGCATGTTCTTTAGGAAAAGAAAATACTTCAAATAAAAAGATGCAAGGATATGATGCAGGTGAAGAACTTATAACTATGTGGGTACATGTTATAGAAGAAACTACAGAAGGACAAGCTTATAAAAATTCAATAGAACGATTTAATGAAAAATATAATGGTAAGTATTATTTAAGTGTCGAATTTGTCCCTCGTAACGAAAGTGGAGGTGGATATACAGACAAGGTTAATTCTTCAGTAATTTCAGGTGGACTCCCTGATATAATAACGGTTGATGGACCTAATGTATCAGCTTATGCAGCTAATAACATTATACAACCTATGGCAGAATTAACTAAGGAAGAAAAGGAAAAATATTTGCCATCTATAATAGAACAAGGAACTATAAATGATAAATTATATTCATTAGGGGTCATGGAATCAAGTACCTTATTTTATTATAACAAAGATATATTGAAGGAATTAGATATAGAAGTTCCATCTTTTGATAATCCATGGACTTGGGATGAATTAAATGAAATTTGCGAAAAAGTAAAAGATTATTTAAGTAAACAAAATGGATATGCAATAGATATGTCATTCCCAGCAGGTGAAGGAACTACTTATTTTTATGCACCATTTATATGGTCAAATGGTGGGAATTTCGTAAGTTCTGATGGATTAGAAGTTAATGAAATATTTAATTCAGATAAGAATGTAGAAACGCTTAATTATTTTAAACAACTTACTGAAAAGGGATATATACCTAAATATGCAATTGATGATTTATTTGTTTCAGGAAGAGCAGCATTTAAATTTGATGGAGCATGGGGAATTAGTAATATAAGACAAAATTATCCAGACTTTAATTTGGGAATAGCACCATATCCAGTATCAAATGATTGGAGTGGGGAAAAATATACTCCAACTGGAAGCTGGACATTTGCAGCTACTACAGCTTGTGAAAATATAGATGCTGCAACTGAAGTAATTAAATTTTTAACTAATTCAGAGAGTGGAGTAGATATGTATAAATTAACTGGTAATTTACCATCAACTTATGAAGCTTATGAAAATATAGATGAATTTAAAGAAGATGAATTATTTAAGACTGCATATTCTCAATTAGTTAATTATGGACATCCAAGGCCAAAGTCACCAGCATACCCTCAAATAAGTACTTCATATCAACAAGCTATTGAGGGAATGTTGTTAAATGATGAAGAAGCAGAAGAAGCCTTATATAAGGGAATGAGAAGAATAGAAGATAAATTACTACGCTATAAAAATTAGAAATTAGGGGTGGAAATAATGAATAAAACAAGAGAAAAAATAATGGGAATGGCGTTTTTTGGACCAGCATTAGTCCTGCTAACAATATTCTTATTTATTCCTATGATTTTAACATTGATATTTAGTTTTACTGACTTTTTTACGTTGAATCCAAGCGATACTAAATTTATAGGATTTCAAAATTATACTAGATTATTTAATGATGAATTATTTGGTAAAGCATTCTTTAATACAATAAAATTTGCTGTTATAGTAGTTCCATTACAAATGGGTGGAGCATTATTATTAGCACTTGGAATAAACAAAGTTACTCATTGTAAGAAATATTTTAAAATAGCATTTTTCATTCCAGTTGTAATGTCACTAGCAGTAGTTTCAACTTTGTGGATGCAGATATATAGTCCAGAAGGGATATTGAATAATATGTTAAATGCTGTAGGAATATCATCTCAACCGTTTATATATAGTAAAGAGCAAGCACTTAATTCTATATCAGCATTAAGTATATGGCAAGGAATGGGATATCAAATGATTATATTTCTTGGTGGTTTACAAGCTATATCCCCAAGTTTATATGAAGCAGCTGAAATTGATAATGCAAGCGAATGGAGTAAGTTTTGGAATATAACGATACCAGAATTAAAACCTATATCAATATATATACTACTAACAATCACAATAGGGGCATTTAAGTTATTAGTTCAACCAATGGTAATGACAGGAGGAGGACCAGCATTTTCTACTTACTCACTTGTATATTATATATATGATACAGGAACAGTTAATTGGGAGATGGGATATTCTTCAGCTATGTCAATAGTATTTGCTATTATAGTTATTGCATTAGCAGGTATCCAATATAAGCTTACAAATAAAAAGGAGGATTAATATGATTTCAGGTAAAGCAAAAAAGTTCAATAAAATTCTTACTGCTTTTATGTTGATATTATCATTATTCTTTTTGTTTCCTATAATATGGATGCTAGTAAATTCTTTTAAAACAGAAGCAATGATAACACAAGATATGAACAGTTTAGCAGCTTTTCTTCCACCACTAAGTTTTGAAAATTTCTTTGATAATTATATAACTGTTATTACAAATAGCAATTTAATGAGGTATATGTGTAATACTTTAATTTATGCTGCTATATTAATAGTTTTAAGTATAATAGTCAATGGATTAGCAGGATATGCTTTAGCAAAAATAAATTTTCCATTTAAAGAAGGATGGGTATTTATAATACTATTATTAATGATTGTTCCTATGGAGACTATATCTATAATACACTTTTTAATGATTGCTAAAGCAGGATTGTTGAATACTGTAGTTGGATATATACTTCCAATGATAGTAAATCCTTTTAATATATTTTTATTTAGACAAGTATTTTTAAAATTACCAGATGATTTATATGAAGCAGCACAGCTTGATTATTGTGGTCCACTAAAATATTTCTTTAAGGTAGTTATACCAATGTCAAAATCTATAATCGCAACAGTTGGAGTATTTACTTTTTTAGGAATATGGAATGATTTCCTATGGCCATCTTTAGTATTTACATCAAGTAGTTTATTGACAGTTCAAATAGGATTAAATTCAATAACAGCAAATGACAATATTACAACAGGACAAGTTTTAGCAACTATAACAATAGTTACAATACCAATATTAATAGTATATGCTTTATTCTCTAAGCAATTGGTAGAAGGAGCAATGTCATCAGGATCAAAAGAAGGTTGATTTTCTAAGTTAAAAAGAGAGGTTGAGAAATATAATGGGGTTTATAGAATTTAAAAATATAGAAAAACAATATAAAAATGCAACTAAAAAATCAGTTACTGATTTTAATTTATCAATAAATGAAAAGGAATTCATAGTATTTGTAGGTCCATCAGGATGTGGTAAATCAACAACTTTAAGAATGCTTGCAGGATTTGAAGAAATAAGTAATGGAACAATTTCAATAGATGGAGTTGTAGTTAATAATAAAGCGCCTAAAGAACGTGGAATATCTATGGTATTTCAAAATTATGCATTATACCCACATATGACTGTAGAAGAAAACATATCTTTTGGATTAAAAAATATAAAAACTCCTAAAGATGAAATAAAAAAGAAAGTAGATTGGGCAGTTAAAGTTTTAGGATTAGAAGAATACCGTAAACGTAAACCTAAAAATTTATCAGGAGGCCAACGTCAAAGAGTTGCGCTTGGAAGAGCTATTGTTAGAAATCAAAAAGTATTTTTAATGGATGAACCATTAAGCAATTTAGATGCAAAATTACGTGTTAGTATGCGTAATGAAATAAGTAAATTGCATAGAACACTTGGAGCAACTACTATTTATGTTACTCATGATCAAGTGGAAGCAATGACTATGGCAGATAGAATTGTAGTAATGAAGGAAGGTATAATACAACAAATAGGAAGTCCTATAGAATTATATAATAATCCAAAAAATAAATTTGTTGCTACTTTTATTGGTTCACCGGAAATGAATTTTTTAAATGTAGAAATTAAAAATGATGAAGTTATTTTAGAAAATAGAAAGAAAATAAAAATTCCTGAAGGAGTACTTAAAAAACTTAATGGTAGACAAGGAAAGGTATTTATGGGATTGAGAAGTGAAGATATAAAGTTAGATTATCTAAATATGGAATTATATAATGAAAGTATTCTTACTTCTACTATAGAGAATAAAGAAGTTATGGGAAATGAAAATAATTTATATTTTAAAATAGGAAATACATCTGTTGTAGCAAGGGTAGGAAAAGAAGAGCTTAAAGAAATAGGTGAAGATTTTAAATTTGTTATAAATATGAATAAAGCTTATTTCTTTGATAGAGAAACAGAAGAAAGTATATTATATACTGATAAATCTTCTTCTTTTGATGTAAAAACAAAGGAAAGTATATTATTGTAATAGATAAGTGGAGGAAGTAATAATGAATAGACCAAAAATACATTTAACAGCACCTAAAAATTGGATAAACGATCCTAATGGATTTATATATTATAAAGGAGAGTATCATATTTTTTATCAATATTTTCCTTATGATACTCAATGGGGAACTATGCATTGGGGCCATGCAACAAGTAAGGATTTAGTAAATTTTGAACATCATGATATAGCATTATTTCCAAGTAAGGAATTTGATAGAAATGGATGTTTTTCAGGAAGTGCATTAATAAAGGATGATAAACTTTATTTGTATTATACAGGGGTAAAGTATTTAACTTATGATAAAGAAAATATTCATAAATCTTTTGGAAATGATGCATTTGAAGCCTGTCAAGCAAGCATAGTTAGTGAAAATGGATATAATTTTGATAATTTTAATGATAAAAAATTAATAATACCAGCTATAAAAGATTTAAAGTTAGGACATCCTACGCATACTAGAGATCCTAAAGTTTGGAAATATAAAGATAGATATTCGATGATTCTTGGAAGTAAATTTAAAAAAGAAGATTCAGATAAGTATGTAGGTGAAGCATTATTTTATACAAGTGATGATGGAGAAACATGGGAATATAAGAATAGATGCTTTGATGAAACATTAGGCGATATGTGGGAATGTCCAGATTTAATAAATGTAGATGGAAAATATATTTTAATAATGTCTCCTGAGCATATAACAAATGATGGTGTTAACTATACAAATAATTCTATTTATTCTATTGTAGATTTTGATGAAGAGACATGTGAAATGAAAATTACAAATGAATATAAATATTTAGATGAAGGTCTTGATGTTTATGCACCTCAAACTACTTTGGATAAGGACGGAAAAAGAATTGTAATTGGATGGGTTCGTATGCCTAAGAAGTTTGATGGAGAAGAGTGGATTGGAATGATGACACTTCCAAGGGTAATAAATGTAATAGATGATAAAGTACATTTCACAGTTCCAGATTATATACAAAACTTATTTACAAAAGAAATAAGTGTATCTGAATTCAATCTTGATACACCATGCAGAATAAAAACAAAATTAACAGTTGATGGCAAAATTAATATTGGTGGATATAGAATATCTGTAAAAGATGACTGTATAATAGCAAATAGAAAAGATGTATTTGTTGAAAGTGACTTTAAGGCAGTAGAATTTAAATCATGTAAGTTAGACGGAAGATATGATTTGGATATATTTATAGATAAGGGTATAGTAGAAGTATTTATAAATGATGGAGAATATGTAATTACAAATGTTGTTTACAATATGAATCAATTTATTGAGTATAGTAATGCTTGTGAATTTAAAATATTTGAAATTATTAATAAAAGATAACTGTATCAATAAAAAATAATTGAGACTACTCTGATTCTTAAAGTTAGAGTAGTCTATTTAAGTATTAGTGGAGGTATAAATAATGAAAAAGGTATTATGTGCAGGAGAAGCGTTAATTGATTTTGTATCAAATAAACCAGGAAATTCTTTGAAGAATACTGAAGGATTTATTAGAAAGGCAGGGGGAGCACCAGCAAATGTTGCAGCAGCAATATCAAAGCTTGGTGCAGAAGCATATTTCTGTGGAACTGTTGGAGATGATTTTTTTGGAGAATTTCTAGAAGATACTTTTAAGAAAAATAATATTAATACTGAAATGATGATTAAAAGAAAAGACAAAAATACTACTTTGGCATTCGTATCATTAAAGGAAGATGGAGATAGAGATTTTAAGTTTATGAGGAATGCAGATGCAGAATTAACTTTTAATGAAATTAGAGATAAAATTAATCAATTCGATTTGTTCCATTTTGGAAGTGCCACAGCATTTCTTGATGGAGAATTGAAAAACACATACTATAAATTAAAGGAATATGCAAAGGAAAATAATAAGATAATAACTTTTGATGCTAATTATAGAGATGCGCTATTTGATGATAATAAACAAGAATTTGTTAAGTGCTGTAAAGATTTTATAAAGGATAGTAATATAGTTAAACTTAGTGAAGAGGAAGCTATTTTAGTAAGCAATATTAATAATATAGAAGATGCAGCTAGATATATTGTAAATTTAGGTTGTGAAAATCTAATAATAACTCTTGGGAAAAAAGGAGCATTACTTACAACAAAAGAAAAGCAGATATTAATACCAACAGAAGAAGTTAAAATGTTAGATGCAACTGGTGCAGGAGATGCTTTTATAGGAGCTGTTATTGCACAATTGTTAAATGATTGTAATAGAGATATGGAAGAAATAATTAAAATTGCAAATTTAGTTGGTGGTATTACTACAACTAAAATAGGAGCATTAGAATCAATTCCTACATGGAATGAAATAGAAGATTTTATAAAAATCAAAGAAGTTTAAAGATAAAGTCAGGTATTTTGTTAATAGAAATAATATATTTTTTATATTTATTTGAGTATTGGGATAGTTTTAATATTTTGATTTATAATTATAATATAATTTATTATTTTTATATTATATAAATGAGAAATAGGGAGATAAAGTAATGAAAAAAGTTGTTCTAGTAAGAAACCTAAGAATAGGTGAAGGAATTCCTAAAATATGTGTGCCTCTTGTAGGGAAAGGTAGAGAGGATATAATAGAAGAGGCAAAAAATTTAACAGATGTTAAGTTTGATTTAGTAGAATGGCGTGTTGATCATTATGTAGATGCTTTAGATTTAGAAAAAGTTAAAGAAACCTTAGTAGAACTTAGAAAGGTTTTAAATGATATACCTATTTTATTTACTTTTAGAAGTTTAAAAGAAGGTGGAGAAAAGGAAGTTTCAGTTGAATATTATAAAAAACTAAATAAGGAAATTTCAGCAACAAAGAATGTTGATTTAATAGATGTAGAGCTATTTACTGGTGATGAAATAGTAAAAGAAATTGTTGAATTTGCTAAAAATAACGGAGTTAAAGTTGTAATGTCAAATCATGATTTTTTTAAAACTCCAAGTAAAGAAGAAATAGTAAGTCGTTTATGTAAAATGCAAGATTTAGGAGCAGATTTACCTAAAATAGCAGTTATGCCACAAAGTACAGCAGATGTACTTACGCTTTTATGTGCTACAGATGAGATGGTAACAAAGTTTGCAAAAACACCAATTATAACAATGTCTATGGCAGGACTTGGTGTGATAAGCCGTATATCAGGAGAAATATTTGGATCAGCACTTACTTTTGGAGCTGCAAAGGAAGCATCAGCACCTGGACAATTATCTGTTGA
>NZ_JAXFPT010000067.1:0-150285 GCF_034179595.1 Clostridium sp.
AGAGAAGATTTAAGTAATAAGTATGAAATGGTATTTACTTTAAATTAAATAAATATACTACTTATTTTATAAATGTGGTAATATATTAAAGTGAAACTCGTATATAGAGGAGGATACATATGATATACATAGTAATTATAAACATAATTGTAGTATTAGCTATGTTAACAATGTTTTTAAAATCAACAAGCAAGTTTAAAAAGATTGCTAACAATACTGGAAATGTAGAAATTGAAGGGGAAGCTGCAAGAAAATATATGAAAATTTCTATTATGTTAGCTCCTATAAGTTTGGTATTAACAACATTTATAATAATAAAGATATTATTATAATAAATACACCCTTATTAAATGTATTTTAATAAGGGTGTATTTATTATTTTATATGATCTTTTTTATTAAATGCTTTATCTCTAGACTTTTTCATTTCATGTATATTATAACAAATTAATATTATAACAAGTATTAAGGGAATAGCAATAAGAAAGTAATATAGTGGATTCATGAAATAACCTCCCATTTTTTAATTTTATATTATATACTTAATAATAACGGCTAAAAACACCTCATAACATAATAATATAATATTTAAGTTTTTGTTTAAAGTATGATAAGATGTAATTGTTAAAATTGGAGTTTTAAATTGGGAGGTGTCAATATGATACTACTTGCCTTAAATGTAATTGTTATTATAGTAATGATTACTTTCTTTATAAAATCGATAAATACTTTTAGAAATATAAAAGATGGAAATGAAGAGTATGTAAAGGAAATGAATAAAAAAGGTAGCAGATATATGATTATTTCTGTTATTCTAGTTCCTGTAGCAATAATAATATCATTTAAAATGATTATGGACATGTTCTTATTCTAATTAAAATTAAGTATAATATTTATTAAATGAAATATTGTATAGATGTCTATGAATATAATTTAGGAGGAATAACTATGAGTAAATTTGCAATAGATACAACAGAAGCTTTAGAAAATCTTTGCTTAGGTGGAGCATTTTTAACTGCTGGAGATTTAAATGATGCAAATACTATGACAATAAGTTGGGGAAGCATAGGTTATATGTGGAGAAAGCCTGTATTTATGGCGTTAGTTAGAGAAAGTAGATATACAAATGAATTTTTAGAATCTAAAGATACATTTACAGTAAGTATCCCTTACGATAACAACTTAAAGGAAGCATTAAAGATATGTGGAACTAAGTCTGGAAGGGATATAAATAAAGAAGAGGTTGCATGTATAAAATTTGTTAAGTCAAAGAATGTAGAAGCACCTGTTGTAGAAGGTTGCAACAAATATTATGAATGTAAAATTTTGTATAAAAACAAAATGGATTTAAATAATTTTGATAAAGATTTATTAGATACATTCTATAATGATAAAAACGTGGAACATGTTCTTTATTTCGGAGAAATTGTAGAAGAATATTAAAATAAAGGAGATTAGCTTAAAATTGCGCTAATCTCCTTTATTTTTCACATAAATTTAGACATCGTCATAAACTATTAGTAACTATTGGATTTTAAATTTGTCTAAAAGGAGGTAGTTTTATGACGTTATATGTATTATTAATTATTGGAATAATATTATTGTTTGCTTCAATAATATTATTTAACATTAGATATAAAATTTATAAAAATGGAACAAGGGTAATAGGTAAAGTAATAAAAATAGAGAAAATAGAACAAGCCTTGATGAATGAATTTAATCAACTGTCGTTTGTAACGTTTTATAGACCGGTTATAGAATTCATAACAGATAATGGGGAAAAGAAAGTATTTACTTATGAAATTATTGATGGAAAAGATTATAATGTAGGTGATGATGTTAAAATAGTATATGATAAAAAGAAAAGAAATAAATTCTATATAGATAGCAAAATAGAGCTTTTTATATTACCAACAATATTAGTAACATTATCATTAGTATTTCTTATTCTTTCTGTAATAATTTGTTTGCACAATTAAAAAATATGTAGTATAATGAGTGAAACAATAGAATAAACCCATATAAATCTGATAATATGGTTCAGAAGTTTCTACGTGAAGACCACTTTAATTTTCACGCTATGGGTAAATCAAAGGACGCTTTATAACTAGCATTGGTTTACCTATAACTAATGCTAGTTTTTTTGTAGAATTTATGGGAATGGAGGAGAGCGAATGAATAATATTTTAGAAAAGGTATTTAAACTAAAAAAGAATAACACTAATGTAAAAACAGAAATTATAGGTGGACTTACGACATTTGTTACTTTAGCTTATGTATTATTAGTAATTCCAAATATATTAAAAATGGGAGGTATGAATTCGCTTGGGCTTAAAGGAGATGCAGCAGCAAATCTTACAATGGCACAAGACCCTATAATAGCTTCAGCATTTACTTCAGTTTGCATTGCATCAGCAATTGCTACCTTAATAATGGCGTTTCATGCTAATTTACCATTTGTATTAGCACCAGGTCTTGGACTAGTATCATTCTTTTCTTATAACATTTGTTTAAAACTTAATTTTTCTTGGCAACAAGGTTTAGCAGCAGTATTTATATCAGGTATCTTATTTATAATCATAACGTTAACATCTATTAGAGAAAAAATAGTTATGGCAATTCCTAAGAATTTAAAACTTGCAATAACTACTGGTATAGGATTATTTATTGCTTTAATAGGATTTAAAAATGGAGGAATAATAGTACCAAGTGAAGGAACACTAGTAGCTTTTGGAGATTTTACTAATAAGGCAGTTATATTAACTATAATCGGACTTGTATTAACAGTTATACTTATGGCAAGAAAGGTTACAGGAGCAATGCTTATAGGGATTGTAATTACAACAATAATAGGAATTCCTATGGGAGTTACAAATATTACAGGCATCAAGCTTTTTTCAATGCCAGTTATAGGAAATACATTTTTCGCTATGGATTTAAAAGGGTTATTAACAAGCAATGGTGGAGGAATTTTAGGGGCAATACTTACTGTATTTATGGTTGTAATTACTTTAAGTTTAGTCGATCTTTTTGATACAATAGGAACTTTACTTGGAACAGCTCAAAGTTCAGGTATGGTTACTGAAGATGGAGATGTTAAAAATTTAAGACAAGCACTTACTTCAGATGCTTTAGGAACAACTTGCGGAGCATTACTTGGAACAACAACACTTACAACAACTGTTGAATCAGCAGCAGGTATAGCAGCAGGTGCAAGAACTGGTTTTTCTAATGTCATAGTAAGTATTATGTTTTTAATATCATTATTCTTTAGTGGATTAGTAGGAATAGTACCACAAAGTGCAACAGCTCCATCATTAATAATAGTTGGTATCTTAATGATGAGTGCAGTTACAGAAATAGATTTTTCAGATTTTACAGAAGCTGTACCAGCTTTCTTTACTATAGTTATGATGCCATTTACTTATTCAATAGCTAACGGTATTGCAACTGGAATGATATTTTATCCAATAGTAAAACTTGCAACTGGAAAAGGTAAAGAAGTGCATAAATTATTGTACATATTTGCTATATTATTTATATTAAGATTTATTATTATGCCAGACTAAGAAAGAAATAAAAACAATCTATCTTTTATCTTTAAGATAGATTGTTTTTTTATAGTAGTAGTTACTGGAATGGGAGCTTTAACTCCTATTGGAAATACTGTAGAAGAATTTTGGAGTAATACAAAAAGCGGAAAATCAGGAATTGACTATATAACGCTATTAGATAAAGACGAATTAAGTGTAAAAATTGCAGGAGAAGTTAAAAACTTTAATCCTGAAGAAAAAATAGGAAAAAAAGAAAGCAAGAGATTAGATAGATATGCTCAATTTGCATTAGTTTGTGCAGATGAAGCAATTAAATCAGCAGGTTTAGACCTTGAAAATATGGATAGAAATAGAATTGGTGTGCTTATTGGGTCAGGTATTGGAGGTTTTCAAACTATAGAAAATCAAATATCAAAAATTGCAACAGGTTCAAAGAGGGTTTCACCATTTTTCATACCTATGGCAATAAGTAACATGGCGGCTGGAAATATTTCTATAAAATATGGATTAAAAGGACCATCAACTGCAAGAGTTACAGCATGTGCAACAGGAACAAATGGAATAGGTGAAGCATTTAGACAAATAAAACATGGATATGCAGATGTTATGCTTGCAGGTGGTGTTGAAGCTCCAATAACTAAGGCATCAGTAGAAGGTTTTGCAAGCTTAAAAGCTTTAAATTCAAGTAATGATCCACATAGAGCATCAATTCCATTTGATAAAGATAGAAGTGGTTTTGTTATGGGTGAAGGTGCTGGAATATTAGTACTTGAAAGTTTAGAATCAGCACAAAAAAGAGGAGCTAATATATTAGCAGAAGTTGTTGGATATGGAAGTACATGTGATGCTTATCATATTACATCACCAGATCCAGAAGGAGAAGGAGCAGCGCGTGCTATGCTTCAAGCTATGGAAGAGGCAAATGTAAGCCCAAAAGATATTTCATATATAAATGCACATGGAACAGCAACTTCTTTAAATGATAAATTTGAAACAGTAGCTATAAAAAAAGCTCTTGGAGATTTTGCATATAAAGTACCTATATCATCAACTAAGTCAATGACAGGACATCTTTTAGGTGCAGCAGGTGCAGCAGGTGCAGTAGAATCTATAGTATGTATAAAATCATTAATAGATGGATATATACCAGCTACAATTGGATATGAAACAAAGGATGAAGAATGCGATTTAGATTATGTACCTAATGTTGGAAGAGAACAAAAATTAAGCTATGCCTTAAGCAATTCATTAGGATTTGGAGGACATAACGCTACATTATTATTTAAAAGATGGAATGAAAATTAGTAGGAGGCTATTTATGAATATTAACGAAGTTAAAGAACTTATTGAACTTATAAATGCTTCAGATCTTGCGTATTTTGAATATGAAAATGGAGATTCTCGTATAAAGATGGATAAATCTTTAACTAGAAATACAGAATCAATATCTAATAAAGAATTTAAGACACAAACAATGAGTAAAGAAACAGAAGTAGATAAGATAATAAAAGAAGAAGTTAAAAGGGAAAAAGAAGAAGTAAATGAAATTGTAGGAACAATAAGTGAGGTTTCAGGAAAGATAGTGGAAGTTTTAGTTAAAGATGGAGATATGGTAGAGTATGGAACTCCATTATTTAAGATAGAGGAGGATGTTTAGATTATGATGGGAATAAAAGAAATAAGAGAAATCTTGCCACATAGATATCCATTTTTACTTGTTGATAGAATTGTAGAAATTGAAGAAGGAAATAGCATTAGAGGATATAAAAATGTAAGTGCAAATGAACAATTTTTTCAAGGACATTTTCCACAAGAACCAGTAATGCCAGGAGTTTTAATCCTTGAAGCTATAGCACAAATTGGAGCTGTTGCACTTTTATCAAAAGAAGAATTTAAGGGAAAAATTCCACTTTTTGCTGGAGCTGATAAAGTAAGATTTAGACAAAAGGTAGTTCCGGGAGATAAATTGGAATTAAGCTGTGAAATAATAAAACTTAGAGGACCTATTGGAGTTGGAAAAGGTATTGCTAAGGTAGATGGAAAGAAAGTATGTGAAGCAGAAATAATGTTTGCTATAGGATAGGTGAAATATATGTTTAAGAAAGTATTAATTGCAAATAGAGGAGAGATAGCGGTAAGAATAATTAGAGCTTGCAAAGAACTTGGAATTTCAACTGTTGCTGTTTATTCTGAAGCAGATAAAGATGCCCTTCACATACAGCTTGCAGATGAAGCGATTTGTATTGGCGCATATCCTGCAAAAGATAGTTATCTAAACATAAAAAATATATTAAGTGCATGTGTTTTAACTGGTGCTGATGCTATTCATCCTGGATTTGGATTTCTATCTGAAAATGCTAAATTTTCAAAGATGTGTAGCGAATGTAATATTAAATTTATAGGCCCAGATTATACTTCTATAGAGCTTATGGGAAACAAAGCAAAAGCTAGAGAGCTAATGAAAAGTGCAGGAGTTCCTGTTGTTCCAGGTTATGAAGGAATAATAGAAAATGAAAATCATGCACTTAATATTGCAAAGAGTATAGGTTATCCTATTATGATAAAAGCTGCTGCAGATGGCGGAGGAAAAGGTATTAGAGTAGTAAGGAATGATGAAGAATTTAAAAAAGGCTACAATACAGCTAAAGCAGAATCATTAGCTTGCTTTAATGATGATACTTTATATATAGAAAAATTTATTGAAAACCCAAGACATATAGAATTTCAAATACTTGCAGATGAATATGGAAATATTGTTCATTTAGGAGAACGTGAATGTTCACTTCAAAGAAAAAATCAAAAAGTATTAGAAGAGGCACCATCTTCAATTTTAAGTGAAAAACTTAGAATGGAAATGGGTGAAATAGCTAAAAAAGCAGCTAAGGCTTGTGATTATAAAAATGCAGGTAGCATAGAATTTTTAGTAGATAAAGATTTTAATTATTACTTTATGGAAATGAACACAAGGATACAAGTTGAACATCCAATAACTGAAATGATAACAGGTGTAGACCTTTTAAAAGAACAGTTAAAGATAGCAAGTGGAGAACCTTTAAGATTTACTCAAGATGATATAAAGATAAAAGGTCATGCTATAGAGTGTAGTATGATTCAATGCTTGCAAAGCTTATAGCTTATGGAGAAAATAGAGAAGAATCAATAGTTAGGATGAAAAGAGCATTAAGTGAATTTGGAATTGGTGGAGTTAAAACAAATATAGAATTCCAATATTCAATTTTAGAGATGGAAGAATTCTTAAGAGGGGATTATGATACTGGATTTTTAGGAAATAAGATGGTGGAAATGTATGCTTAAGGATTTATTTAGAAAAAAGAATAACTATGCAACTATTAGAAAAATAAATATAGACTCACATGTAAAACCAAATATACCTTCAGGTATGTGGACTAAATGTGATAAATGTCATTTAAAGAATTTGATAAAGACTTAAAAACTAAAAATCCTTTAAATTTTGAAGGATATGAAAAAAAGTTAAATCAAGCTAAGTTGAAAAGTGATAGTAAAGAAGCGGTTATAACAGGAACTGGCTTAGTTAATGGGATAAAAGTTTGTGCTGGAATTATGGATAGTTTATATTTACGGCTTCAGGTGGAGCAAGAATGCAAGAAGGGATTTTTTCTCTTATGCAAATGGCAAAAGTAAGTGCTTCACTTGCAAGACATAGCGAAAAAGGTTTATTATACATTACTGTGCTTACAGATCCTACAACTGGTGGAGTAACTGCAAGCTTTGCAATGGAAGGTGATATAATATTGAGTGAGCCTGATGCTTTAGTTGGATTTGCTGGAAGAAGAGTAATCGAAAATACTATTAAAGAAGTATTGCCAGATGATTTTCAAAGGTCAGAATTTCTTTTAGAGAAAGGATTTATTGATAAAATAGTAGATAGAAAAGACTTAAGAACTTGTGTATATAAGATACTTAAACTACATGAGGTGGAAAAATATGAATAGAAGAATGGCAAAAAAAAATAAAAGCATGGGATAAGGTATCAATTGCAAGACATAAAGATAGACCAACTGGAAAGTTTTATATAGATAATATATTTGATGACTTTATAGAATTTCATGGAGATAGAAATTTTGGAGATGATAAAGCTATAATCGGAGGGATTGCAGAAATATCAGGAAAGCCAGTAACTGTAATTTCAATTACTAAAGGTGAAAACACAAAAGAAAATATAGAAAGAAACTTTGGTATGCCAAAGCCAGAAGGCTATAGAAAAGCACTTAGACTTATGAAGCAAGCTGAGAAATTTAAAAGACCTATAATTTGCCTTATAGATACTCCAGGTGCGTTTTGTGGAATAGATGCTGAAGAAAGATGTCAAGGTCAAGCAATTGCTATGAACCTTTTTGAAATTAGTAAATTAAAAACACCTATAATTTCTATAATTACAGGAGAAGGTGGAAGTGGTGGAGCTTTAGCACTTGCAGTTGGTGATTCTATTGGTATGCTTGAACATTCTATATATTCAATACTTTCTCCAGAAGGATTTGCATTTATATTATGGAAAGATGCAGAGAAGACTTCAGAAGCTGCAGAAGTTATGAAGATAACAGCAGAAGATTTAATAGAATTTAATATTATAGATTTTATAGTTAGTGAGCCAAATGGAGGCGCTCATAAAAATCCTGAGCGTGCAGCAAATAATTTAAAGAGAAAAATTTTATCAGAACTTGATAAAATAAAAGATTTAAAGGAAGATGAACTTTTAGAAAAAAAGTATAAAAAGTTTAGAAAATTTGGAGAAAACTTATAAAAGAGAGTTAAGGGAATTAGAACAGGTATTTTGTTCTAATTCTTTTTTTGAAATTTATTGACAGTTGTATTATATTATAAATAATATATAATTAGATATTATTTAATATTTAATGTAATAATTTTATGAGGATGATGAAATGGATATTGAGCTGAAAGAAAAAGTAAGAAATTTTATTGAACTAAATAATGAATTTAAAAAAAATCTAAGATGGGATGGAAAAGAATTAAACTCACTAGCATCTTTAATTGCAAATGGATCTTATGAAGGAGTTAATGAGGCTAGGGTGAAAAAAATACGTAAGTATATTAGGAAAAATACTAAGTTTAATTCTAAATTCAGAGGAGAGTTTAATAAAGTTTTCTCTATTCTTATGAATGCTAGAAAAGACTATGAAGAAGTTTTTTTAAATACTAAATATATAAATCAATCTTTAATAGAAAGAGGCTTTAAAGATAATAAACAAGCACTTTACACAGCATTTTTATTATCAAAAAAGTTTAAGGGCGATGAATTAGAAGAAAAATTAAATAAATTATTTGAAATAAAAGAAGTTATAAATCAAAATCAATATGACTTTTTTATGAAAGAAGATTACATAGTTTATGTTTATCTAACAGATATAGATAAAGAAATATATGAGATAGCTGATGATATAAAGAAAATTGATTCAAAGATAAAAAGTATAAATTTAAAAGAAGTTAATAGTTTAGATTGTTTTTATCTTTCGCTTCTTATAACTAATTCAGATATAGATAAAAAGATTGAAAAAACTCTAAATATTAGATGCAATTTAATAGATAATTATAAATTTATAGAAGGAGATGTTTATCCACTTATAGGACTGGCTTCGAGTTTTATAAGAGATGATGAAGTTTTCTCTAGAGAAGTATGCAACATATATAATATGTTAAGAGAAAAAAATAATTTTAATAATAAGGGTATGTCAGAAAAGAGTATATTTAAGATATCATTATGCATTGTATTAATGAGATATTTAGAATACATTAAAGGAGACATAATAGATTTAGGAGAAGAAGAGGTAGATGATATAGTATATATTATAGAGGAATATATAGCTTTTTCATTTATCTTATAAGTAATTTATATTTCTTTAAGAAATGGGGATTATAAAGGTGAAAAATACTAGTACAGAAGTTGCAAAAGTTGCAACGAGAATGGCAATTTCAAGCAGGGAAGAAGAAGAAGTCTTAAAATCAAAATATAAAGAAGATGGTTTTTTTGTTACTGCTGTAAATGTTGGTGGAAATATTAATGAGTCTATTTTAAAAATTTTAGAAAGAGCTCTTGTTTCATCTAAAAGAAATAATTTAATTAGGGAAGAACATGTACATGAAGGAGCTATAGTAGGGGCTACTAGAGATGCTTTAATGCAAGTTCAAAATAGAGCAAGTGGTCAAAATGTTGGAGGAAAGATTGGTATAGCTAGAAAGGGTGAGCATATATCAGTTTGTATTTTCCTAAATATAGGATTACTTCATTTAGATGAAGTCGTTATTGGAATTGGACATAGAGCTATTTCAATATAATATTTAAACTTGAAAGAAGGTATTTTTAATGTATATTGTTTTTGGAACAGAAATATTAGATACAAAAGAAATCGGAGAAAGCATAGAAGAGAATACAGAATTTAAAGTTCTTAAGGATATGACTAAGGGAACTAAAAGAGAAGATGTATGTGCATATAATTTAAGTATTCCAGTAGAAATATTAAACGAAGAAATTGAAGTATTTACCAATATAGAAGAACTTGATGAAGATTCTCTATTTGAAGAATATGCATCTCTTGCAGAAGAAAGCGCTATGGAAATAGAAGAATTTTTACCAGAAGAAAGTAAAGTTAGATTTGTAACATATAAATGGGATCTTTCAGATAATGATATTAGAGGAATACTTGTTGTAGGTAATGATGAAATAACTGAAAATAAGATGTTAGATATTTTAAAAAGACTTTTAACTCAAGTAGAATAAAAAATAAGCTCTTAAAATTAAGAGCTTATTTTTATTTTTGATTAAATAATTCATAATATCTAGTTATATCTTGAATTAGATTTTCTACACTAAAATGTCTTGCTTCTCTTAAATATTCTTTTCCATCTATATAAAGAAGTATTGCAGGAAAAGTAAAAATATTAAAATGGGCTAAGATTTCCTCATTGTTATAAGGTGGAATTTCATATGCTGATATTTTAGGAAAATCTTTTAAAGTAAGTTCAAGTTTATTTCTTACTACATCGCATACTGCACAACTTGGAGAAGAAAAGTAAAGCAAAGTCATGCAGTCTTTTTTTAATAAATCATAAATATCTTCTTTATTATTTACTATAATCATATAATCATCTCCTTTAGTTTTTAAGTTATATTATAATTATAAAGTAGAAAATATTCTATAATTATTATGATATAATAACTTAATATTAATTTTTAGAAAAGAGTGGGAAAATGCGTAAACCATTAGCTGAGAAAATAAGACCTAATGAATTAAATGAAGTA
Organism: Clostridium sp.; assembly: GCF_034179595.1. GTDB lineage: Bacteria > Bacillota > Clostridia > Clostridiales > Clostridiaceae > Clostridium. The sequence goes on from NZ_JAXFPT010000067.1 coordinate 10,851, forward strand.
TTTGGTCAAAAACATATATTAGGAGAAAATAAGATTTTAAATAGAATAATTAAAAGTGGAACAATAAATAATATGATTTTTTATGGTCCACCAGGAGTAGGAAAAACTACAGTTGCAAATATAATTTCTAATAAGATAAATAAAAGATTTTATAAATTAAATGCAACGACTGCTTCATTGAAAGATATACAAGAGATAGGAAAAGAGCTTGATACATTTATGGGAAGAGATGGAGTAGTTCTTTATTTGGATGAAATTCAAAATTTTAATAAAAAACAACAACAATCTCTTCTTGAATATATAGAAGATGGAAGAATAACTTTAATAGCATCTACTACAGAAAATCCTTATCATTATATTTTTAAGGCACTTTTAAGCAGATCAACTATATTTGAATTTAAACCATTAGATGAAGAAGATGTGATTGATGCATTAAAAAGAGCAGTTTGTATCGAAGAAAAAGATTATGAAAGTTTAAAGATAGTAGTTTACGATGATGCTTATAAATATTTTGCTAAAGCTTCTAATGGAGATGTTAGAAAAGCATTAAATGCTCTTGAAGTTGCTATAAATTCTACTAACCCTAATAAAGAAGCAGAAATAATAATAGATTTAGAAGTAGCAAGAGAAAGCACGCAGACAAAGATTGTTTCTTATGATATGAAAGGTGATAATCATTATGATATATTAAGTGCATTTCAAAAATCTATAAGGGGAAGTGATCCTGATGCAGCTATTCATTATCTAGCAAGGCTTATTAAAGCAGGAGATTTAATATCTATATGTAGAAGGCTTCAAGTTATAGCAAGTGAAGATATAGGACTTGCATATCCACAAGCTGCTATGATAGTTAAGTCATTAGTTGATTCAGCAAGAGAACTTGGGTTTCCAGAGGCAAGAATACCACTTGCTGAGGCAACGATACTTTTAGCAACTAGTCCTAAATCTAATAAGGCTTATCTTGCTATAGATTCAGCTTTAGAAGATTTAGAAAATATGAAAATAGATGATATACCAAACCACCTAAAAGATGCTCATTATAGTGGAGCAAAAAATTTAAATAGAGGGATAGACTATAAATATCCACATAACTACGAGAATTCATATGTAAGTCAACAATACTTACCTAATAATATAAAACATAAAAAGTATTATATACCTGGAAATAATAAATTTGAAAAAGGAATAGAAAATTATTGGAATAATATAAAATATAAAAAATAGGATATTATATATAAATAAAAGGCACATTTTGTGTCTTTTATTTTTTTTATAAAATTATTTAAGTAAGTTTGTTGACAATAGCCGAGTGATTTGGTAAGATATAAACATAAATCGTAGTAAGTTACTCAACTTTAAGGGGGGAGAAAAATGAAACTTTCAACAAAGGGTAGATATGGAGTTAAGGCCATGGTTGATTTAGCACTTAATTATGGAACTGCACCAGTATCTATAAAGACAATATCAAAAAGACAAAATATATCAGAGTATTATTTAGAACAACTTTTTAGTCCCCTTAGAAAAGCTGATCTTATAAAAAGTATAAGAGGTGCTCAAGGTGGGTATGTACTTAATAGAGAACCTAAAGATATAAAGATATCAGATATTATATATGTCTTAGAAGGACCAATTGAAGTTTCAGATTGCGTAGATGGTTCATCATGTGATAATCTTCAATATTGCGCAACAAGAATTCTTTGGAAAAAGATACAAGATAGCATTGATAGTGTTATAAAATCAATAACACTTCAAGATATAGTTAATGATTATGAAATTTTGAAACAAAAAAGACAAGAGATAAATCTTGTAGGTAGAGGTGAATAGAAATGAAATCAGTATATATGGATTATGCTGCAACAACATATGTTAAACCAGAAGTTTTAGAAGAAATGCTTCCATACTTCACTAATAAATTCGGAAATCCATCTTCATTCTATGGAATATCAAGAGAAACAAAGATGGCTATAGATAAAGCTAGAGGTCAAGTTGCAAAAGCTTTAAATGCAGACCTTAATGAAATATATTTCACAGGTGGTGGATCAGAAGCAGATAACTGGGCTATTAAAGGTATATGTTCAGCATACAAAAATAAAGGAAACCATATCATAACAACTAAGATAGAACACCATGCAGTATTACATACTTGTCAATACCTAGAAAAACAAGGTTTTGAAGTGACTTATCTAGATGTAGATGAAGAAGGTTTTGTAAAAATAGAAGATCTTAAAAATGCAATCACAGACAAGACAATATTAGTATCTGTAATGTTTGCTAATAATGAAATTGGTACAATAGAACCAATAAAAGAAATCGGTGAAATCTGTAGAGAAAGAAAAATCTTATTCCATACAGATGCAGTTCAAGCAGTTGGAAATGTTAAAATCGACGTTAAAGATATGAATATTGATTTATTATCACTTGCAGGTCACAAGATTTATGGACCAAAAGGAATAGGAGCACTTTATGTAAGAAAAGGTGTTAGAATACATAACCTAATTCACGGTGGTGGTCAAGAAAGAAATAGAAGAGCAGGAACAGAAAATATAGCAGGAGTAGTTGGACTTGGTAAGGCAATAGAACTTGCAACAGAAAACTTAGAAGAACATGCTAAAAGAATGACTGTTTTAAGAGATCAATTAATAGATGGATTATTAAAGATTCCTTACACTAGATTAAATGGACCAAGAGGAGATAAGAGACTTCCAGGTAACGTAAATGTTTCATTTGAATTTATTGAAGGAGAATCAATATTACTTTCATTAGATTTTGAAGGAGTATGTGCATCAAGTGGTAGTGCTTGTACTTCAGGATCATTAGATCCTTCACATGTATTACTTGCTATAGGTTTACCACATGAAAAAGCACACGGATCATTAAGATTAACATTAGGTGATAATTCAACACAAGAAGATGTAGATTATGTTTTAGAAGTTGTACCACCGATTATAGAAAGATTAAGAAAGATGTCACCATTATGGACTGACTTTATTAAGAAGGGAGAAAGATAATTATGATATATAGTGAAAAGGTAATGGACCATTTTAGAAATCCAAGAAATGTAGGAATAATAGAAGATGCAAACGGCGTAGGAGAAGTTGGTAACGCTAAATGCGGAGATATAATGAGAGTATATCTTAAAATAGAAGACAATAAAATAGTAGATGCTAAGTTTGAAACATTTGGTTGTGGTTCTGCTATAGCTTCATCATCAATGGCTACTGAATTAATAAAAGGAAAAACTGTTGAAGAAGCTTGGGATCTTACAAACAAAGCAGTTGCAGAAGCATTAGATGGACTTCCACCAGTAAAGATGCATTGTTCAGTTTTAGCTGAAGAAGCAATCCACAAAGCTATAAATGATTATAGAAAAAAGGAAGGCTTAGAAGCTTGGGACTTTGAAGAACACGGAGATGATTTACACGACCACGTTCACGGAGAAGAATAGGTGATAGAATGGAAAAGAAGAAGGTTGTTGTAGGTATGAGCGGCGGAGTTGATAGCTCCGTCGCTGCTTACCTTTTAAAGAAACAAGGTTATGATGTAATAGGTATCACTATGCAAATTTGGCAAGAGGATAAAGAATATGAAGAAAGAGAAGGTGGATGTTGTTCTTTATCAGCTGTAGATGATGCTAGAAGAGTTTGCGAAAAATTAGATATTCCTTTTTATGTATTAAACTTTAGAGATTCATTTAAAGAAAATGTAATCAAGTACTTTGTTCAAGAATACATAGATGGAAAAACTCCAAATCCATGTATTGCTTGCAATAAACATTTAAAGTTTGATGAACTTTTAAGAAAAGCAAGAGGAATAGGTGCAGAATATGTTGCAACAGGTCATTATGCTAAGATTGAAGAAAGAGATGGAAGATATCTTTTAATAAGATCTGATGATGATAGAAAAGACCAAACTTATGCACTATATAACTTTACGCAAGATCAATTAGCACATACACTAATGCCATGTGGTGAGTATACTAAAGATAAAATAAGAGAAATTGCAAAGGAAATAGGGCTAGCTGTTCATAATAAGAAAGATAGTGAAGAAATATGCTTTATTTCTGATAATGATCATGGAAGATTTATAAAAGAAGAACGTCCAGGAGAAGTTAAACCAGGTAACTTTGTAGATAGTAAAGGTAATATATTAGGTAAGCACAAAGGAATAGTATATTACACTATTGGTCAAAGAAAAGGATTAGGAATAGCTCTTGGAAAACCAGTATTTGTAACAGATATAAGACCTGAAACAAATGAAGTTGTATTAGGTTCTGAAGAAACTATATTTAACAATGATTTAATAGCTAAGGATGTAAATTTCATACCATTTGATGAATTAAAGGGAGAAATGAATGTTCAAGCTAAGGTTAGATATTCAGCAAAGCCAGCTGATGCAGTGATTTCACCACTTCCAGATGGAAGAGTTAAGGTATCCTTTAAAGAAAAGCAAAGAGCAATAACAAAAGGTCAATCAGTAGTATTTTATGATGGCGAAATCGTTGTTGGTGGCGGAATAATTGAAGGATTAGCATAATTTATTAAGACTAGAGATTTTCTCTAGTCTTTTTTATTTCTACTAGATAGTTTAAATTTCATAATAATGGATAAACTAAGTTTATTAGACTTAGGAGGTTTATTTATGCTTAAGAGCAAGGATTTCTATATGAAAAGTGTTTATGATGTTAATAGTAAAAAGATAGGTATTGTAGAAGATATTTTTATTAATTTCTATGAAGGGAAAGTAATAGGTCTTGATATTTCTAGTTATTCATTATTTTCAAAAAAGAATTTTGTAAGATGCGAAGATATAATATCTATTGATAAAGAAATTATTGTAAGAAAAAGCATTAAATATAGCGGTATTAAATTAAAAGATATTAAAGGCATGGAGATAATTGATCTAAATGGAAATATAAAAGGTACAATAGAGGATTTAATTATTAGAGAAAATGATTTTTCAATAAAAGGTTTATTAATTAGTACAGGGGTTATAGAGAAGCTTTTAAAAGGTAAGCAGATTTTACTTATAAATCAATGTATTTTAGGAGAAGAATATATATTATACACAGGTAAAGATAATATGAGTTTAAAGCTTATGCCAAGAAAGGTAAAAAATAATGAAATCTCTAACTAAAAATAAGCCATTAATAATAAAATCAATTATATTATTACTATTAATTTTAGCTGTAGTTTTATATCTTTACTGGGGTGTATTTAGAGAAGTTATAAATATAATAATAGTATCAGCAATCTTAGCTTATATATTAAGGCCGCTTAGAAATTTTATCTTAAATAAATCTAAATTATCTAAAAAAGTATCAACACTTATAATTATGCTTAGTATATTTCTAGTTATAGTATTATTGCTTTTAATGATAATACCTAAAATCTTTAACGAAATTAGAAATTTACCTAATCTAATTAATAAACTTATGGGTTATTTAGTATATATTGAACAAAAAATAGAAGAAAGTAAGTCATCTATACTAAATCTTATATATAATGAGATAAAGACTAAGTCATGGAAGCTTATTATGTCAGTATCTAATGATACTATAAATCGAATTATAAATTTTTCTAGCAATATAGTATCTGTAGCTATTATACCTATAGTTACATATTATTTTTTATCAGATGGAACAAACATATCAAATAAATTATATTTATTAGTGCCTATAGAAAAGAGAAATTTAACTAAAAAAATTATAGAAGATATTAACTTACTTCTTGAAAGATATATAGTAAGTCAGATTTTATTGTCATTAATAACAGGTATTATGTGCTTTATTTTATTTTTAATTTTAGATATTAAGTTTATGCTTTTACTTGCAATAATTAATGGAGTATTTAATGTAGTTCCGTATTTTGGAGCTTTTTTTGGAGGGGTACCAGCAGTCCTTATAGCTTTTATGGATTCACCAATTAAGGGATTATGGGTTATAATAGGTATATTAATAGTTCAACAAATTGAAGGTAATATATTAGCTCCAAAAATAACAGCTGAGAGCACTAATATTCATCCTTTACTAATAATTATACTTTTATTAATAGGTGAAAGAACTAGTGGAGTTGTTGGAATGATTTTAGCTATACCGATAGGTGTTATATTAAAGGTAATATATGATGATTTAAATTATTATTTGTTTTAATAGAAATTTTTATATTAAAATAACAAAACTTATTAAAAATATTGACATATCAAATTATATAAAATATAATTTCCTTATCAAATTCAATATTTAGCAATGATTGGGATGAGTAAATTTGAACTTATTTTTTAGAGAGGAAGTGTTTGGTGAAAACTTCTAAATAAATCATTTTGAAGCTACCCATGAGCTATAACCATTTAAAGAGATGTAAAGATTTTTACATAATTAGGGTGGTACCGCGGAAGAGTAGCTTTCGTCCCTTGTTGTTATTTTGGGATGAAGGCTTTTTTTAGTTTAATGGAGGTAAAAAATATGAAGTATATGGGAACAAATGAATTAAGAGAACTTTATTTAAAGTTTTTTGAAAGTAAAGATCATTTAAGATTAAAGAGTTTTTCTTTAGTTCCAAAAAATGATAAAAGTTTATTATTAATAAATGCAGGTATGGCGCCACTTAAGCCATATTTTACAGGTTTACAAGAACCACCAAAAAAGAGAATTACAACTTGTCAAAAATGTATAAGAACAGGTGATATCGAAAACGTAGGTAAGACATCAAGACATGGTACTTTCTTTGAAATGCTTGGTAACTTCTCATTTGGAGATTATTTTAAAGAAGAAGTAATTCCATGGGCTTGGGAGTTTATAACTGAAGTATTACAAATGCCAAAAGATAAACTATATGTAACAATTTACTTAGATGATGATGAAGCGTTTGAAATATGGAAAAATAAAACTGATATAGATACAAACAGAATATTTAGACTTGGAAAAGAAGATAACTTCTGGGAACATGGTGCAGGTCCATGTGGTCCATGTACAGAAATTCACTTTGATAGAGGTGTAGATGTAGAACCAGTTAAAACTGCTGAAGAATTTGTAAAAGCAAGTGATGAAGATAGAATTATAGAATTCTGGAACTTAGTATTTACACAATTTGATGGCGATGGAAAAGGTAATTATGAAAGATTACAAAATCCTAACATAGATACAGGAATGGGACTTGAAAGACTTGCTACTTTAATGCAAGGTGTTGATAATATATTTGAAATAGATACAGTTAAAAATATATTAGGAAAAGTTTCAGACCTTTCAGGTGTTAAATATGGAGAAGACAAGACAAAAGATATATCACTTAGAATAATAACAGATCACGTTAAATCTGTTACTATGATGATTTCAGATGGTATCCAACCAAGTAATGAAGGAAGAGGATATGTACTTAGAAGACTTTTAAGAAGAGCTGCAAGACACGGAAGGGTTCTTGGAATAAAAGGTTTATTCTTAAAAGATATCGTAGATTCAGTAGTTGAAAATTACGGTGTTGAATACGATGAACTTATTTCTAAAAAAGATTACATTGAAAAGATTGTTACATTAGAAGAAGAAAGATTTAATGAAACAATAGATTCAGGAATGGGAATACTTTTAGGATACATTGAAGAATTAGAAAAAGAAAACAATAATGTATTAAGTGGAGAAAAAGCATTTAAGTTATATGACACTTATGGTTTCCCTTATGAATTAACAGAAGAAATTTTAGAAGAAAAAAATATTACAATAGATAGAGCTTCATTTGATAAAGAAATGCAAGAACAAAGAGAAAGAGCTAGAAGTGCTAGAGGAGAATTCACTTACATGGGAAGTGAAGAATCACCAATAAACTTAGTTGATAATGATATAAAGTGCGAATTTGTTGGATATGATAAAGACGAAGCTGTAGGAAAAGTATTATTCCTAGCAACAGATAAAGAAGTTGTAGAAGAATTAAAAGAAGGCCAAAAAGGATATATAGTAACTGATAAGACACCATTTTATGCAGAAATGGGAGGCCAAGTTGGTGATACAGGAATAATAAAAGGTAAAGACTTTGAAGCCTATGTATATAACACTAAAAACAATGTTGGTGGAAAAACTATTCACTATGTAAACATAAATAAGGGAATAGTAAAATTAAATGAAGAAGCAGAATTAAAGATAGATGTAACTAGAAGAAATAATATACGTAAAAACCATACAGCAACTCATATGTTACATGAAGCATTAAAAGAAGTTTTAGGAGATCACGTAAATCAAGCAGGTTCATTTGTAGATGATGAAAGATTAAGATTTGATTTTACTCATTTCCAAGGTTTAACTGAAGAAGAACTTCAAAAAGCAGAGAATTTAGTTAATGAAAAAATAATGCAAGTATATAGAGTTGATACAGATCTTATGACATTAGAAGAAGCAAAAGAAAAAGGTGCTATGGCATTATTTGATGATAAGTATGGAGATAAAGTTAGAGTTGTATCTGTTGGAGACTATTCAATGGAACTTTGTGGAGGTACTCACGTTTTAAATTCAGGAGAAATTGGATTATTTAAGATAATAAATGAAGCAGGAGTTGCGGCAGGAACTAGAAGAATAGAAGCATTAACAGGATTTGCAGCAATAAAATATGTTGAAGAAAAGCAAAGAATGCTAAAAGAAGCATGTGCTGCATTAAAGTGTAATGAAAAAGAAATATTAAATAAAATTACAACACAAACAGTAGAAATAAAAGAAAAAGAAAAAGAAATTGCAGAGTTAAAATCAAAACTTACAAGCGGAGTTGAAGATGAAATACTAAATTCAGCTAAAGACATAAATGGTATAACTGCAATAGCATATGCATTAGAAGATATAGATGGAAATGCATTAAGAGATTTAGGAGATAAAATAAGAAATAAAGCTCCAAAATCAATAGTTGTATTAGTAAGTAAAGTAAATGATAAAGTTAACTTAGTTGCAATGGCAAATAAAGATGCAGTAAATAGTGGAATTCATTGTGGTAAGATAATTAAAGAAGTAGCAGCAGTAGTTGGAGGCGGTGGAGGTGGAAGACCTGACATGGCTCAAGCTGGTGGAAAACTTCCTGAAAAAATAAACGAAGCAATAGATAAAGCATATAACATAATTGAAACTTTAGTAAAATAGTGTACTTTTAAAAGGATATGGGTTATAATTATCTTAGAAGATATGAATATAAAAAAATAAAAATGGAGATTACTATTAATAATATATAAGTTTCCTTTAACATAAGGTAAGGGGGTGAGCTGCTAATAAAGGCAGCGTAGAATATGAGTAATAATTTAGAACATACAATGCAATTTGATTTGACAAAAAACAAAGAAGTGTTAACAAAAGCTATTTTAACAGAGGTTTACAATTCACTTCAAGAGAAAGGGTATAATCCAATTAATCAACTTGTTGGTTATCTAATATCAGGAGACCCTACTTACATTACAAATTACAACGGAGCAAGAGCTTTAGTAAGAAAACTTGAAAGAGACGAAATTCTTGAAGAAGTTATAAAATCTTATTTAGAGATAAAATAAAAAAGATGCCCTGTTGAAGGGCATCTTTTGTTTTAGGGAGATAATATGAGAATATTAGGATTAGATGTTGGACAAAAAACAGTTGGAGTTGCTATTTCAGACCCATTAGGTTTTACAGCACAAGGTATAACAACTATAAGAAGAACTAAAAAGAGCGAAGATATAGAAGCTGTTAAGAGAATATGTGATGAATATTCTGTAGAAACTATAGTAATTGGATTACCTAAAAATATGGATGGTTCAATTGGATTTGCTGGAGAAAAGATAAAAGAATTTAGTGAACTTTTAAAAGAAGCTGTAGACTTAGAAATAGTGTTTTGGGATGAAAGACTTACAACAGTTGCTGCACATAGAGCAATGCTTGAAGCTGATTTATCAAGAGGAAAAAGAAAAAAGATAGTTGATAAGGTAGCGGCGACTTATATTTTACAAGGATATTTAGATAGAATATCAAAACTGTAATTATTAATTGAAAGTAATTATTGACAAGACTTTGATTTTATAATTAAAATATATAAAAAAGGAGATAATAAGTATGGAAAAAGATATAGAATATATTGATTTATTAGATGAAGAGGGGAATGAATTATCATTTAAAGTAGTTAGCTTTTTTAAGATAGATGATTTAAACACTGAATATGTAGTTTTAACTGCTGCTGATGAAGAAGATGACGAAGCGGTAGTTCTTAGAGTTGAAAAAGATGAAGATGGAAGCGATAATCTTGTAAACATAGAAGATGAAGCAGAATTTGCAATGGTAGAAGAAGCTTATAACTTATTAATGCAAGAGGACTAGAATAACAGAAAGAGGTGTTGCAAATGGGAGGCCTAATTTCTTTTGATATGCAAGAACTTAAGGAAGACTTAAAGAAAAAGGGATATAAATTAACTCCTCAAAGAAGAGCGATAGTTGATACTATAATAAGAAATGAAGGTAATCATTTAACAGCTGAAGAAATATATGATGAAGTTAAAAAAGATTGTCCAGAAATAGGGTTAGCTACAGTTTATAGAACAGTAGCTTTACTTGAAGAAGTTAATTTATTATCTAGATTAGAGTTAAGCGACGGGTGTAGTAGGTATGAAATTATTCATCAAGATGAAGAACATAGACATCACCATTTGATTTGCAATAAGTGTAATAAAGTTTTAGAAGTAGAAGAAGACTTGTTAGATGAATTAGAACAAAGAGTAGAATCAAAGTATAAGTTCAAAATACAAGATCATAGTGTAAAGTTTTTTGGAATATGCGAAAACTGCATGGAAAAGGAAAAAAATAAGGAAAATTAAAGGAAATAGTATCCTTTATTTATATATATTTTGAATAAGGAGGGGAAATATGAGAAATGAAAAAGCTAAAGTTAAGATTATTCCTTTAGGTGGAATAGATGAAATTGGGAAAAATCTTACGGTTATAGAATACAAAGATGATATTGTAATCATAGACTGTGGACTTAAATTTCCTGATGTAGATATGTATGGAATAGATATAGTTATACCAGATATATCTTATCTATTAAAAAATAAGGATAAAGTTAGAGGAATATTTTTAACTCACGGACATGAAGACCATATAGGTGCACTTCCATATGTTTTAAAACAATTAAATGTACCTATATATGGAACTAAGCTTACTTTAGGAATTGTAGAGACTAAGCTAAGAGAACACGGACTTTTAGCTACTACAAAATTATGTAAAGTAAAACCAAAAGATAAAGTGAAATTACAAAGTGTAACAGTTGAATTTATTAAAACTAATCATTCAATCGCTGATTCAGTTGCAATAGCAATTCATACTCCACTTGGAGTTGTTCTACATACAGGAGATTTTAAAATAGATCATACTCCAATAGATGGTGTTAGAACAGATTTTGCAAGGTTTGCAGAACTTGGAAGAAAAGGTGTGCTTGTTATGATGGCTGACTCTACTAACGTAGAACGTCCAGGCTATACAAAATCAGAAAGCGTTGTTGGTGAAACCTTAAAGAGACTATTTGGTAGAGCGAAGGGAAGAATTTTAGTTGCCACTTTTGCATCAAATATTCATAGAATTCAACAAATAATAACAGCAGCAGAGATGTATGATAAAAAGGTTGCAGTATCAGGAAGAAGTATGGAAAATATCATTCAAGTAGCTATAGAACTTGGATATTTAAAATTACAAAAAGATACTTTAATAACAATTGATGCAACACAAAAATATAAAAATGAAGAAGTTGTTATTATAACAACTGGAAGCCAAGGAGAGCCAATGTCTGCTCTTGCTAGAATGGCAGCTTCAGAACATAAAAAGATTTCTATAGTTGAAGGGGATACTGTAATAATATCAGCAACTCCAATACCAGGTAATGAAAAATTAGTATCAAAGGTTATAAATCAATTATTTAAAAAGGGTGCAGAAGTTATATATGGATCTGATGAGAATGTTCACGTTTCAGGTCATGCTTGTCAAGAAGAATTAAAACTTATGCAAACTTTAGTAAGACCTAGATTCTTTATACCAGTTCATGGTGAATATAGACATCTAAAACAACATGCTGAACTTGCTGTTAGTGTTGGATTAAATCAAAGAAATTATGTATTACCAGAGACTGGTGATATTATAGAAATAACGCGTAATTCTATAAGAAAAAATGGATCTGTAACATCAGGCCAAGTGCTTGTTGATGGATTAGGTGTTGGAGATGTTGGACATATAGTTTTAAGAGATAGAAAACATCTTTCACAAGATGGTATTTTAACTGTTGTTGTAACACTTGATAGAGAAAGTGCATCAGTAATTGCAGGACCAGATATAATTTCAAGAGGATTTGTATATGTAAGAGAATCTGAAGGACTTATGGATGAGGCAAGGGAAATTGTTAAAGATGTTCTAAATGAATGTGAAAAGTCAAAAATTACTGATTGGGCGACTATAAAGAGTAGAATTAGAGATGAACTTAGAAACTTCTTATATGAAAAAACTAAGAGAAAACCTATGATACTACCAATAATTATGGAAATTTAGTTTGATAAATGGTTCATTTAGCAATCATTTATATTGACTTTTTAAATAGTAAAGATTAGAATATAAATTAGTGCGAGAATTGGGTACACGAGTATCCAATTTTCTTTTTGAAAAAAAATATTATAGGTTTACATAGAAAAATAAAAGTAAAGCTAAAAGATGGAGGAACATAATGGAACTAACTAAAAGAGAAGATATTAGAAACATAGCTATAATAGCTCACGTTGACCATGGTAAGACTACTTTAGTTGATGCTTTATTAAAAGATAGTCATACTTTCAGAGCTAATGAAAAAGTTCAAGAAAGAGCTATGGACTCAAATGATTTAGAAAAAGAAAGAGGAATCACAATTCTTTCAAAAAACACTGCAGTACAATATAATGGAGTAAAAATAAACATAGTTGATACTCCAGGACACGCAGACTTTGGTGGGGAAGTTGAACGTGTACTTAAAATGGTTGATTCAGTATTATTAGTAGTTGATTCATATGAAGGTCCAATGCCTCAAACTAAATTCGTTCTTAAAAAAGCATTAGAATTAGGCTTAAGACCAGTAGTTGTTATAAATAAAATAGACAAACCAGATGCTAGACCAGAAGCAGTTATAGATGAAGTATTTGAATTATTCTTAGAATTAGGTGCTGATGATGAACAATTAGATTTCCCAATAATCTATGCTTCAGCAAGAGATGGATTTGCAAGATATAATGTAGAAGATACAAATGAAAATATGACTCCTTTATTTGAGACAATCTTAGAACATGTTCCATCACCAGAAGGATATGCAGATGGACCATTACAAATGCTTGTTACTACATTAGATACAAACGAATATGTTGGTAGAATAGCAATAGGTAAGATTCATAGAGGAACAGTTAGAAAGAACCAACCTGTAACTTTAGTAAGACAAGATGGAAGCAAATCAAATTATAAGATTACTTCATTATTTGGATATAATGGATTAAAGAGAGAAGAAGTTGAAAGTGCTTCAATTGGAGATATAATAGCTTTAAGTGGTGTAACTGATGCTAACATTGGAGAAACAATAGCAGATTCACAAAATCCTGAAGCTCTTCCATTTGTAGAAATAGATGAGCCAACACTTAGCATGAACTTTATGGTAAATGATTCACCATTTGCAGGTCAAGAAGGAGATTTCATAACTTCAAGACATTTAAGAGATAGATTAATGAAGGAACTTGAAACTAATGTAAGTTTAAGAGTTAGAGAAATAACTCCAGATTGTTTCGAAGTATCAGGTAGAGGGGAATTACACCTTTCAGTACTAATCGAAACAATGAGAAGAGAAGGATACGAATTACAAGTATCAAAAGCTAATGTTATCTTCAAAGAAGAAGACGGTAAAAAAGTAGAACCAATGGAATACTTAACTATAGACGTACCAGAAGAGTTCATGGGACCTGTAATGGAAAAGCTTGGACCAAGAAAAGGTGAAATGGTTAATATGACATCAGCAGTAAATGGTTATACTAGATTAGAATTCGTAATACCAGCTAGAGGTCTTATAGGATTTAGAAATGAATTCATGACAGATACTAAGGGTAACGGTATAATGAACCACGTATTCCACGGATATGCACCATTTAAGGGAGAAATTCCAGGAAGAAGCAGAGGGTCAATAGTATCATTTGAACAAGGAGATGCTATAGCATACGGATTATTTAATGCTCAAGAAAGAGGATCATTATTTATAGAAGCTGGTACACCTGTATATCAAGGAATGATAGTTGGTGTATGTGGAAGAGCAGAAGATATAGATATAAATGTATGTAAAGGTAAAAAACTTACAAACACAAGATCATCAGGTGCTGATGAAGCAGTTAAATTAGTTCCACCAATAAAGATGACTTTAGAAAAAGCCTTAGAATTCATAAATAGTGATGAATTAGTTGAAGTAACTCCACAAAATGTAAGAATGAGAAAAACTATCTTAGATAGTGCTGAAAGAAGAAGAAGAGCTAGCAGAAGCAAAAAGTAATAGATTTAAATTTTACTTTATAAAGTGAAAAAAAAGTATTATAATAAAGTGAATAGCCGAAATTTTGGCTATTTACTTTTGTATATAGGGGGATTTTATGAAGAAATCTAAAGGAATTTTGACTATTTTTGTAGTTTTGCTAATCTTAATAATTGGTACTATTTTTATGTATACTAAAACTATAAATCATCCATTAAAATCAAATAAAGAAAGTATTGTAGTTGAGGTAAAAGAAGGAGAAGGATTCTATACTTTATTAAATGAACTTAAAGAAAAGGATTTAATTAAAAATGAATTATTTATAAAACTTTATTTAAAACTAAATAGAGTTAATCCTAAAGTAACAAAAGGAACATATACAGTTAAAACAGATATAACCCTTTCAAAGCTTTTAGAAACATTGCAAACTGAAAGTGCAGTTAAGGTTGTTATTCCAGAAGGATATACTGTAGTACAAATAGCTGATATTCTTCAAAAAGATAAATTATTTTCAAAAGAAGAATTTTTAAAAGCAGTTAATAATTATCCTCTTCCAGATTACATAAAAAAAGATAATAAAAGAAGATATGCATTAGAAGGATTTTTATTCCCAGATACATATTTATTCCCAAAAAGATCTACACCAAATGAGGTTATAAAAACTATGTTAGATAAATTTCAATCTGTTATGAAAGAAGTTGAAAGTGAAACAGGGGTAACTGTTCCTACAGATGAAATTGATGAAGTGGTAACTAAAGCATCATTAATTGAAAAAGAAGCTAGAACTGAAAAAGATAGACCGCTAATATCTTCAGTTATTGATAATAGAATTGAAAAGAATATGCCACTTCAAATAGATGCAACTGTTATCTATGCATTAGGAAAACATGTAGATAAGGTATTATATAAGCATTTGGAGGTAGAATCACCATATAATACTTATAAAAATAAAGGATTGCCAGTAGGCCCAATAGCAAATCCAGGAAAGCCTTCATTAATTGCAGCGCTTGAACCTGCTAAAACGGATTATATTTATTACTTATTAAATCCTAAAACTGGAGAACACTATTTTACAAATAGTTATTCAGAATTTGAAAAAAAGAAAGTTGAATTTGGATATTAAATTATCTTGGAGGAATATATGAGTGGAATTACTTATGAATATATGGAAGAATATTTAAGAGGGTTAATTGGAGAAAGCAAAGGAAAGCTTAAGGAATTAGAAGATTTTGCTAAAGAGAATAAAGTTCCTATAGTACAAAAAGAAACTGCAAAGTTTTTAGAATTTATGGTTAGTATGAAAAAACCATTAAAAATCTTAGAACTTGGAACTGCTATAGGTTATTCATCTATACTTATGTATGAAGCTTCAAAAACTAATCCTGATATTATTACTATAGAAAGAAGTAAAGAAATGATAGACCTTGCAACAAAAAATATAGAAAAGTTTAATCTTCAAGATAAAATTTCTATAAAAGAAGGGGACTGTCTTGAAGTTTTAGAAAATCTTGATGAAAAATTCGATTTAATATTTATGGATGCGGGAAAGGGACATTATAATCATTTCTTACCACATTGTTTAAGATTATTAAAAGAAGATGGAATTATAATAGCTGATAATGTATTATTTAGAGGAATGGTTCCATCACAAGAGTTAGTAAAAAGAAGAAAAATAACAATAGTAAAAAGAATGAGAACATATTTAGAGATGGTTTCAAATGATGAAAACTTAATAACATCTGTCATTCCAATGGGAGATGGTATTGCTATAACTAAAAGGAGGTAACTTTTAAGATGAGAAAACCAGAGATTTTAGCTCCGGCTGGAAATTTAGAAAAATTAAAAATTGCTATAGATTTTGGAGCAGATGCTGTATATTTAGGTGGAGGAAAGCTAAATTTAAGAGCTTTTGCTGGAAACTTTACAAATGAAGAAATAGCTGAGGCAGTTAAGTATTGCCATGATAGAGGAAGAAAAGTTTATGTAACTTTAAATGTATTTGCTCGTAACTTTGATTTAAATGGAGCAGGAGAATACATAAAAGAACTAGAAAGCCTAGGAGTAGATGCTGTTTTAATATCTGATCCAGGATTAATAGCAATAGCTAGAGAAGTTGCTCCTAATTTAGAAATACATTTAAGTACTCAAGCTAATACTGTAAACTGGAGAGCAGCTAAGTTCTGGTATGATTTAGGCGTTAAGAGAATAGTACTTGCTAGAGAAATGACATTTAATGAAATAAAAGGATTTACAGAAAACCTTCCAGAAGAATGTGAATTAGAAGCATTTGTACATGGATCAATGTGTATGGCTTATTCAGGAAGATGTTTAATTTCAAACTATATGTTAGGAAGAGATTCTAATAAAGGAATATGTGCTAACGTATGTAGATATAAATATTATCTAGTTGAAGAAACAAGACCAAATGAATATTTCCCAGTTATGGAAGATGAAAAAGGAACTTATATAATGAACTCTAAGGATTTATGCATGATACAGCATATACCAGAGTTAGTTCAAAGCGGGGTATATTCATTTAAGATTGAAGGAAGAATGAAGAGTGAATTCTATGTTGCTTCAGTAGTTAAAGCATATAGAGAAGCTTTAGATAGCTACTGGGAAGATCCAGAAAACTTTGAATTTAAACAAGAATGGATGGATATATTATTAAAGGTTAGCCATAGACCATATCACACAGGATTCTTCTTTGGAAAATCAGGAGAACAAAACTATGAAGATTCTTCATATATAAGAGATTATGATATAGTAGGAATAGTAAAAGAATTTGACGAAGAAACTATGACTGCTACAATAATGCAAAAAAATAGAGTCTTTGAAGGAGATAGTGTTGATATATTAAGACCTTATACACCTAACTTCTCAATAAAGATGAACTCAATGTATGATGTAGAAAAAGATGTTGAAACTAACGTTGCAAATAGAGCGCATATGATATTTAAGATGAAGGTTGATACACCTTTAAAAGTAAATGATATGTTAATTAAAGGAAAACAAACTTTAGAATTTGGAGATAAATAGGAGGCAAACTGATGAAAAAACCTATACTTATTGGAATAACTGGAGGAACAGGTTCAGGAAAAAGTACTATAGCAGATGAAATTTATAATAGCTTTAGTGAAGAATGCATAGCAATGATACAACAAGATGCTTATTATAAAGATCAAAGTCATCTAACAATGGAAGAAAGAATAAAAACAAATTATGATCATCCAAAAGCATTTGATAATGATTTATTAATAGAGCATTTACATTGCTTAATGAATGGGAAATCAGTTGAAAAACCTATATACGACTTCACAATACATACTAGAGCAAAAGAAACTGTAAAAGTAGAGCCTAGAGAGATAATAATTGTTGAAGGTATACTTGTACTTGAAGATGAAAGAATTAGAGATCTTTTAGACATAAAGGTATATGTAGATACAGATGCTGATATAAGAATATTAAGAAGATTAGTTAGAGATATAAATGAAAGAGGAAGAGATGTTGATTCTGTAGTAGAGCAATATCTTTCAGTAGTTAGACCTATGCATATGCAATTTACTGAACCAACTAAGAGATATGCTGATATAATTGTTCCAGAAGGTGGACGCAATAAAGTAGCTATAGATATATTGGTTTCAAAAATTAAAGATACTTTAAGTTAGAAAGATTTGTATAAAACACCTTTCTTTAGTTAATAATTAGCTAAAGGAGGTGTTTTCCTTTTATGAAAAAAATAAACTTAAATAGGATTAATGCTTTGATGAGTTTTTTGATTATAATGTTTATTTTATTATGTATTAGACTATATTTTTTAAATGTTCATCCAACTGAAAGGGTTGAGGCAAATTATAAAAATCACCAAACAGAAAATATAAGCGAAAGTACATATATGCTATTAGATACAAATGGAAAAAATTTAATAGAGTATAAAAAAGTGTATGTCTTAGTTATTGATTCAAAACCTTTTAGTTTAAATAATTATGGTGAAACTTTAGAGGATTTAATGGCACTTAACTTTATTATGAAGGGTGAAAATAGTGATTTTAATTATACTGATATAATGAAAAGCCAAGGGAAAATATATTATACTATATCAGAAGAAACTTATAATAAAATAAATAAATTAAATAACTTAAAGGGAATTTATACTTTCGTTAGTGATAAGATAGATACAAAACAAGCTTGGGCTGTAAACTCTATTTTTTCTAATATAACCGATAAAAATATAGTCAAAGGATCAGTACAAGAAGAAATTTATGAAAATATAAAGAATAATGAAATTCCTAAAAAGAATTTTTATCTTGATGAAAAAAATGTTTATAAAGATGAAGAACTTGTAGTAAATGAAGATAATAAAAATATAAGACTTACAATAGATAAGGATTTTGATAAGAAGATTAGAGAAGTATTAAAGAATGAAGAATATCAAAAATATAAAAACGTAGGAGTAAGTATTATAGAAAGCAATACAGGTAAAATCAAAGCTTTAGTTCAAAAAAATGAAAGTGAAGCAAATATAAATTTAGGTATAGAGGGTATAGGTTATGAGCCAGGGTCTATTTATAAACTTATAACTTACGGAGCTGCATTAGAAGAGGGACTAATTACTTCATATAGTACTGTATCATGTAATGGGAAGATGTGTAATGGAAAAGCTCACGGAACTCTTACTATAAATGAAGGGCTAATAAAATCATGCAATGATGTATTTGGAGCTGTAGGACGTAAAGTTGGTTATGAGAGTCTAATGGGATATAGTGAAAAATTAGGGCTATTTAATAAAGTTATAGGAATAGAGGGAATTGGAAAAAATGAAACTTCAGGTATAAAACCTAAAAATACTGATTCTGACAATAATAATCTTATGGCACTTATATCAATAGGACAATCAATGAATGTATCTCCTATACAAATGCTTGGAGCTATAAATACATTTGTAAATGATGGTATATATGTAAAACCATATATAATTGAAGGCATATTAGATAATGATGATAAAGTAGTAAAAGAATATGAAACTAAGAAAGAAAGAATATTTACACAAACTACAAGCAAGATAGTTAAAAATGGAATGAAAGAAGTCGTTTTAAATGGAACAGGGGTAAATGCATTTGTACAAGGAGTTGATATGGGAGGAAAAACAGGCTCATCTTCAAGTAGCAATAATACAACTCATGGATGGTTTGTTGGATATTTTACAATAGATAATATAGAATATACAATGATTGTTTTTATCCCGGATTTAGTAGAAAAGAAAGATGAAAATGTAGGTGGTGGTAATACAGCAGCTCCTATATTTAAAGATATAGTATTAAAATTAAATAGTTAATTATATTTTCTATATATAAAGCAAGTTTTTATAATGGAAATCATATGATATTAGTAAGCACTGTAAGGAGGATTAAAGTGTTAGTAATATCTAATTTTGTTGATTTACTTTGTAACACTGTGTTTTTTACTGGATATATTTCAAGTAATAATACATTCCCTACACCTCTTGATGAGAAAGAAGAAGAAAAGTATTTAAGAAGGTTAAAAGAGGGGGATAAGGAAGCTAAGAGTGTATTAATCGAAAGAAATTTAAGGTTAGTAGCACATATAGTTAAAAAGTATTCTTTTCCAAATAAGGATGTTGATGAATTGATTTCTATTGGAACTGTAGGACTTATAAAAGCAATAGATTCTTTCGATGTTGATAAGGGTACAAGACTTGCAACATATGCATCTAGATGTATAGAAAATGAAATACTAATGCTATTTAGAAATAACAAAAAGCAAAAAGGGGAAGTTTATCTTCAAGATCCTATAGGAGTTGATAAAGAAGGAAATGAAATTTGTTTAATCGATGTACTTAGTAGTGATAAGGATTCTGTACTTGAAAAAGTTGAAAGTAATCTTCAGGTAAGAGCTTTATATAAAAAGATGGAAGAGATACTTACAGAAAGAGAACATAATATAATTGTTATGAGATATGGACTTAAAGATGGAAAAAATAAAACACAAAGAGAGATTGCTGCAAAGTTAAATATATCAAGATCATATGTATCTAGGATAGAGAAAAAAGCCTTAAAAAAACTTCAAAAGGTTTTATATGGAAAAAACATTTAAATTATTTTAAATTCCTCTATAATTATAGAGGAATTTGTTTATCTTTATAGAAGTATAAGAGTGAAATGGAGGTAAAAATGTATAATTTAAAAGAATTACTAGAAAAAACAATAGAATTAAATGCATCAGATTTACATTTAACAACTGGAACACCACCGGTTATAAGATTAAATGGAAAATTAATAGCCATTGGAGAAGAAAACTTAACTAAAGATATTATGTCTGAATTTGCTAAAGAAATATTAGGCGATAAATTTGATGAGTACAATGAAATTGGAGAAGCTGACATATCTTATGAATTATCTAATAAAGGTAGATTTAGGGTTAATGTATTTAAGCAAAGCAACAAAGATGCTATAGCATTAAGAGTTATGAGTTTAAAAATCCCAAGCTTAGATGAACTAAATCATCCTAATATTTTAAAAGAATTAATAAAAAAACAAAGAGGATTAATTCTTGTAACGGGACCTACAGGAAGTGGTAAAAGTACTACACTTGCAGCTATGATTAATGAAATAAATAAAACTAGAAGCGCTCATATAATAACTTTAGAAGATCCTATAGAATATGTGCATAATCATCAAAAATGCATTATTAATCAAAGAGAAATTGGAAAAGATACTAAAAGTTATGCAAATGCATTAAGAGCAGTTTTAAGAGAAGATCCAGATGTTATCCTTGTAGGAGAAATGAGAGATTTAGAAACTATTTCAATTGCTATAACAGCAGCTGAAACAGGTCATTTAGTTCTTTCAACTTTACATACTATTGGGGCTGCAAAGACAATAGATAGAATAATAGATGTTTTTCCACCACATCAACAACAGCAAATAAGAATTCAACTTGCATCTGTTTTACAAGGAATAATATCTCAGCAATTAGTTCCTAGTATAGATGGAACTAAAAGATTTGCAGCACTTGAAACAATGGTAATTACTCCTGCTATACAAAACCAAATAAGAGAAGGAAAAACTTATCAAATTGAATCAGCAATTCAAACAGGAGGTAGATTTGGTATGAAAACTATGGATATGTCTTTAGGAGAACTTGTTAGAAATGGAGATATAAGCAAAGAAACTGCAATTTTATATTCAACTGATAAAGAAATACTAGAAAAAATGATTATGCTTTAGTATAATTTTTATATAAAATAAATGATCATTAATTAATATCATTAATTAATGATCATTTATTTTGGGATATATTATTTTAAAAAATAACAAAATTATTAATTATAATAAAAACAGAAAAATAAAAAGGATTTCGTAAATATATGTTGAATATATAAATGTAAGTAAAAATGACAGGAGGGAAGATAGGGAAAATGCAAGAATTTTTAGTTACAGCAATAGATATAGGGACCCAAAAAATTTCAGCTTCATGTGGATTATCATCAATTGGAAAAGAAGTTGAGATATTAGGAAGTTCTTGTGTTTATTCAAAGGGTGTTGAAAAGGGGAAAATAACTGACGTTGAAAAATGCAAGGAAGCATTTCTCGAAGCTTTAGATAATTTAGAAGATGATATAGATAGAGAAATTAAAGATATTTACATAGGACTACCTGTTGAGGATGTTAGAATTGAAGAGTATAGTTGTGAACAGAATATCAACGGTGTAGTAACACCTAAAAATCTTAGAAATGCATTAGAATTTATAAAAGAAAATACTTTTGTAAATGATGATGAGCAAATATGTGATATTTTTATAAATTATTATAAAGTTGATGAAAAACTTAGCTTAGATTTAACTGAAACTTTAGAAGGTGATAAGCTTTTAGTAAATGCTACTGTTGTTATTTGTAAAAGAGAAATAATAAGAAAATACATGGAATTATGTGCAGGAACAAGATATAGTATTAAAGGTTTTATAGTTAACATAATATCACTTAAAAAGATATTTTTCTTTAGAGATCAACTTGGTGAAAGAGTTATGGTAGAAAGTGGAGCAGCACTAACAGAAGTAGCTATATTTAAAGATGGTATAGTTAAAGAGATATTCTCTATTCCGCTAGGTGGAAATAATATAACTAGTGATTTATCAATATGTGCTGGGCTTTCTATGAAAGAAGCAGAAGAAATGAAGTGTGAATATAGTAATAATTATAAATCACTTTATAATGAAAAAGATGAAAAGGAACTTACTTTAGGTGAAAAAACTATTCATAAAGAACTTTTCTATAAAGTTTGTGAAGCTAGAATTGAAGAAATTCTTAATTATGTAAATAATGAATTAAAAAATACTGGTCATTTTGATAATCTATGTAGTATAATTCTATGTAGTGATTCTTTAACAAACTTTGAAAATATAGACCAATTATCTAAGGAAATATTGAACGATAGGGTTCGTATATTTACAAAAAATGATTTTGGTATGCAAAATTTTTCAAATATTACTTCATTAGCTATTGTTAAAGAGGTGCATGATAGGGTAGAATTAATATGTGAAGAATTTACAAATGACAGTAAAGAAATTAATTTAATATTTGAAAAAGTAAGCGATATAAATGATAATGAAAAGTATGATATAGAGAAGGACGATCTTGTTAAGAAAAAAACGAATAACAAAGGTATTAGGGGAAAAATAAGAAGTTTACTAAAGGATATTTTCTAAAGGAGGAATTGTTTTGTTAGATTTTGAAGTTGATATGCAAGAATTAACCAATATAAAGGTAATAGGTTGTGGTGGTGGAGGTAGTAATGCCGTAAACCGAATGATAGTTGAAGGACTAAAAAATGTAGAATTTATAGCTATTAATACAGATAAACAAGCACTTATGTTATCTCATGCTAATCAAAAAATTCAAATCGGAGAAAAATTAACTAAAGGATTAGGAGCGGGAGCAAATCCTGAAATAGGACAAAAAGCAGCAGAAGAAAGTAGAGAAGAAATCACATCTGCAATTAAAGGTGCTAATATGGTATTTATAACTGCTGGTATGGGTGGTGGAACAGGAACTGGAGCTGCCCCAGTAGTTGCAGAAATAGCTAAATCATTAGAAATACTTACAGTAGGTGTTGTAACAAAACCTTTCCCATTTGAAGGAAAAAGAAGAATGAGACATGCTGAAATGGGAATAGCTAAGTTAAAGGAAAAAGTTGATACATTAGTAATAATCCCAAATGAAAGATTATTATTTATGGCTGATAAAAAGACTACTTTATTAGATTCATTTAGATTAGCTGATGATGTTTTAAGACAAGGGGTTCAAGCAATCTCTGACCTTATAACTATACCAGGGGTAGTTAATGCCGACTTTGCTGACATAAAAGCAGTTATGTTAAATAAAGGTTTAGCTCACATGGGAGTTGGACATGGAAATGGAGATAATAGAGCTGCTGATGCTGTTAAAGAAGCAATTGCATCACCTTTACTTGAAACTTCAATTGAAGGAGCAACAGGTGTAATATTAAACTTTACAGGTGGAGCAGACCTTGGAGCACTTGAAGTATATGAAGCAGCAGATGTTGTAAGAGAAGCAGCAGATGCAGATGCAAATATAATCTTCGGGGCAGTTATAGATGAAACGCTTCAAGATGAAATAAGAATAACTGTTATAGCTACAGGATTTGAAGAAGAGTTAATTGGAACTCCTTTAAAAGAAACTGCTAAAGTAGAAGTTAAATCACAAATTAAACAACAAAATGAAGAAGTAATAAGTGAAGTTAAAGAAGAAGCTGAGGTTGAAACTTTAGAAGAACCAGCAAATTCAAGTACTTTTACTGAAGAGGATTTATCTATACCTACATTCTTAAGAAGACCAAGAAGAACAAATTAATATTTTTTAATAAGAGACCTTGGAATTAAATTTCCAAGGTTCTTTTATACAATTAAGTTACAAAAAAGTTAAAAAAAAATTAATAAAAGGAAAATTATAATCATTAAATTATTTAAGAATATAAGAAAATATGATAGAATTATAAAAAATATGATAGAATTATAAAAGAATTTTTGTAATAAATAAATTTAATGTTATATATTGGGAGAAAAGTATGAAAAGTAAGAAGATAGCGGCATTATTATTACTTGCAGCAGCAACAGCTGCAGGATCGATTGGGTTAAATGATACGAATGCATTTGCAAGTACTCCAAAAAGCACTGTTAAAGCTACTAGTAAATCAACTCAAACAACAAAACAAGGTATAGTTGTTAATGTAAACTCAACTTTAAGAGTAAGAAAGAGTGCGTCAACAAGTTCAGAAGCATTAGGATACTTAAAAAATGGAAGCAAAGTTGAAATAGTTTCAAAATCAGGATCATGGTATAAGATAAAGTATAATAAAGGATACGGATATGTATACAAAGATTATATAAAAGAAACTAATACAAACACTAATAATAGTACAAATAGTAATATTACTAATAACAATAATACTACTAATAATAATACAAATAATAGTGGTAATAATAACAGCAACAATAACAACAATAATAACAGTAATACTACTAATGATACTAATAATAGTAATAACAATAATAATGTTGCTAACAATAATAATAGTAATAATCAAACTAATAAACCTGAAAATGTAGAAGGAACACAAAAGTATGGTAAAGTAGAAGTTAATAGTGTTCTTAGAATAAGAGAAGATGCAGATACAAATTCTAAAACAATAGGAAATTTAGAAAATGGATCTGTTGTTGAAATAGTAGGAGAAAAAAATAATTTCTATAATGTAAAATATGATAATATCATTGGATATTCATCAAAAGATTTCATAAAAGAAATTTCTAAAAAAGAAGCAGATGAAATTATAAATAATAATCAAAATGGATCAGGTATAACAAGTGAAATTACAACTAATTATAATGTTTCTATGGATTCATATATAAAAGCGCAAAAAGCTAGAGTTCCATATTATAGTTATGAATCATATGAAAAGTATATAAATCCAAATAAGGCAACTAATAAGTATCAATTTTTAAGATTAGATGAATTTAGAAATATTAGTGTAGATGGATTAAATGATTATTTTGAAAATACAGATTCAGGAGTATTAAAGGGACATGCCAAAGCATTTGTTGATTCAGCAAAGCAATTTGATATTGATCCACTATATTTTGCAGCACAATCAATACATGAAACAGGTTATGGTAAGAGTAGATTAGCAAAAGGTGTTACTATAACTCAAATAGCTAATCCTAACAAAGAGATATATAATGACAAGGGTCAGCTTATAGGGTATGAAATGATTAAACTTAAAGAGCCTGTAACTGTTTATAATTTATTTGGAATAGGTGCATATGATAATTCAGATGTATTTCCAAATAGAGCTTTAATCCTTGGAACAACATATGCATATAATCATGGATGGACAAGCGTTGATAAAGCTGTTGAAGGAGCTGCAAAATTTGTATCAGATAATTATGTAAATAGTTCAAGATATAATCAAAATACTTTATATAAGATGAGATTTGCACCTAATCAAGATTTAATGTGGCACCAATATGCTACAACTGTATGGTATGCTTCAGAGATAGGAGAACAAATGGATGAAATGAAGTATTTATATATAGGAAATAATGATTTTATTTTTGATAGACCTAAGTTTATAGAGTCTAAGACTTTAAAGACTACTTCATTTATAACAGTTCAAGAAGGAAATGAAAATTTACCACAAAGTGCAGCACATGTTTCAATAGAAAATCAGAACAATTAATTTTTATAAAAAGACTTATGTAAAAGACATAGGTCTTTTTATTTTATTTTAAAACAAAAAAATAGTAGAATTATATATTTAAATATCAATAAAAAGTAATAAAAAAATTAAAAGACTTCTTGATGTAACTATATGTAAAAAAAAATAATAAAAAACTAATATTCTTATTTATTAATATGACAAAATTTTAAAATCTATAATTATATAATTTTAATGGGAGAGTGATTTAGTGGATATATATTTAGATATATTACTTATAGAAAACTTTTTAGTTAATTTATTTTTACTTATGATTTCCTATAAAGTACTTAGAGAAAAGTATTCATTTAAAAAATGTATATTATCGTCAGGGATAGGAGCTTTATATACATTAACTATGGTGTTTAAAGAATTAAATTGGCTATCTAATAATTTATTTCAGGTTATTGTTGCATTAAGTTTAGCTTATATTCCACTAAAAAATAAAAAAATAAAAAATGCACTAAAATGCGGTGCAACATTTATAGCTTCAGCATGTGTATTAAGTGGGATTTGCTTTAAGGTAGCTATTATAACTAATGAATATTCAATAAGAAATGGTATTATGATTAATAACTTTAAAGTTAAATATTTAATTATATGTGTAGCTATTTTATTTGTAAGTTTAGAAAGAATCACAACTTATATAAGAGAGAAAAATATAATAGGAGATTTTTTCTATGATATTGAAATTACAATTAAGGACAAGGTTATCATGATAAAAGGATTTTTAGATTCTGGAAATGAACTAAGAGAACCAATAACTAATTTGCCTTGTATATTAGTTGAAGAAGATTACTTAAATACTTTAGATATGAAAAATGAAGGAGCATTTTATATACCTTATAGTGCTATTGGCTATAATGGAAGTTTAAAAGGATTTAAAGTAAATAACATAAAGCTTAAAAAATGCGGTGAGACATTTAGAGAAATAGATGCGATATTGTGTCCATGTAAAGATACTTTAAGCAGAGATAATGAGTTTAATGCATTGTTATCAAGGGGTGTAATATAAGGAGGGAATTATGTTAAAAATTCAGATTCTATTAAATAGGATATTAGAAAAGTTAGGATTATGTAGGGGAAAACTTCATTATGTAGGGGGAAGTGATGCTCTTCCACCACCTCTTTCAAAGGAAGAAGAAGAGGAACTTGTAAATAGATTAAATGATGATGCAGAAGAAGTTAGAAGCACTTTAATAGAAAGAAATTTAAGACTTGTTGTTTATATAGCTAGAAAATTTGAAAATACGGGTGTATATGTAGAAGATTTAATTTCTGTTGGAACTATTGGGCTTATAAAGGCAGTAAATACCTTTAATCCAGAAAAAAAGATAAAACTTGCAACATATGCATCTAGAT
This sequence comes from Clostridium sp., assembly GCF_034179595.1. GTDB lineage: Bacteria > Bacillota > Clostridia > Clostridiales > Clostridiaceae > Clostridium. The sequence goes on from NZ_JAXFPT010000067.1 coordinate 38,495, forward strand.
GCATTGAAAATGAAATACTTATGCATTTAAGAAGAAATAATAAAATTAAAGCAGAGATATCATTTTACGAACCACTAAATATAGATTGGGATGGAAATGAACTTCTTTTATCTGATATTTTAGGTACAGAAAACGATACAATATATAATTTAATTGAAGATGAAGTAGACAAACAGTTATTATTTATAGCATTAAAAAATCTAAATGATAGAGAAAAAGAAATAGTTAAATTAAGATTTGGATTAAATGGGACAAATGAAAAAACTCAAAAAGAAGTTGCAGACCTTTTAGGAATATCTCAATCTTATATTTCAAGATTAGAAAAAAAGATAATAAATAGATTAAAAAAAGAAATTAGCAAAATGGTTTAGGTTGTCTTTAGTATAAAACTATTATCTTACGGAAATACTTTTATTGTGATGATATTATTTCCAAAAGGAGTTGATGATATTGATCATTAATAAAGTTGAAATATGTGGCGTAAATACTGCAAAGCTTCCTATACTTAATGAAAAAGAAAAAAGGGAACTTTTATTAAAGATTCAATCTGGAGATAATAGTGCAAGAGAAGCGTTTATAAAAGGTAATTTAAGATTAGTATTAAGTGTTATTCAAAGGTTTAATAATAGAGGAGAAAACGTTGATGATTTATTCCAAGTTGGATGCATAGGACTTATGAAAGCTATTGATAATTTTGATCTTTCTCAAAATGTTAAGTTTTCAACATATGCTGTTCCAATGATAATAGGAGAAATAAGAAGATATTTAAGAGATAATAATTCAATAAGAGTTAGTAGATCACTAAGAGATATAGCATATAAAGCATTGTTAGTTAGAGATAAGCTTGTCAAAGATAACAATAAAGAACCAAATATATCTCAAATAGCAAGAGAATTAGAAATTCCTAGAGAAGATGTAGTATTTGCATTAGATGCAATACAAGATCCAGTATCTTTATTTGAGCCAATATATCATGATGGCGGAGATGCAATATATGTAATGGATCAAATTAGTGATTCAAAAAATACCGATGAAAATTGGCTTGAAAATATCTCAATAAATGAAGCAATGAAAAAACTAACTGACAGAGAAAAACTAATATTAAATCTTAGGTTTTTTAGGGGAAGGACACAGATGGAAGTGGCAGATGAGATAGGTATATCTCAAGCACAGGTATCAAGATTAGAAAAAACGGCGCTTAAACATATGAGAAAGTATATTTAGAAAAGGAACTCTTTAAGGGTTCTTTTTCTTTATATAATAAAAAATTATATATTTGAATATAAATGTAAAGTATAAAAGGGGGAATTTATGTGGAAGAAAATTTACACTCAATTAATGCTATGAGGAGTATGGAAATAATAGATGTAAATACAGGGAAAAAACTTGGATATATAAGTGACATAAAATTAGATTGTGAAGAAGATAAGGTGCTATCATTGATACTTCCTGGAGAAAGTAAGGGGTGGTTTGGAAAGAGTGAAGAAATAGAAATACCTTGGGAAAATATAAAGAAGATAGGTGTTGATGTTATATTAGTGTCAGTAAGTGATATAGGTATAAGTTTAGGTGAAGATAGTATTTATAGATAGTATCTAGTCAGATAAGGAAAAAATATGTATAATAACGATATAGATAAGTAATTTAGTGTACAGAAAGGTGGGAGTTATCTATGAAGTGCCCTTTTTGTTCTTTTGAAGAAAGTAAGGTAGTAGATTCAAGATCAACAGATGATAATACTACAATAAGAAGAAGAAGAGAATGTTCAAACTGTAATAGAAGATATACAACATATGAAAAGGTAGAAGATATTCCAATTTTAGTTGTCAAAAAAGATTCAACTAGAGAAAATTTTAATAAAGAAAAGATTATAAATGGCTTAATTATAGCATGCCAAAAAAGACCTATTTCTAGAAAACAAATAGAAGAAATTGCAGAAGATATTGAAAAAACAATATCAAATAAAATGATGACAGAAGTTCAATCAAATTATATAGGTGAAATGGTTATGGAAAGACTTAAAGAGATTGATGAAGTATCATATGTAAGATTTGCTTCTGTATATAGGCAATTCAAAGATATAAATACCTTTATGGAAGAAATAAATAGATTAATGAGATAGATTTTTATAACATATGTTGTAAAGCATTTTAATTCTAAGCTTAGAATTAGAATGCTTTTTACGTTAAAGTTAGGTAAAATGATTAAAGTCTGATAGATAATAAATATAGGAAATGTTAAAATGATATAAAAGATATGGAGGAAGAGATTTATGAATAGTATACACATAGAAAATTTTGAAAGAAAGAGAGATTTTTTAGTTTTAGATAATGAGAAATCAGAGGTTGTATTTTCAACTGCAGAAGATAATAGAAGTTTTAATAGAAATACTAAAGAAGGTATTTTAGCATTAGAGAGTATAAAAAAAGACTTTAATGTTGATGAAGTTATATATATAAAACAAATTCATTCAGATAAAGTTTTAAATTACGATAATCAGGTAGATTTCATTGAAAATGAAGGAGATGCAATAATTACAAATAAGAAAAATGTTGCAATTGGAGTATTTACAGCAGATTGTGTTCCTGTAATTGCTGTAAATGAAGTAGATGGAGTAATAGCTGCTATTCATAGTGGATGGAGAGGAACTTTTGATTCAATAACTAAGAAAACTTTAGAAAAGATGACAGAAGTTTATAAAGTTAATCATAAAAATACAAAAGTATATATAGGAGCTCATATAAGAAAATGTTGTTATGAAGTTTCAGAAGAGCTTAAAGAAAAATTTATAGAAGAGAAAAATCATATAAATAAGGACGATTTATTTTACAATAGAAATTTAAGTTTAAAAGAATGTATCTTAAAAGATGCATTAGATAGTGGAATACTAGAAAATAATATCTATGATTTTGGTGCATGCACTTATTGTGAAGATAATATAAAACTACACTCATATAGAAAATCAAATGGATCTTATGGAAGGTTATTTTCATTTGCTTTTCTAAAGTAGAGGAGGAAAAAACGATTTGTTAAAAGAAAAAATATTAATAGTTGATGATGAAGAACATATATTAGAGCTATTAAAATTTAATATTAAAAATGCTGGATATGAAGTCATAACTGCAAATAATGGAATTGATGGTCTTAATTTAGCTAAAGAAGAAAAACCAAGTTTAGTCTTATTAGATCTTATGATTCCTGGAATGGACGGCTATGATGTATGTAAGGAAATTAAGAAAAATAACGAAACAAGCAATATAGCAATAATAATGCTAACAGCAAAGGGAGAAGAGTTAGATAAAATATTAGGGCTTGAACTTGGAGCAGATGATTATATAACAAAACCATTTTCTATAAGAGAATTACTTGCAAGAGTAAAGGCGGTTTTAAGAAGAAGTGTAGTATCTAATAAAGATAATGAAGAAAGCTATTATGAAAATTCAAGACTTAAAATTGATTTTGAAAGACATGAAGTATTAATAAATAAAGAAAAAATAGATATGACGCTTAAAGAATTTGAGCTTCTTGAAATACTTATTAAAAATAGAGGGAAAATATTAAAAAGAGAAATGCTTTTAGATAAGATATGGGGATATGGGTATATTGGAGAAACTAGAACTGTTAATGTTCATATAAGATATTTAAGAAAAAAAATAGAAGAAGATGATAAAAATCCTAAGCTTATTGAAACAATAAGGGGCGTTGGATATAGATTTAATGGGTAATTATTATGAAGAAAAAAATAGTTACATCAGTAATAATAACTATAGTATTTGCACTTGCAATATTAACATTATCTTTTATTACATTATCTAGTGCACAGGAAATAAAAAATACAAAAGATATTCTTAGAAACTATAATAATATTGTTGCTAAGTCAATACTTAAATATAATGAAAAATTAGATGAAGATACTTTAAATGATTTTAAGATAGGCAATACTACTATAAGGTTTACTATAATAAATAAAGATGGAACAGTAATATTTGATTCAAAAAATAATGATAAAGGCAATAAATATTTAGATAGAGAAGAAATAAAAATGGCTAATGAAAATGTAAATGGTATAGGCTACTCTGAAAGATATAGTGAAACATTAGGAGAGAATATGGTATACTGTGCAACAAAACTTAGTGATGGAACTATAGTAAGAAGTAGTGTGCCAGAATCAACAGTAAAGATATTTTATGAAGAGAATATAAAGTATTACATTGTATTAGCTTTTATAGTTTTACTTCTTTCAATAACACTAGCTCTTAAACTTGTAAGAATAATAGTTGAACCTGTAAAGCATTTAGAAAGTGTTACTTCAAAAATTGCAAATGGAAATCTTCAAACTAGAGTTAATATAAATTCAGATGATGAATTAGGACATTTAGGAAAAACATTTAACAATATGGCAGATCAACTTCAAAGCAAGATGAATGAAATAGTAGATAGACAAAACAGACTAGAATCTATCTTAAATTGTATGCAAAGTGGAGTTATAGCTGTAGATAATAATAATGACATAATTACTATTAATCCTTATGCTAAAAAAATATTTGGAATAAACTCAAATGTAACAGGAAAAAGTTTAAACGGATGTATTGAAGATAAGAGAATAAAAGATATATTAAAAAATGAAGATGGCAGTGAACTTCAAGTTAAAATAAAAAAACCAGTTAGAAGATTCTTAAAAATAAAGACTGCAACTGTTATTAATGGATATAAGAAAATTGGTAGAGTTATTGCAATACAAGATATAACAGAAATGAAGAGGCTTGAAAATATAAGAACACAGTTTGTTGCAAATGTATCTCATGAATTAAAAACTCCTCTTACATCTATTAAAGGATTTGCAGAAACTCTAAGATATGTAGATGATGATGAAACAAAGAATAAATTTTTAGATATAATAGATAAAGAAACCATAAGGCTTACAAGACTTATAAATGATATATTAGTTCTTTCAAATTTAGAAAGCAATACTGTTGAAGAAATGGAAGAATTATTACCAGATGAAATTATATATGATGTTATTGATATTTTAAGTGAGCAAGCAAATAAAAAAGATATTAAGATAACATTTGATAGAGAAAATATAAATTATATCTTAGGGCAGAAGGATAAATTTATGCAAATAGCTCTTAATATTATTGAAAATTCAATAAAGTATTCAGAAAAGGGAGACAAAATATTTATAAAAAGTTTTTCTAAAGATGGATACTATAATTTCATAGTAAAAGATACAGGGATTGGAATTCCAAAAGAAGACCTTCCAAGAATATTTGAAAGATTTTATAGAGTTGATAAGTCAAGAAAAAGCGGAGGAACAGGTCTTGGCCTTGCAATAGTAAAACATATAGTAAAAAGCTTTGGAGGAACTATAGAAGTTAAATCAGAGCTTAATGAAGGAACAGAATTTATATTTAGAATAAAACATATTTAAAAAAGACAGATTATATAATCTGTCTTTTTTTATTTTTAGAGCATTAATTTTAATTAAATTTAACGAAAATCTAATATACTTTAACTTTTGTATAATAATCGCTTAACCTTCAAAAGATATTATAAGAATATATTTATTAGAAATTAAAATCTTTCATGGAGGATACATAAATATGAGGAAGAAAATTTTAAAGGTATTAATAGCGATATTAGTTATAACTGCATTAAGTGGAATATTTGTAGGTTGTAATTCTAAAGAAAATAATTCTGCTTATGAGGGAGAAAATATAACTATAAGTGGATCATCAGCACTTCTTCCGTTAATGGAACAATCTATAGAAAAATTTAATGAAATTAATCCAAAAGATATAATAAATGCACAAGCTGGAGGGTCAGGAACAGGTCTTACTCAAGTATTAGAAGGTATGGCTGATATAGGGACTTCAGATGTGTTTGCAGAAAGTAAACTAACAAAAGAGCAAGCAAATGAGCTTGTAGATCATAAAGTTGTTGCACAAGGGTTTGGAGTAGTTGTTAATAAAGATTCTAAAATAGAAAACTTAACTAAAAAACAAATACAAGACATATTTTCAGGGAAAATAAAAAACTTTAAAGAAATTGGAGGAAAAGACTTAGATATATTAGTAATTCATAGGCCAGCCTCTTCAGGATCTAGAGAAACATTTGTAGAAAAAATCTTAAATGGAAATAAAAATTTAGAAAATGATTCTATAGGTATTGTTCAAGATAGTAATGGAGCAGTATTAAATACTATAAAAGAAAATGAGGGTGCTATAAGTTATATAGCTTTATCTTATATGACTAATAAAGAAGCTAAAGAAAACTTAGGATTAATAAAAATAGATGGTAAAGAGCCAACAACTACAAATATAAAATTAGGTAAATATAGCTTTTGGGCATGGGGACATATGTACACTAATGGAGAAGCTAAAGGGCTTTCAAAAAGATTTATTGATTTTATAGATAGCAAAGAAAATGCAGGAAGTGTAGAAAATCTTGGATTGATTCGTGGAAGTGAAATAAAAGAATAATCATTAAAAAGCAATAGATAGGAATGATGAATATGGAAAAAAGAAGCTTTAAAGAGAGACTTTTAAATGAATATTTAGGTAAGACGTTTTCTAGTATTTGTGGAATATTAATAATTTTAATAACAATATCAATAATCATATTTATAGGTATAAAGGGAATACAAACATTTACTAAAGGTGAATATGGAATATTAGAATTTTTATTTACAAATAATTGGGATCCAACGGGTAATCCTAAAAATTTTGGAGCTTTAGCTTTTATATTAGGATCAACAATAGTTTCATTAGGTGCAGTAATTTTAAGTGCACCTGTTGCAATTGCATTAGGAATATTTGTTAATATAATTGCAAAAGGACTTGGAGAAAAGCTAATAAAACCAACTCTTGAAGTTTTAGTTGGTATACCATCAGTAGTATATGGTTGGGTTGGAGTATCTGTACTAGTGCCATTTATAAAAAATAATTTTGGAGGTATGGGATTTTCACTTTTAGCTGGGATATTAGTTTTATCACTTATGATACTTCCAACAATAGCTACTCTTTCTATAGATGCAATAAAAGCTGTGCCATATCAGCATATTGAAGCATCATTAGGACTTGGAGCAACAAGATGGCAAACAATAAAAAATGTAATAGTACCTGGTGCAAAGTCTGGAATACTTACAGGTGTTGTTTTTGGAATAGCAAGAGCATTTGGAGAAGCACTTGCAGTACAAATGGTAATTGGAAATGCTGTTAGACTTCCTAGTAGCTTAATTGGATCAGCATCAACACTAACTAGTATATTAACTATGGATATGGCAAATACAGTAAGTAAAACTGCGTGGAATGATGCATTATGGACACTTGCACTTATATTACTTATAGTATCATTTTTGTTTATACTAATAGTTAGAAGAATAGAAAAAAGAGGAGTTGATTAAAATGAATGCAAAAAAAATAGATAAGTTTGCAACAGGAGGATTTTATGCTGTAGCATTTTTTATAGTAGCTATACTTGGTGCATTTATTGCTTATATTTTATATAAAGGACTTTATATGATAACTCCTTCATTTTTATTTGGAAAACCTAGCATAACAAGAGCAGGTGGTGGAATTGGACCACAGATATTTAATTCACTTTATATGCTAGTTATATCACTTATAATAACAGTACCTATAGGAATAGGTGCAGGTATATATTTAGCAGAATACGCTAAAGAAGGAATTGTGTTAAATATTATAAGATTATCACTTGAAACAATGTCATCATTACCATCAATAGTTATAGGTATGTTTGGTCTTTTAGTATTTGTAAATTTAGCAGGTTGGGGTTATTCAATAATAGCAGGTGCACTATCTGTAAGTATATTAAATATTCCATCAATGACTAGAATATCTGAAACTGCTATAAGACATGCATCTAAGAAAGTTAAAGAAGCTTCATTAGGTCTTGGGGCTAGTAAATGGCAAACCATAAAAAAGTTAACTCTACCAATAGCTATGAAGGATATCTTAACTGGAATAATATTAGCATCAGGAAGAATCTTTGGAGAAGCTGCAGCATTTTTATATACAGCAGGTCTAAGTTCAGCAATGCCTAATTTTAATAATATAAGTCTTACTGGAAAGACATCTGCATTTTCGCTTTTTAGACCAGCAGAAACTTTAGCAGTTCATATTTGGAAATTAAATTCAGAAGGCATAGTTCCAGATGCTTCAGCAATAGCAAATGGGACATCAGCAGTATTAATAATAATGGTATTAATATTTAATATATTAGCAAAAGTTATAGGAAATAGAATGTTAAAAGCTTATAGTGGAAAATAGGAGGAAATATATGAGCATAATAGAAGCTAAAAATTTAAATCTTTACTATGGGACAAATAGGGCCCTTAAAGATATAAATATAGAGTTTGAAAAAAATGAAGTTACAGCTCTTATAGGGCCATCAGGATGTGGAAAATCAACATTTTTAAGAACAATAAATAGAATGAATGATCTTATAGATTCGGTAAAGATAGAAGGTGATATTTTCTTTGAAGGTAATAATATCTTTAAAGATTGTGATGAGATTACATTAAGAAAACGAATTGGTATGGTATTTCAAAAGCCAAACCCATTTCCAATGTCTATATATGACAATGTAGCTTATGGTCCTAGAATACATGGAATTAAAGATAAAAAAATATTAGATGAAATAGTAGAAAAAAGTTTAAGAGGCGCAGCTTTATGGGATGAAACAAAAGATAGACTTAAAAAAAGCGCACTTGGAATGTCTGGAGGGCAACAACAAAGATTATGCATAGCAAGAACTCTTGCAATATCACCAGAAGTAATTTTAATGGATGAACCTACATCAGCACTTGATCCTATATCAACTAATAAAGTAGAAGATTTAATAGAAGAACTTAAAAGAGATTATACTGTTATAATAGTTACTCATAATATGCAACAAGCAGGAAGAATAGCAGATAAAACAGCATTCTTTTTAAGTGGGGAAGTTATAGAATATGGTAAAACAGAGGATATATTTTATAGACCAAAAGATAAAAGAACAGAAGATTATATTACAGGAAGATTTGGTTAATAATTATTAAGGGGTGATTAGATTATATGATAAGAAAATCACAAGCATTAAAAATAAATATAATTAATAATAATCTAAAAGAAATGATTAATTTAGTAAATGATCAGTTGCATCAAAGTATGATGGCACTAAAAAATTTAGATGTTGAATTAGCTGATAAAACGATAAAATCAGATGATTTAATAGATGAACTACAAAAAAAAATTGAAGAAGAGTGTATAAAATTTATAGCAACAGAAAGACCAGTTGCTAAAGATTTAAGAAGAGTTTTTACAGCATCTAAGATTGTTACAGATTTAGAAAGAATGGCAGATCTTGCAGTTGATATATGTAAAATTGCAAAAAAATCAGATTCTGAAACTTATATAGGTGAAGCAAAAAAACTTTGGATTATGGAACAGAGAATTAGAAATATGCTTAATTTAGCTATGGAAGCTTATTTGGAAAGAGATGCTGAAAAAGCTTATGAAATATGTAAGTTAGATGATGAAATAGATAATATTTATAAAGAAGTTTTTAAAGATACATTGCTTAATATAAAAAAAGAAGAGGGAGAAGTTAAAGTTAAGACTAATCTTTTATTTGTAAGCAAGTATCTAGAAAGAATGGGTGATCATGTAACTAATATTTGTGAATGGATTATCTTTAGTAAAAAAGGAAAATATGTTGATTTAAATGAATAACATAAAACCACACTGATTAAATTTAGTGTGGTTTTTCATATATATTATTATATGATTTTAAATAATAGTCTAAATCATGAGTTTTTCATGACTTTTATTGACTAACTAAATATATTAATGTAATATAACAAAAGATAGGCTAGTTTATAAAAAAGGGAGTGAAGAGATGAAAAATTTAATAAAAAGTGTGCTTCCTGATAGTATTGCAGAAGAAGTTGGTATAGAACCAGGAGATTTTCTTCTTTCAATTAATGAAAAGGAAATAGAAGATATTATAGACTATAGATTTTTAGCTGTAGATGAAGATATAACAATTCAAATTGAAAAGGCTAATGGCGAAATATGGGATATTGAAATAGAAAAAGATTATGGCGAAGAGCTTGGTTTAGATTTCGAAGGCGGAATAATGGATAAAGCAAAAAGCTGTAGTAATAAATGCATGTTCTGTTTTATAGACCAATTACCTAAAGGCATGAGAGATACTCTTTATTTTAAAGATGATGATTCAAGATTATCCTTTCTGCAAGGTAACTTTGTTACATTAACAAATATGAAAGAAAAGGATATCGATAGAATAATAAAATATAAAATAAGTCCTATTAATATATCTGTACATACTACAAATCCAGAACTTAGAGTTAAAATGCTTAGCAATAGATTTGCAGGTCAAATATATGAAAGAATGAAAAAACTTAAAGATGCAGGAATTCAAATGAATGCTCAAATAGTATGTGTTCCTGGAGTTAATGATGGAGAAGAGCTTAAAAGAACAATAAATGATTTATATACGCTTTATCCACAAGTTAACAATATAGCTATAGTTCCAATTGGAATTACTAAGTTTAGAGAAGGATTAGCAGATGTAAAGATATTTGACAAGGAAAGTTCAAGAGAAACAATAAAAATGATAGGTAAACTTCAAGAAAAGTTTATGAAAGAAATTAATGAACCATTTGCTAGACTTTCAGATGAATTTTATCTTGTAGCAGAAGAAGATGTTCCAGAGAAAGAATTTTATAATGGTTTTGAACAGCTAGAAGATGGTGTAGGCGATGTGCGTTATTACAGAGAAGCCATAAAAAGAGATTTAGAATTTTTAGATTTAAATAAAAAAGGTAGTTATACTGTAGTTACAGGTACATTAGCTTATAATGAAATAAAAAATGCTATGGATAAAATAGTTTCTAAAAATCCAAAGATAAAAATAGATGTAAAAAAGATTGTAAATAATTATTTTGGAGAGACTATTACAGTAGCTGGACTTTTAACAGGAACAGATATCATAGATCAAATAAAAGGTAAGATAAATTCTAAATACCTTATAATGAGTGATAATATGTTTAGAAGAGGATATGAATTAGCTCCAGAGGAACTTGTTATGCTAGATGATGTTACGATTGAAATGCTTGAAAAAGAATTAGATGTTAAGGTTATCGTGTGTGATTATTCAGGAGATGGTTTTATAGATTTAATAAATACTTATAACGAGGAGGAATAGTAATGGCAAAACCGATTGTTGCAATGGTAGGAAGACCAAACGTTGGTAAATCTACATTATTTAATAGATTAGCAGGAAAGAGAATTTCTATAGTTGAAGATACACCAGGAGTTACAAGAGATAGAGTGTATGCTGAAGCTGAATGGTTAAATCATAACTTTACTATGATAGATACAGGAGGAATAGAACCTGAAAGAGATGACATCATAGTAAAACAAATGAGAAGACAAGCAAATATAGCAATAGAAACAGCAGATGTAATAATATTTATAGTTGATGGTAAAGAAGGTTTAACACCAGCTGACCAAGAAGTTGCATCAATGCTTAGAAAAAGCAAAAAACCTGTAGTTTTAGTAGTTAACAAGATAGATACACTAAAAGAAGAAGACAATGCATGGGAATTTTATAACCTAGGTATTGGAGATCCTATAACAATATCAGGGGCCCAAGGATTAGGTCTTGGAGATATGTTAGATAGAGTTGTTGAACATTTTGATAATTCATATTTAGAAGAGGAAGAAGATGAATTTATAAGAATTGCTATGATAGGTAAGCCAAATGTAGGTAAATCATCACTTATAAATAGACTTCTAGGAGAAGAAAGAGTTATAGTTTCAAATGTTCCTGGAACAACTAGAGACGCAATAGACTCATATCTTGAAACAGACGAAGGTAAGTTTATACTTATAGATACAGCAGGTCTTAGAAGAAAAAGCAAAGTTAAAGAAGAAATAGAAAGATATAGTGTTGTAAGAACTTATGCAGCTATTGAAAGAGCAGATGTTTGTATATTAATGATAGATGCACAAGAAGGAATAACAGAACAAGATGAAAAAATAATAGGATATGCCCATGAAATGAGAAAAGCTATTATGGTTGTAGTTAATAAATGGGATCTTATAGAAAAAGATGATAAGACACTTGATAAATACAGAAAAGAATTACAAGGAAAGCTTAAATTCTTAAGCTATGCACCTTATGTATTTATATCAGCACTTACAGGACAAAGAACGCATAAAATTCTAAGTACTGCTAAGATGTGCTATGATAATTACTCAAAGAGAGTTTCAACTGGTGTCTTAAATGATGTAATAAACAAAGCAGTTCTTATGAAGGAACCACCAATTGTTGGATTAAAGAGAATGAAGATTTATTATGCAACACAAGTTGCTACAAGACCACCTAAATTTGTTTTCTTTGTTAATGATTCAAATGCATCACATTTCTCATATCAAAGATACCTAGAGAATCAATTAAGACAAAGTTTTGATTTTGAAGGAACAGGTATACAAATAGAGTATAGAGAAAGGAAAATGTAATAATGAGTAGGGTAGCGTTTATTGGAGGTGGAAGCTTTGGTACAGCATTAGCTGTCCAACTTGGTCATAAAGGAGAAAAAGTAAATATATTTGATAGAGATATCAACGTATGTAATGATATAAATAATAATAGAAGAAATAGTAAATATATAAAGGATGTAGTGATTCCAGAAAATATTACAGCCTATAATGATTTAGATAGTACAATAGAAGGAGCAGACTATTTAGTATTAGCAGTTCCTTCTCATGTTATAAGAGATGTAGCTAAATCATTAAAAGGAAAGATAAAAAAAGATGTTATTATAATATCTATAGCAAAGGGAATTGAAGCTACAACCAATAAAAGACTATCACAAGTTATTGAAGAAGAACTTCCAAATCCTGTAGTTATATTATCAGGACCAAGTCATGCAGAAGAAGTAGCAATTGAAATTCCAACTACTTTAGTTGCTACATCAAACCATATGGAATATGCAGAAAAGGTTCAAGAACTATTTATGACACCAACACTAAGAATATATACAAATGACGATATAATCGGTGTAGAAATTGGTGGGGCTGTAAAGAATATAATTGCACTAGCTGCAGGGGTTTGTGATGGTGTTGGATATGGTGATAACACAAAAGCAGCATTAATGACAAGAGGTATGAAAGAAATTTCAAGAGTTGGAACTGCATTAGGTGGAAAAGTTGAAACATTCTTTGGGTTAACAGGAATGGGTGATTTAATAGTTACTTGTACATCAATGCATTCAAGAAATAGAAGAGCAGGAATACTTATAGGTAAAGGCAAATCATTAGATGATTCATTAAAAGAAGTTGGCATGATAGTTGAGGGAGTTAAAGCATGTAAGGCTTTTTATGAACTTAACAGAGAGATTGGTGTTAGCATGCCAATTACTGATGCTTTATATAGTGTTCTTTTTGAAAATAAGAATCCCAAAAAAGCTGTTCAAGAATTAATGCTTAGAGAAAAGAAAAATGAAACACATTAAAAGGTAACCTAAAAAGGTTACCTTTTCTATTTTTATAAGATAAATCTATTTGTAGCAAATAATAGATTTTCGAGTACTAATATTATTATGAGAATTAGGGTATTATATCTAATTACAATAATATAGAAATATATTCAAAAATTAGATATAATTAGTATATAAACCTAATATATAGAATATATATATATTGTTACAAATAGTTAGGAGGTATTTTTCTTGGACAACTTCAAAATCTATAAAGATATATCAGAGAGAACCCAAGGAGACATATATATAGGAGTTGTTGGTCCAGTAAGAACTGGTAAATCAACTTTTATAAAGAAGTTTATGGATCTTATGGTAATACCTAAGATAGAAAATGAATTTAAGAAAGAAAGAGCAAAAGATGAGCTGCCACAAAGTGGATCAGGAAAAATGATACACACAACAGAACCTAAATTTGTTCCAAATGAAGCAATTGAAATAAACATTGAAGAAGAAATTAAATTTAAAGTAAGAATGGTAGACTGTGTTGGATATATAGTAAAAGAAGCTTTAGGATATATAGAAGATAATAACCCTAAGATGGTTAATACGCCTTGGTATGATTATGAGATTCCATTTGAGGATGCAGCTGAAATAGGAACTAGGAAGGTTATAACAGACCATTCAACAATTGGTTTAGTTATAACTACAGATGGAAGCATAACTGGACTTGATAGACAAGATTATATTGAAGCTGAAGAGAGAGTTATATCTGAACTTCAATCAATAAATAAGCCATTTGTAGTAGTACTTAATAGCGCAAGAGTAAATTCTAAAGAAACATTAGCGATTAAAAAAGAGATGGAAGAAAAATATAACGTAGAAGTTCAACCTATGGATATTGCAAATATGAGGGAAGAAGATATTGAGAACTTATTTAAACATGTACTTAAAGAATTCCCAGTAAAAGAAGTAAATATTAATATGCCAGAGTGGCTTGAAAGATTAGAGTGTGATCATTGGCTTAAAAAAAATTTCTTTAACATAATAAGAGACATGAGCAAAAACATATCAAAAATAAGAGATATAAAAATATCTTTAGATAAATTAGAAGGGGAAGAATTCTTAGGGGAAGCCTTTATAAAAGATATAGACCTTGGAGTTGGAACAGCAAATGTTGTGATGAAACCTAAAGAAGGTATATTCTATAAGGTTTTAAGTGAAATATGTGAAATAGATGTTAGTTCAGAAAATGACCTTCTTTCAATAGTAAAAGAATTAAATTTTGCAAAGAAAGAATATGATAAAGTTAAAGATGCTTTAAAGGATGTAAATGAAACAGGTTATGGTTTAGTAGCACCACAACTTAAGGAGATGAAATTTGAAGAACCAGAAATCGTAAAACATGGTGCTCAATATGGAGTTAAATTAAAAGCTAGTGCGCCATCACTTCATTTTATTAAAGCTGATATACAAACTGAAATAAGTCCAATAATGGGATCAGAAAAAGAATCAGAAGAACTAGTTAAATCTCTTCTTGAACAATTTGAAAATGATCCAGCTTCATTATGGCAAAGCAATATGTTTGGTAAATCACTTGAAGTTCTTGTTAAAGAAGGTCTGCAAAATAAATTATATAAGATGCCAGAAGATGTTCAGGTTAAAATTCAAAAGACATTACAAAAAATAATAAATGAAGGTAATGGAGGATTAATCTGTATAATTTTATAGATTATAAGATACAAAAGTCAGTATATGATAATTAATATACTGGCTTTTTATATTAGTTTATCATATTTTTTTATGTGAATAATATATAGTAAATTATATATTTTTATAGTATTACACGAAAAGGCATGGTGAGGTATTATGATTAATAAATACAAAACTTATAAAAAGGTTGGGGCGATAGATAAGCGCATAGCAAATAAAGTAGGGTTTGAATTTTATGGAAATGTATATGCTTCACCAGGAGTATTAAAGCATATAAGAAAAAGACATGGCAGGCAACTTACTAAGAATATAAAAGATAATTTAACAATAATTATAGAAAGAATTATAGGAAGTCCTGATTTTATAGGAATGAATAAGAAAAATAAAGAATCAGGAGCTTTACAATTAGTAAAAAAGATTGATGCTTATATAATGTTAATTCTTGAAGTTGATTTAGATTATGAATATATTTATGTTTCAAGTATGTATCCAGTAACAAAAAGTAAGATGAGAAATAAAATATATAGTGGCACTTTAAAAGAAGCTGTATAATAAAATATATATTATTTGCTTGAAAAATATTTGATTAGGTATGTATAATAAAATATATAAGGTTTTTGAGGTGAGAAAAGGCTCCTCATGCGCTAAAAAATTTTAGTAAACAGAGATGTAGGATACGCCGCCCTACCAAAAACTATTTAAAGACTTTTGGTGAAAATGCCAAGAGTTCTTTTTATACCAATGAATATAGGAGGAAAACTATGAAAAAAATTGCAGTTGTTTTTAATGGGGGAACAATATCAATGAAAGTTGATGAAAAAATAAAAGCTGCGGTACCAAGTTTAAGTGGTGAAGAAATAATGTCAATGGTAACTGGGGTAGAAAACTATGCAGAGATTATAAGCTATAATTTTTCATCTCTTCCATCACCACATATTACACCAGAGCTTATGATGAAATTATCAAACTTTATACAAGAGTTAGTTGATAGAGATGATATAGAAGGTGTCGTTGTAACACATGGAACAGATACTTTAGAAGAAACAGCATACTTTCTAGATTTAACAGTTAAAACTAAAAAGCCAATAATAGTAACTGGTGCTATGAGAAGTTCTTCAGAACTTGGTTATGATGGGCCATTTAATTTAGCAACATCAATTTGTACAGCTATAGCTGAAGAATCAAAAGGAAGAGGCGTAATTGTTTGCTTTAATGGGGAATTAAATGACGCAAGAGAGGTTACTAAAGTAAACTCAATGGCATTAAATGCCTTTAGAACTCCAAATTTTGGACCTGTTGGAATAGTTGACAATAATAAAGTTATATTCTATAGAAAAGGTAAAAAAGGAGAAAAATTCTCTCCAGAAACTATGGATAAAGATGTAGCACTTATAAAATGCGTTGCTGGTATGGATTCATCTTATTTAGAATTTGCTATGCAAAAAGGCTTTAAAGGAATTGTTATTGAAGGCTTAGGAAGAGGAAATGTTCCTCCAACAATGGTTGATGGAATAAAAAAAGCAATATCAAATAATATTCCAGTAGTTCTTGTATCTAGATGCTTTGAAGGAAGAGTTTTTGAAAGCTATGGATATGAAGGTGGTGGAAAGCACTTAATGGACCTTGGAGTAATATTTGGTGATAATATGCCAGGTCAAAAGGCTAGAATAAGACTTTTGACAGCTATTAATTCAGGCAAGTCAATGAGTGAAATAAAGACGTTATTTGAAGAAGGATTATATGAACATAACTAAAAGTTATATAATATATTTGTAATATTTTTAGTAAAATTTAAAAGTAAGTATGAATTATTAATAATTTATGCTGATTTTTTTATGTTATTTTGTATAAAGAGATAAAATCACTATATTTAAAAAATATTTAAGTTAAATTGTAAACAATTTGTTAACAAAGCATTGACTTTATTTAGATAGTAAAATAATATGTATTTATGAATTTAAGTTTTATATAAAGGAGGAAAGAATATTGGTAAAGAGTATGACTAGTTTTGGAAGAGCTAGTAGCGAAGAAGGCAAAGAAAGACTTTTTTCTATTGAAATGAAAAGTGTCAATCATAGATATTTAGATATAAATATAAGAATGCCAAAATCAATTTTCCCACTAGAAGAAAGACTTCGTAAATTAATAAGTTCAAAGTTAAATAGGGGAAAGGTAGATGTTTATATAAATCTTAAAAATTTTTCTAAAGGTGATAGCGTTGCAGAAGTAAATGAAGCATTAGCAAAAAGTTATTTTGAATGCTTATCTAAAATTTCAGAAGAATTAAATATTGAAAATGATATAACAGCAACTAAAATAGCAAGATTTCAAGATGTAATATCAATTACAGAAAAAGAAGAAAATATTGAAGAAATATTTGAAGAAATAAAAGTTTTAATGGAATCTTCTCTTGAAGGAATGATTGAAATGAGAGAAAGAGAAGGGGAAAAGCTTAAAGAAGATATTTTAGAAAAGCTTAATATTATAGAGAATTTTGTATATGATATAGAAAAAATTGCAGACTTAGTTCCTGTAAAATATAAAGAAAAGTTAGAAGAGAGAATAAAAGATTTAACTTCAGGAATTGAGATAGATCAAAATAGAATTGCAACTGAAATTGCTATTTTTGCAGATAAAGCTACTGTAGATGAAGAGATTATAAGACTTAGAAGTCATATAGCTCAGATGAGAAGTACTTTTGATATATGTGAGCCAATAGGTAGAAAACTTGATTTTATTGTTCAAGAAATGAATAGAGAAGCAAACACAATAGCTTCTAAATCAAATGATATAAAAATGACTAATATAGTCATTGACATAAAAAACCTAATTGAAAAGATTAGAGAACAAGTTCAAAATATAGAATAATAAGGAGGATACCATGGGTATTAAATTAATAAATATTGGCTTTGGGAATATTGTATCAGCTAATAGATTAGTTGCTATTGTAAGTCCTGAGTCTGCACCAATTAAGAGAATAATCCAGGAAGCTAGAGATAGAGGAATGCTTATCGATGCAACTTATGGAAGAAGAACTAGAGCAGTTATTATAACTGATAGTGACCATGTAATATTATCAGCAGTACAACCAGAAACAGTAGCTCATAGATTATCAAATAAAGATGATCATGAAGATGGGGTAGATGAATAATGAGTAAAAAAGGCGTTTTATTAGTTATATCAGGTCCATCAGGAGCTGGTAAAGGCACAATTTGTAAGGCATTATTAGAAAAGCATAAAGATATTTATTTATCAGTTTCAGCTACAACTAGAGAACCAAGAGAAGGTGAAGTACATGGTGTAAATTATTTCTTCACAACTAAAGAAGATTTCCTAAAAAAGGTTGAAGAAGGAGATTTCTTAGAACATGCTGAAGTTTATGGTAATTACTATGGTACACCAAAATCTAGCGTACAAAAAATGCTAGATGAAGGTAGAGATGTAATACTAGAAATAGATATACAAGGTGCTTTAAAAGTTAAAGAAAATTGGGAAGAAGGAATATTTATATTTATACTTCCTCCATCAATGGAAGAATTAAAACAAAGAATCATTAAAAGAGGAAGTGAAACACCAGAATCTTTAATGACAAGATTTAAATCAGCATATAAAGAAATAAACTATATTTCAAAATATAATTATGCTGTTGTAAATGATGAAATAGATACAGCTGTAGCAAAGCTTGAAGCTATAATTGTAGCTGAAAAATGCAGAGTAGATAGAATGAAAAATAAGATATTAGATTCTAAGGAGGGCTTTATCCATGAACAACTCTATGATTAATCCATCAATAGTAGATTTATTAAAAAAGGTAGAAGACAGATATTCACTAGTAATAGTAACTTCAAAAAGAGCTAGACAATTAATAGCAGGTAAAAAACCATTAATACATGT
This sequence comes from Clostridium sp., assembly GCF_034179595.1. GTDB lineage: Bacteria > Bacillota > Clostridia > Clostridiales > Clostridiaceae > Clostridium. The sequence continues at coordinate 57,612 of NZ_JAXFPT010000067.1, forward strand.
TGACTCACAAAAACCTTTAACAATTGCAATAAACGAAGTAAACGAAGGTAAAGTAAAATATATACCTGCAGAACAAACAACAGAGGATAATTAATAAAAAATGTATAAGGATAAATGTGTTGTATTAGGGGTTTGTGGAGGAATTGCAGTTTATAAGGCTTTAGATATTGTAAGTGCACTTCGTAAAAAAAATGTAGAAGTTAGAGTTATAATGACTAAATCAGCTACTGAATTTGTTACACCACTAACATTTCAATCTATTAGTCAAAATATGGTTATAACTGATATGTTTGCAGAACCAAAAGCATGGGAAATTCAGCATATTAGTTTAGCTCAAAAGGCAGATGTAATGCTTGTTGCGCCGGCTACAGCAAACATAATAGGTAAAGTTGCAAATGGGATAGCAGATGATATGTTATCAACAACTATTATGGCAACTAAAGCTAAAGTTATATTTGCACCAGCAATGAATACAGGTATGTATGAAAATCCAATTGTTCAAGCCAATATTAAAAAGCTTAAAGAACTTGGATATGAATTTATAGAACCAGATTCAGGAAGACTTGCATGTGGAGATATAGGCAAGGGTAAATTCCCAAAGCCAGAAGTCATATTTGAACATGTTTTAACTGAACTTTATCCAGTTAAAAACTTAAAAGGAAAGAAAGTTCTTGTAACAGCAGGGCCTACTAAGGCAAATATAGATCCAGTTAGATTTTTAACAAATAACTCAACAGGAAAAATGGGATATGCTATTGCAGAAGAAGCAAGAGATAGAGGCGCTGAAGTTGTCCTTGTAACAGGAGCTAAGAACATAAAAAAACCACATGGAATGGAAGTTATCGAAGTAGATACAAACTCTGAAATGAGAGAAGTTGTATTAAATCATTATGATTCATCTGATATTGTTATAAAGTCAGCAGCTGTTGCTGATTATAAACCAAAAGAATATAGCAATGAAAAGATTAAAAAAGGTGATGGAAACTTAAATATAGAATTTACTAGAGATAATGATATTTTAATGGAACTTGGCGAGAAGAAAAAAAATCAGGTATTGGTTGGTTTTGCTGCTGAAAGCAATAATTTAATAGAAAATGCAAAGGGCAAATTAAAGAAGAAAAATCTTGATTACATCGTAGCAAATGATATTACATCAAAAGAAACTGGCTTTGGTAGTGATAAAAATAAGGTTTTTGTAATATCAAAAGATAATTCTATAGATGAATTTGATGTTATGAGTAAAAGAGAAGTAGCTAGTAATTTGTTTGATATTTTTGAAGGAAAGCGCTAAGTATGCGCTTTCTTCTCTTATTAGGAGAATTTTGAAAGGGTGAACTTATAGATGGAACTATATGCTGAAGTAATAATAAATAGTGATGCAGTAGAAATAGATAGAACATTTACTTATAAAGTTAAAGATGACTTAGCTTCTTTAATAAGTGTAGGTCATAGAGTTAAAGTTCCATTTGGAGTTAAAAGTAAACATGTAGAAGGTTTTGTTATGAGCCTTTCAACTGAGTTTAATGATACATATAAAATTAAAGAGATAATAAAGCTATGTGATGAAGAACCTATTCTTACAAGAGATGATTTACTTATTGTAGAATTTTTAGTAAAGAGAACACTTTGCAAATATATAGATGCTATAAGGGTAATGATACCACCAGGACTTATAAAGGGGATTAAAAGCAAAAAGAAAAACGTTATAAAATTTGTAAAAGATTTTAATGAAGATATTAGAAATAAAGAAAAATATAAAGAGCTTATATCTTTTGTAAAAAATAATGATTCTTTATATTCTAAGGCAGAATTAACAAAGCAATATAGTTTTTCTATATATACAATAAATAAGGCAATAGAAAAAGGCTATTTATGTGTTGAGGAAACAGTAGTAGAAAGATTTAATAGAAGAATTTACGAAGAAGATAAAATAAATGTTCTTACAGAGGAACAAAAGCAAGCTATATTAAAGATTAAAAATACAAATAAAAATGGAATACTTCTAAAGGGAGTAACAGGCTCAGGAAAAACCGAAATCTATATGAATTTAGTAGAAAAAGCACTAAATAGGGGTCAAGGGGCTATAGTTTTAGTTCCAGAAATAGCATTAACTCCACAGATGATAGAAAGATTTAAAGGAAGATTTGGAGAAGATGTAGCATTATTTCATAGCAGACTTTCAGATGGAGAAAAATTTGATGAGTGGTATAGAATTAAATCAGGAAGATGTAGACTTGTTGTTGGAGCAAGGAGTGCATTATTTCTTCCAGTAAATAATCTAGGTTTAATAATTATTGATGAAGAACATGAAGGAAGCTACAAATCTGAACATAATCCTAAATATAATACTAAAGAAGTAGCACAGTTTATAAGTGTTATAAAGGGATGTAAATACATTTTAGGATCTGCAACACCATCTATTGAAAGTTTTGCAGATGCTTTAGTTTCAAAGATAGAGCTTATAGAACTTAATAATAGAGTTGATAATAAACCTCTTCCTATTATGGAAATAGTTGATATGAGAGAAGAACTTAAAGTTAAAAATCTTTCAATGTTTTCAAGGAAATTATATAAAGAAATTAAAGATGCATTAGAGAGAAAAGAACAAATCATATTATTTTTAAATAGAAGAGGATTTTCTACATTTATTTCCTGTAGAAGCTGTGGATATGTATTTAAATGTGATAAATGTGATATAGCTATGACTTATCATAAAAATGGATATTTAGTTTGTCATTATTGTGGCAAAACAGAAAAGCAAGTTAAGATATGCCCAAAATGTAAAAGTAAATATGTTAAGTTCTTTGGTGCTGGTACAGAGAAAGTAGAAAATGAAGTTAGGAAATATTTTAAAGATGCTAGAATTCTTAGAATGGATGCAGATACAACAAGAACTAAGGATTCTTATGAAAAAATATATAATGCTTTTAAAAAAGGAGAGGCTGATATATTAATAGGTACTCAAATGATAACTAAAGGATTAGATTTTAAAGGAGTAACCTTAGTTGGGGTATTAGCAGCTGATATATCGCTTAATATACCAGATTATAGAGCAGGAGAGAGAACATTTCAGTTGATAACTCAAGTTGCAGGAAGAGCTGGAAGAGGAGATAAAGAAGGAAAAGTGATAATTCAATCATATACTCCAAATCATCCAAGTTTAAGATATGCTGCAAATAATGATTATATAGGAATGTTTAAAGAAGAGATAGCTATAAGAAAAAGTATGATGTATCCACCTTTTGGAACAATATTACTTATAAGAGGTATTTCTAAAGATGAAAAAAAACTAAAAGAATTTATGAAATCTGTAGCTAATGAAATTAATAAGTTATTAAATGAAGAAGCAACATTATTAGGACCAACTCAATGTATAGTTGGAAAAATTAAGGATAAATATAGGTGGCAAATACTTATTAAAGGTAAAATTACAGATGAACTATCTAAAAAAATTAAAGATACACTTTATGAAATGAATAAGAGTGTATATAATGAAATAAGAATGAATATTGATATAAACCCAAATAGTTTATTATAGGAGGAATTTTTTATGGCAATTAGAAAGATAAGACTTAAAGGTGATGAAGTATTAAGAAAGACTAGTAAGGTTGTTGATAAGATAGATAAGAGAACTTTAACTTTAATACAAGATATGATAGATACTATGTATGAAGCAGATGGAGTTGGTCTTGCAGCACCACAAGTTGGAATACTTAAAAGAATATTTGTTATAGATGTTTATGATGGAGAAGGTATTAGAATATTTATAAATCCAGAAATTCTTGAAACTTCAGGAAGTCAAACAGGAGAAGAAGGATGTCTTAGTATACCTGGAGAATTTGAAAATGTAGAAAGACCAAATTATGTAAAGGTAAAAGCATTAAATGAAAAAGGTGAAGAATTTATATTAGAAGGAGAAGGATTACTTGCAAGAGCAGTTTTACATGAAAATGATCATTTAGATGGAGTTTTATTTGTAGATAAAGCAGAGTAATTTATTAATTAAAAAGGAGTGATACTTTTGAAGATAGTATTTATGGGAACACCAGATTTTGCGGTTCCATCTTTAAAGGAATTAATAGATAAATATGGAGTAGAAGCTGTATTTACTCAGCCTGATAGACCAAAGGGAAGAGGGAAAAAGTTAGCTTTTTCACCAGTTAAAGAAGAAGCTTTAAAACATGATATTAAAGTATACCAACCAGAAAAATTAAAAAATGAACCAGAAATGATAGAAATGCTAAAAGAAATGAAGCCAGACTTTATAATAGTTGTAGCATTTGGTCAAATACTTACTAAGGAAGTTTTAGATATACCAAAGTATGGTTGCATAAATCTACATGGTTCAATACTTCCTATGTATAGAGGAGCAGCTCCTATAAACTGGGCAATTATGAATGGAGAAAAGGTATCAGGAAATACTACTATGCTTATGGATGTTGGACTTGATACTGGAGATATGCTTTTAAAAGATGAAGTTGAAATACCAGATGATATGACAGCTGGAGAACTTTACGACATCCTTAAAGATAGAGGCGGAAAACTTTTAATTGATACTATAGAAGGATTAATTAATAAAACTATAGTGCCAGAAAAGCAAAGTGATGAAACTTTCTATGCTAAAATGTTAAATAAAGGCATGGCTGAAATTGATTGGACTAAGAGTGCTAAGGAAATCCATAATATGATTAGAGGATTAAATCCTTGGCCTGTTGCACATACTTTATATAATGGAAACACTATGAAAATATTTGAAAGTGAAGTATTAAATAAAGAAAGTAAAGCAGAATGTGGAAAGATAATAGATGTTTCTAAAAAAGGAATAGAAGTTTCAACTGGAGAAGGTGTTCTTTTAATTAAAAAGGTACAATTCCCAAATTCTAAGCCTTTAATGGTAGAACAATATATAAATGGTCATGAGGTTAATAAAGAATTTATATTGGGTAGATAGGAGAGATTAGATTATGTATTATCCATTTTATTTCGATAGAACAATGCTTATATTATTACCTGCACTTTTAATTAGTTTTTGGGCTCAATCAAAAATTAACTCAACTTATAATAAGTATAAAAATGTAAAAACCTTAAATGGTTATACAGGCGAGCAGGTAGCAAGAATGATGTTAAATGAAGCTGGGCTTTCTTTTGTAAATATTGAAATGGTAAATACAAGACTTGGAGATCATTATGATCCAACTAGTAAAGTTTTAAGATTATCTCCTGAAGTGTATGGTGGAACTTCAATTGCAGCTGCAGGTATTGCAGCTCATGAAGTTGGCCATGCAATTCAACATAAAGAATCGTATAAGCCACTTATACTTAGAAACTCAATTGTTCCAGTTGTTAATTTTGGATCAAGTATTTCATGGGTTTTATTTGTGATTGGGTTATTTATGGGAAATAATCTACTTGTTAATTTAGGGATTATATTATTCTCAGGAGTCGTAGTATTTCAATTAGTTACACTTCCAGTTGAGTTTAATGCATCAAGTAGAGCTCTTAATATACTAGATAAAAGAGGTATATTATATGGAAATGAAGTAAGTGATGCTAGAAAAGTTCTAGGGGCTGCAGCTATGACATATGTTGCATCTGCACTTATGGCAATTTCACAATTATTAAGATTAATTGCAATTAGCAAAAGAAACGATTAAAAATCTTTTAAATTATGAAAAAACTGAAAGAAGAGGTGTTTTATGAATAGTAGAAGCATAGCTTTAAAGATATTAAATAGAGTATTTAATGAAGGGGCTTATTCAAATTTAGTATTATCAAGCGAATTAAATAATTCAAACCTTAATGATAAAGATAAGGCATTAGTAACAGAAATAGTATATGGAACAATAAGAAGAAAAAATAGTCTAGATACTCTTATAGCTTCATTTGTTAGAGATATAAAAATGATGGATAAGAGAGTTTTAAATATCTTAAGAATAGCTATGTATCAATTAAAGTTTTTAGATAAAGTTCCAAGTTATGCTGCTTGTAATGAAGCTGTAGAACAGGCTAAAAAGATATCTATAAGCTCAAGTAAATTAGTTAATGGTATATTAAGAAGTTATGGAAAAAAAGGTGAATCAGGATTAGTATTTAAAAATAAAATATATGAATTAGCTTATACTTATTCATTTGAGCCATGGCTTATAAGACTATTTATTAAGCAGTATGGAGAAGAAGATGCTATAAGAATTTTAAATGGACTAAATTTAACACCAAAAGTTACAGTTAGAGTTAATTCATTAAAGGGTGATTTTGATGAAGTATTTGAAGAACTTGAAGAATTTGGTTATAATGTAGAAGAAGGCTATATATGTCCAGAAGCTATTTCAATAAAAGGTGGAAAGAGCGTAGAAGATAATAAAGTATTTAATGAAGGAAAGATAACAGTTCAAGATGAAAGTGCTATGTTAGTTGCTCCTCTTTTAGATATAGCTCATGATGAAATTGTACTAGATTTATGTAGTGCACCTGGAGGTAAAACTACTCATATAGCAGAACTTCTTGAAAATACAGGAAAAGTCTTAGCATTTGATTTACACAAAAATAAATTAGGTCTAATAGAAGAAAATTGCAAAAGACTTGGAATAAAAAATGTAGAATTAAAACAAATGGACGCTACAAAGATAGATGTTAATCTTATAGGTGCTGGAGATAAAATACTTTTAGATGTTCCATGTTCTGGACTTGGAATAATAAAAAGAAAACCAGAAATAAAGTGGAATAAAAATCGTGAAGAACTTAAAGAAATAGTTAAAGTACAAAGAGAGATAATGGAAAATGCATGGCAATATCTAAAACAAGGTGGAACTATGGTTTATTCAACTTGTACTTTAAATAAGGAAGAAAACGAACAAAATATTGAATGGTTTTTAAATAAACATAAAAATTGTACTTTAGAGAAAGTATTCATAGGAAATGGAGATAACTTAAGATATGAAAATGGAATGTTAACAGTTCTTCCAAATGAATATATGGATGGTTTCTTTATAGCTAAACTTAAGAAAATTTAGTAGGAGAAGTTTTATGAAAAATTTATTAGATTACACTTTAGACGAACTTGGAGTTTGGTTAAAGGAAAATGGTGAAAGTGCATTTAGAGCAAAGCAAGTATTTTCATGGATATATAAAGGTGTATGGAATTTTGATGGTATGAAAAACATACCTAAATCATTAAAAGAAAAATTAAATGAAAACTTTGATATTTTAATTCCTGAAATTGTTGAATCTTTTAAATCATCAGATGATAATACAAGAAAATTATTATTAGCTCTTAACGACGGAAATCTAATAGAATGTGTAATCATGCAATATAAGCATGGAAACACAATATGTATTTCTACACAAGTAGGATGCAGAATGGGTTGTAAATTCTGTGCTTCAACAATAGATGGTAGAGTAAGAAACTTAACTTCAGGTGAAATATTATCACAAATAATGGTAGCTCAAAAAGAACTAGGAGAGAGAATTTCAAATATTGTTTTAATGGGAAGTGGAGAACCACTTGATAATTATGACAATGTTATAAAATTCTTAAGAGAAGTAAATGCTGAATATGGGTTTAATATAGGTCAAAGACATATAACATTATCAACATGTGGATTAGTGCCTAAAATTTATGAATTAGCAGATGAAGGAATGACAATAACTCTTGCAATTTCACTACATGCATTTAATGATACAAAGAGAAGAGAAATAATGCCAATAGCAAATAAGTACTCAATTAAAGAAATTTTAGATGCATGTGAATATTATATTGAAAAAACTAATAGAAGAGTTACATTTGAATATTCACTAGTAAAAGATGTTAATGATAGCAAGGAAGATGCTAAAGCACTTGGACAATTATTAAAAGGAATGCTTTGCCACGTTAATTTAATACCAGTAAATGAAGTAAAAGAAAATTCATTTAAAAGATCTTCTGATAAAACAATTGAAACTTTTGCAGAAATTCTTAAAGATAAGGGAATTGAAGCAACTGTTAGAAGGGAAATGGGTAGTGATATTAACGCAGCTTGTGGACAACTAAGAAGAAGTTATATAAAGTCCCATAGTTAGGGGGAGGTTATGTATGATAGGATATAAAAGTGATGTTGGAATAAAACGAAAATTTAATGAAGATAGTTTTGGCTATTTTGAAAATGAGTTTTATAAAATATATGTAGTTGCAGATGGCATGGGAGGTCATAATGCAGGAGAAGTAGCAAGCAATATGGCAGTTAGAGATGTCATAAAGTTTGTAAAAGAAAATATTTATAAATTTCAAGAAGATATTCTTGAAAAAGCAATAAAAGAAGTGAACTCTAGTATATATGAGTATTCTATGAGTGATGAAAAATTAAAGGGAATGGGAACTACTATAACTTCATGCTTGTGTTATAATGGTATGGTGATTGTTGCAAATGTAGGCGATAGCTCTTGCTTTGGAATTAAAAATGATAATATGCATAAACTTACAAAAGATCATTCTTTAGTTCAACAACTTTTAGATGCAGGTAGCATATCAGAAGACGAAGCTATGAATCACCCAAATAAAAACATAATTACAAGAGCTGTAGGCACTAGTAAAGATGTTGAGGTTGATATATTTAGATTTAAAGCAAAAGAATACGATAGATATTTATTGTGTTCAGATGGATTAACTAATGAAGTTACAATTGATGAAATGAACAATATATTAAAAAGAGAAAAAAATAATGAACTTGCCTGCGAATATTTAGTAGAGGAAGCTAATAAAAATGGAGGCAGAGATAATATTACAGTAATGTTGTTTGGAGGAGAGAGAAGATGATCGGGGAAATATTAGGCGATAGATATGAATTGCTTGAGCAGATCGGCGAAGGTGGAATGGCTATTGTTTATAAAGCAAGAGACAATAAGTTAAATAGATTTGTAGCAGTTAAAATTCTAAAAGCTGAGTATTCAGATAATGAAGAGATAGTTCGTAAGTTTAAAAAAGAAGCAACTGCGATAGCTAAATTATCTGATAACAATATAGTTAATGTACTAGATGTAGGGACTCAAGAAAATACTAATTATATTGTAATGGAACTTATAAATGGAAAAACACTTAAGGAAGTTATATCAGAATTTGGAAAAGTAAAATATGAGACTGCTTTAAATATTGCAATTCAGGTTGCAAAGGCTTTAGACTGTGCACATAAAAATAATATAATTCATAGAGATATAAAACCTCAAAATATAATGGTTACTGAAGATGGAGTAGTTAAAGTAACTGATTTTGGAATTGCTAAATCCTCTGATTCTGCAACTTTAACAAATACAAGTACTATATTAGGGTCAGCACATTACTTTTCGCCTGAACAGGCAAGAGGAAGCTTTATTGATAATAGAACAGACATCTATTCATTAGGAATAGTTATGTATGAAATGGTAACAGGAAAAGTTCCATTTGAAGCAGATTCACCTGTTACAATAGCACTAAAGCATCTTCAAGAAAAGGTGGTTCCACCAAAGGAGATAAATAGTAAAATTCCAGAAAGCTTAAATAAAGTTATATTAAAGTGTATGGAAAAAGATGCTAATAATAGATATCAAGATGTTAAAGGATTGTTAGCTGATCTTGAAAAAATAAAAGAAGATCCTAATTATATAATCGGTGGAACTGATAATTCGAATTTAGGTGATGTAACGGCTCAACATACTATTATAATGGATGCTATAAAAGCACCTATTATTACTAATGATGAAGACTTAAAAGATGATGTTTTAGGTAACGAAAATTTAGATGATGAAGATGAAGATTACTATGATGATGAAGATGAACCTGAATATGAAGAAGAAAATTATGTAGAACCAGAAGATGATGAATATGATGACTATGATGAAGATTATAACGAAGATAAGTTTAAGAAGAAAAAAAATAATAAAGGCATTATAATAGGAATAATATCTGTAGTTATCATTGCACTTTTAGGTGTTGGTGGATATTTTGCATTTGGAAGTGGAGGTTCTGCTAAAAAAATAAAAGTTCCTAATTTTGTTGGTATGACATTTGATGAAGCTAAAAAACAAGCAGAAGATTCTGGCTTAAAACTTGTAAAGATAAAAGAAGTTAAGAGTGACAAAAAAGCTGGAGAAGTATTAGAAACAGATCCAAAGGCTGGAGAAATGGTAAGTAAAGGTTCAACTATAAATGTTACTGTTAGTGGCGAAGAAAAGATATATATGCCAAATGTAGTTGAAGATGAATTAAATGATGCAAAAACTAAGTTACAAAGTATTGGTATAACTAATGTAGAAGTTAAACAAGATTATAGCGATAGCATATCAGAAGGAAAAGTAATTTCTCAAGATCCATCACAAAATCAAGAAATTTCTAAAGATACTAAGGTAACTTTAGTTGTAAGTTTAGGAAAGAAATATATAACTGTACCTGAATTAGGTGGTTTAAGTGAAACAGCAGCTAGAAATAAATTAAATAATCTTGGCTTGAGTGCAAATGTTAAAACTGGTAAGACAACAGATAAATCATCAGATGGTAAAGTAATAGATACAACACCTTCTTCTGGAGAAGGAGTAGCAGCAGGTTCAACAGTAACTTTAATAATTGGAAGCTATGAACCAGAAAGTATAAGTATAATGGATAAGATTAGTGGAATGAGTTACAGAGATGCTGTTAATGAATTATCAAAAAATAACATAAGTGCAAGTATTGCAGATGGTTATAGCGAAAATGGAAGTGTTGTTAGTTCATATCCATCAAGTGTTAAACCTGGTGGTTCAGTAGTATTAAAAACAGATACTAAAAAGGAAGAACAAGTAACTCCTGATAACAATACAAATAATAATTCAGGAAATAATGATAATTCAGGAAATGGTAATGCTTCTGAAGATAATAATGGTTCTGTAAATGGTGGAACTAGTGATAAGGATAAAGAGGATGATAATCAAGCAACTAAACCTGAGCAAAAACCTCCTACTTCAAGTGATGCTTCTGGAAATAATGGAGCTAGTGATAAGGATAAAGATGAAGTTAGTCAAACAACTAAACCTGATAAAAAACCTCAAACAGATGCTCAAGATAAAGATCAAACAAATAACGATAATTCAAAGAGTAAATCTAAATCAAAATCAAAATAATATTTATAAAAAAGAGGCATTAAGCCTCTTTTTATTTTAGCTTGATTTTTATGAGAATTATTGTTGCAAAAAATATTGAAAAGTGTTTATATAATAAGTAAGAAAGAAAAAATTTTGGAGGAAATATGAAGGGAAAAATAATTAAAGGCATAGGTGGATTCTATTATATAAAAACAGATAATGGGATAATAGAATGTAAAGCTAGAGGAAAGTTTAGGCATAAATTACTTAAACCTATGGTTGGAGATAATGTAGAGATTTTAATAGAAAATGGAAAGGGAACTATCGAAAAAATAGAAGAGAGAACTTCAGAACTTATAAGACCTACAGTTGCAAATGTAACACAAGCATTTGTAGTCTTTGCTATAAAAAATCCAGATTTAAATTTTGATTTATTAAATAGATTTTTAGTGCTTTGTGAGAGTAACAATATAAAAGCAATAGTAGCTTTAAATAAAATCGATTTAGTAAGTGAAGAAGAAAAAAGAGAATTAAAAGAAAAAATCAATGCTATAGGTTATGAAGTATTATTTATAAATGCCAAAGAAGGTATAGGTGTAGATGATTTAAAAAATAGGTTGCAAGGAAATGTAACGGTTTTATGTGGCCCTTCAGGAGCAGGAAAGTCAACACTTATAAATACTCTTACAGATAGACTACATATGGAAACAGGAGAAGTTAGTGAAAAAATTGGTAGAGGAAGACATACTACAAGACATAGTGAGCTCATAGAAGTATCAGATGGTTATATTGTTGATACTCCAGGTTTTTCAACTTTAGATGTAACATTTATAGATAAAGAAGAGTTAAGATATTGTTTCCCAGATTTTGATCATTACAATAATGAATGTAAATATAGAGGGTGTCTTCACTACAAAGAACCTGGGTGTGCAGTTAAAGAAGCTGTAGAAGAAGGAAAAATTAATAAATATAGATATGAATTTTATATAAGGACATTAGAAGAGATATTAAAGGGGAGGAAGTATTAATATGATAAAAATAGCACCATCAATTTTATCATCAGATTTTTCAAGACTAGGGGAGGAAATAGAACTTTTAGACAAAAGTGATGCAGATTTTATACATATAGATGTTATGGATGGTTTATTTGTACCAAATATAACTCTTGGAGCTCCAATAATTAAATCTATTAGAAATAGAACTAATAAGATATTTGATGTACATCTTATGGTTGAATCACCATCTAGATATATAGATGATTTTGTAGATGCAGGGGCAGATATTATAACTATCCATTATGAAGCTGAAAAACATATAGATAGAGCAATTCAATATATAAAATCAAAAGGTGTAAAGGCGGGGGTTGTATTAAATCCAGGCACTCCAACTATATTAATCAAGGATTTAATTTCTAAACTAGATATGGTTTTAATAATGAGTGTTAATCCAGGCTTTGGAGGACAAAGTTTTATAGACTATTCTATAGAAAAAGTTAAAGAAGTAGATGAGATGAGAAAAAAATATAATAAGGATCTAATAATAGAAATAGATGGCGGAATTGGAGTAGACAATATTAAAAAGGTTAGAGAAGCTGGTGTAGATGTTGCTGTTGCAGGTTCTTCTGTATATAAAAATGGCGAAGTTATTAAAAACATAGAAGAACTTAAGAGGAATTCATAAAATGAGAGCTATAATAGTAAGTGGTGGAAATAAGCCATCAGAAAAACTATTAAAATCATATATAAATCATGAAGATATTATAATTGGAATTGATAAAGGATGCAATTCGCTATTTGATTATAATATAAAACCAGATTTAATATTAGGTGACTTTGATTCAATAAAAAAAGAAGTATTAGATTATTTTAAAAAAAGTGATGTTACTATAGAAAAGTATAAACCAGAAAAAGATTATACAGATACTGATTTAGGTTACAGAAAAGCTAAAGAAATATTTAATGCAGATGAAATTTTACTATTTGGAGCAACAGGTTCAAGAATAGATCATACTTTAGGCAATATTGGAATATTATTTAAAGCTCTTAAAGATAATATAAAGATGGAGATTATAGATGATAATAATAGAATATATTTAGTTAATAAAAATTCTGTTATTAAAAAAGAAGAGGGAAAGGTTATATCATTTCATGCATTAAGCGATGTTGTAAAAAAATTTACAATAAAGAATGCAAAATATAACTTAACTAATTATGATATGACGATTTTAAAGCCAAGAGCCATCTGTAATGAATTTTTAGATGATGATATAGAAATATCTTTTGATTCAGGAATAATTTTAGTAATGTATTCTATAGATTAAAGAAAAAAATATATAAAATAAGAACTGATATCATACTTTTTTGCATATAATGTAAAAAGGAGATGTTGGTTCTTTTTTATTAATTATTATTTTGGGGGGACATATGAAAATAATTGCTATAAAATTACCTAAATGTATATCAAGTATAATAAAATTTTTTAGAAGAAAAAAATAGAATATACATAAGAATTTAGAAAATAAAAAAAATGCAGTTGCTTATGCAATGCATTTTTTTTATTTGAACTATATTGCTCTTTCAACCTTACCAGATCTAAGACATCTTGTACAAACATGAACTTTCTTTGGAGTTCCGTTAACTAAAGCTTTTACTTTCTTTATGTTAGGAGCCCAAGTTCTCTTTGATTGACGATGTGAATGGCTATATTGAACACCTGCAACAACACCTTTGTTACAAATTTCGCATCTTCTTGCCATCTGAAAACACCTCCTTGTTAAGTGAAGATATATTTCTCTTCAATAGGACAGAATTCATTGTAACATAACATTATATAATTTTGCAAGTAGTTATTTTAAAAAAATATATATTATTTTTTATATTCTTATATAAATCTTGAATAATGGGAAGTTCTAAGATAAAATATAAATATGATATAGCATAAGTATAATTATGATATAGTATGAGGAGGAATACTAATGGTAGGATTTTCAAAAGAAAATGGAAAAGTTCATTACTCAGATGAAGTCTTAGCTAAAATTGTTGGTTTATCAACAATGGAATGTTATGGTGTAGTAGGAATGGTTTCAAAGAATGCTACAGAAGGTCTTTGGGAACTAATTGGAATAGAGCATTTTAACAAAGGGGTTAAGATAAGTATTAACGATGAAGATAAATTAGATATTGAATTATTTGTTATGGTTGAATATGGAACAAAAATATCTGTTATAGCAAACAACATAATTCAAAAAGTACGTTATAATGTAGAAAACTTTACTGGATTAAAGGTATCATCAATTTCGGTAAACGTTCAAGCGGTAAGAGTCTAGGAGGTAAACGACTAATGGAATTTAATAAGATAAACGGCCGTGATTTTTATAACATGGTAGTAAATGCAAGCAACAGACTAGCTGAAAAAAGTGATTATGTTAATGCATTAAATGTATTCCCAGTACCAGATGGAGATACAGGAACTAACATGTCAATGACTTTTAAAGCTGCTGTAAAAGAAATAGAAAATATAGACTCAGATTCTATAGCAGAAGTTTCAAAAAAGCTTGCGAAAGGTGCATTAATGGGTGCAAGAGGTAACTCAGGAGTTATCCTTTCACAAATTTTAAGAGGAATTTCAAAAGGATTAGCTGACTTTGAAGAAGTTTCAGCTAAGGATTTTGCAAATGCATTACAAGAAGGATCAAATTCAGCATATAAAGCAGTTATGAGACCAACTGAAGGAACTATACTTTCAGTTATAAGAGCAGCTGCTGAAGCTGGAATGGAGTCACATGAGCATAATGTAAAAGAACTTTTAGAAGAAGTTGTAGTTGCTGCAAAGGTAATGCTTGATAAAACACCTGAATTATTACCAGCACTTAAAAAAGCTAAGGTTGTAGACTCTGGTGGTATGGGTCTTTATATAATCCTTCAAGGTATGCTTGAAGCATTAAAAGAAGGTATAATTGCAGAAGTTAAAGATGTTAAAATTAGTGAAGGTGGCACAGAAGCTACTGGAGCTAAATCAACTGCTGATGTAGATATTAAATTTGGTTATTGTACTGAATTTATAATATTAGGCGATTCAAAATATGCTACAGAATTACAAAATGAAATTGAACCTTTAGGAGACTCAATGATAGTTGTTGGATATGATGATGTTATAAAAGTTCATATTCACACAAACGATCCTGGACTTGTTTTATCAAAGGCTGTAAAAATTGGTGAACTTTCAAAAATCAAGATTGATAACATGAGAGAAGAACATAGAGAAGTTTTAGCAGCTGAGATGAGAGAAGAAAAAGCAAGACAAGAAGAAGCTAAAAAGTATGGTTTTGTTACAGTTGCAATGGGAGAAGGAATCACAAACATATTCAAAGATTTAGGTGTGGATTATGTAATTGAAGGTGGTCAAACTATGAACCCTTCAACTCAAGATATATTAGATTGTATAGAAAAAGTTAATGCAGAAAATATATTTATATTACCAAACAATAAGAATATAATTATGGCTGCAACACAAGCACAAGAAATATCAGAAAAGAATGTAATTGTAATACCAACTACAACTATTCCACAAGGTATAACTTGTGTATCAATGTTTAATAGAGATGCAGAACCAGAAGAAAATGAAGAAGAATTAAAAGAATTAATGCAATCTGTTAAAACAGGTTCAGTAACATATGCTGTTAGAGATACTGAAATTGATGGAATAAATATCGAAGAAGGTAATATGCTTGGACTAATAGAAGGAAAGATCAAAGAAGTTGGAGAAGATAAATTTGATGTTGCTTCTAGAGTACTTGAAGATATGATTGATGATGACAGTGAACTTATAACTGTATTTTATGGAAAAGATGTTTCAGAAAATGAAGCAAATGAATTTATAAGTGAATTAGAAGAAAAGTATGAAGATTGTGATATACAATTGTATAAAGGAGATCAACCTTTATATTATTTCTTAATGTCAGTAGAGTAAATATATTGATTTTAAAAAGCACCGTAAGGTGCTTTTTATATTTTTAAAGAAAGGGTGGAAATATATGAACATTTATACCGAAGTCGGTAATATAAAAGGTGTTGGGCCAAAGATGGCAGAAAGGCTAAATAAAGTAGGTATATTTAGTATATTTGATCTTCTTTTGTATTTTCCAAGGGATTATGATTTTGTAAATGGAAATAGTGATTTAAAAGAAATAGATGAAGATAGTAGACAGATATTATCTTGTGTTATGGTAAAATCAAAAGGTGATTTTAGAACAAAAACAGGGAAAATAATAACCAACATAGAATTTAACTACAATGGAAAGGTTGTAGTAGGAAAGTGGTTTAATCAACCATACATAAAAACTAAATTTAGAAAAGGTGAAGTTTATAATTTATTAGGTAAGTATAAGCGTGTTGGAAATATACTTGAAGTTACTAATCCTCAAATTAGTTCTAATGAAGCACTTGAAGGTAAGATACTACCTAAATATTCTTTAAAAGGAGAACTTACTAATAATTTTTTAGTTAAGATAATAGGTCAAGTTTTAGACGCTATAACTTTATCTGAAAATTTACCATTAGATATAGTTAAAAAGTATAATTTGATTTCATTAGATGAGGCTATGAGAGAAATTCATTTTCCGAAAGGAAAAGGCAATTTAGAAAAAGCTATAGAAAGATTAAAGTTTCAAGAATTATTTACTTATTCAATGAAGTTACTTATGCTTAAACAAAAATCAAGAATAAAAAATGGTATAGGTTATAATTGGTCTGATGAGCTTAATGATTTAAGAGAATCTCTTCCTTTTAGTTTAACAAATGCCCAAGCTAAGGTTGTAAGAGCTATATTAAAAGATCAAAAGTCTTTATATCCAATGAATAGATTAGTTCAAGGGGATGTTGGGTCTGGAAAAACCATAGTAGCTTTAATTGCTATATTTAATGCTTATAAAAATGGATATAAGTCAGCATTTATGGCTCCTACAGAAATTCTTGCAAATCAACATTACAAAGAGGCTAAAAAGATTTTTGAAGGATTTAATATTGATATTGAACTTCTAACTGGAAGTACACCAATTAAAGAAAAGAGAAGAATAAAAGAGAGGATAAAAGAAAATGAACCTTTAGTTTTGATAGGAACTCATGCATTAATTCAGGAAGATGTTGAATTTAATAAATTAGGCCTTGTTATAACTGATGAACAACATAGATTTGGAGTTGAACAAAGAAGTAAGCTTATAAATAAAGGAAAAAGAGCAGATGTATTAGTTATGACAGCAACTCCAATTCCAAGAACTTTAGCACTTTATGTTTATTCAGATTTAGATGTTTCAGCTATAGATGAACTTCCACCTGGAAGAAAGAAAATAGATACTAGATTCTTTAAAGATGATGAGAGAGATAATGCTTATATATTAGCATTAAGTGAAATAAATAAAGGAAGACAGATATATATAGTATGTCCTCTTATAGAAGAAGATGAAAAAGCACAATTAAATTCAGTTCAAAGTGTATACGAAAAATTAAATAATGGAATATTTAAAGATATCAAAATTGAATATTTACATGGAAAAATGAAAGCAGAAAAGAAAGATGAAATTATAAATAGATTTAAAGATGGAACTACTAAAGTCTTGATATCAACTACTGTCATAGAAGTTGGAGTAAATGTTCCAAATGCATCAGTTATGATAGTTGAAAATGCTGAAAGATTTGGATTAGCACAACTTCATCAATTGAGAGGTAGAGTTGGAAGAGGAGAATATGAGTCTTATTGTATATTAATTGCAAAGGCTAAAAGTGAAAATACTAGAAAAAGAATGGAGATACTTACAGAGTCTACAGATGGTTTTTATATAGCAGAGCAAGATTTAAAGCTTAGAGGTTCAGGAGAGATGTTTGGAGTAAGACAAAGTGGAGATGAAGGGTTATTACTAGCTAATTTATATAATGATATGAAAATACTTATAAAGGCTAGAGAAGAAGCAAACAATGTTTTAACAAGTCTAAGTGAAGAAAATAAGTTGCTTATAAAAGAAATAAAAAGTAATCTAGAAAAAAGTAGCAGATATATATGTTTTAACTAATTATAAATTGTATAAAAAAGTTGATTATGATAGAATAAGATAGATATAGCACTAAGGAGGATAAAGATAGTGAGAATAATAGCAGGAAAAGCAAGAGGTCGTAAAATATTATCACCAGCGACATATGAAACAAGACCAACTTTAGATAGAGTAAAAGAAGCCATGTTTAGTATGATTCAAGGATATATACCAGATGCAAGAGTTATAGATGTTTTTGCAGGAACAGGAAGTTTAGGGCTAGAAGCAGCAAGTAGAGGCGCTAAGGAGTGTTATTTATTTGATAAAAGTGAAGTAACTTTCCCACTATTAAAACAAAATGTTGAAAATCTTAAATTTACAGATTTTTGTTATCCACTAAAGACAGATGCATATGTAGGCCTTAAGATGCTTGCAAGTAAAGGAAAACAATTTGATGTGATTTTTATAGATCCGCCTTATTGTAAGGAAATGATCCCAGAAGCAATAAAGATAATAAAAGATAATAATTTACTAGATGAAGATGGTATAATAGTTACAAAAATAGATTCTATAGAAGAGATATACGAAGGATATGAAGATATTAAACTTACAAGAAGCAAAAAATATGGAAATACAACAGTTTGTTTCTATAGAATTCAAGGAGAAGAATAATGAAATCTGCGATATATCCAGGAAGTTTTGATCCTATAACTAATGGACATTTAGATATTATAAAAAGGGGAGCTAAAGTATTTGATAAAATTATAGTTGCTGTCCTTATAAATGTAGAGAAAAAAGGATTATTTGATATAAAAGAACGTGTTGAGCTTATAAAAAGAGTTACTGAAGATATTGGAAATGTTGAAGTTGTAAGCTTTGAAGGGTTACTTATAGATTTAGTTAATGAAAAAGGAACTAATGTAATACTTAAAGGTTTAAGATCAACTATAGATTTTGAGTATGAATTACAAATGGCCCTTATGAATAATAAATTAGACAAAAATATAGAAACTTTATTTATGACAACTTCTACTGAGAATTCATTTATAAGTTCATCAGCAGTTAAGCAGATAGCTAAATTTGGAGGAAGTATTGAAGGGTTAGTTCCAAATAGCATTATTAAAGATATTGAAATGAAAATTAAGTAGGGAAGATAGGGGTGTTTTAAAATGAATAGACAAGAAACTAATGTTATTGAGATTTTAGAATATCTACAAGAGCGTTTAGAAGATTCACCTAAGGTACCTATGAGTGGAAAAGTTATGGTGGATAAAAGAGAATTTATGGATATTTTAGATGATATAATAAATAATTTGCCAGACCAATTTAAAAAATCTACATGGGTAATGAAAGAAAGCGATAGAATAATTGCAGAAGCTAAAAAAGAAGCTCAATCATTAAAAGAAGAGGCACTAGAAATTGCAAGACAAAATTTAGAAAATCATGATTTTTCAAAGGAAGCAAAGATTAGAGGACAAGAAATTCTAGCAGCAGCAAATAGAGAAGCTAAAAATATGAGAATTGGCGCTAGAAATTATGCTGATGAAATATTATCAGAACTTGATAGGGAATTAGAAAAAAGAAAAATGGAGCTTATAAAATCGCTCCAAGTAAGTTTTGAAGATACAGCAAAAGAGATTGATGAAAATCTTACAAAAGCATGCTCAGTTGTAAAAGAAAATATTAGAGAATTAAGAGAAATACAATAATATTTTCTTAAAAAATTTTAAAATTAGAGGGATTGCCATAAGTATTAATAATGACACTATATAGATATATAAGCTTTTATATGAGCTATCTTTAACTATAAGTGATGATGTTTGAGCAGTCTTAAAAATAAGTTTAGATAAAGAAAAACTTACTACAAAACTAAATATACCTTGTATAAATTTTAAGGATGTATATTTAATCATATTAACGTTATTTTTGCTCATAAATGATGAGGTTTGAGCAATAGCTGACAATCCGGAAAATGATGCAAAAAAACTTATTATAGCTAATTTAAGATGTATTGAGAGATTACTTGAAGCTATTATATTACAGCCATTTGTTATTTCAATGCTTCCAAGGAAAGTCCCATATAAAGCGTTTTTAGGTATATTAAGAGATTGTTCTATGTTAAAAAATACATCAGTTATTAACTTTTGATTTTTAATTAGTGATATTATAACGGAAAATGCTATAACATAACCACATACGGAAAGTGTGGTATTAATAGCATTTTTAATAGCACTATCAATAGCAATTCCAAAATTTATATTTGAGTTTTGAATTCTCTTCTTCTTATAATTTTTATTATAAGAAGATTTTTTTATTGTTAAGATTGCAATAAAGAAAATTGATAAATAATTACTTATGAGAAGAAAATATCCGTATTTAACATTACCTAATAAAGCAGTACCTACAGCACCTAACAAAAATATAGGTCCTACATTTGAGGCGATATTTACAAGTCTAAAATATTCTTTTTTATCAATATAATTTAACTCATAAATATCTGAACTATATTTAGCACCTAAAGGATATCCAGATAACATACTTGCAACTATAGGAAAGGAACAATCAGGTGAAAGTTTAAGTGGCTTACATATAAAAGGTCCTAAAAGCTTAGAATATAGTGATATACAATCATATAAAATAAGTAAATTGCAAATTAAAGAAAAGCTAAAAACAGTTGGAATAATAGCTTTAAAACAGAGTTTACACCCTTCTATAGAGGCTTTAATAGAAGAATCAATATTAATTACAAATAAAATAATAACTATAGTTATTAAAAAACAAAATATAGAATTTTTCTTTACTTTAAGTAATTTAATAAGTGTAAATATTAAAACAAAAATTAAAATCCATAAAATAAAAATACTATTCATGAAACCACTCCCATCAATAGTATTTATATGCGTAAAATTAAGTTAAATTCTTATATATAAACGGACTTTTAATATAATCTTCTACAGGTGATATAGATTTGTTTAAAAGCGAATATGCTTTTGTACCTTGAAGATCTAATTGAAGCATTTTATTAGATGTATGTTTAGGAATTTTATTTAATATATTTATTTCAGAACTTTCTTTGATTAATTTTAATATCTTAGATCCTTTTTTATTAAAAGCAAGTGGTCTTATATATGTTATATCAGAATTTTTTATGTCTTCTATAGGGAAATTTTCAAATCCTATAAAGAATTTTGAAAGTATTCTTGATATTCTAGTATAAGTATATCTTTTACTTTTTGATTTTAATATAAGTTCATCTAATGAATTGCAATTAACTATTTCCTTTAAAATCTTATTATCAAGCCCTTCAGATATATCAGTTATATGTTTAAGAGCATCCCCGTTTGTTAAAAGTTTATATTTTAAAAATAAAAATAAAGAATCTTCAAAAACAAAGTCATAATTATTTTTTTTAAGATCTATTATCATATCTAAGCTTTCTCTTGTAATTGAGTTTTTTATATCATCTATATTTAAATTATTTTTAAAGCTTTCCCTAATTGAAGTTGCAGAAGAAAACTTAGTGCCTAAGTTAGTGTCATTATAATTATTTCCTTCTCTTTTTAAAGTAAAAGGTTTTATTTTACTATCTAATTTAAGTATTGCTTTTATGTATTCTATAGCTAAAATATTATTAGAATTTGATAATATTTCTGAAGTATTTGGACAAGATAATATAGAGCTTAAAGCATTAACTCTAGATGTATGAAATGGTAGACCTTTATCTAATTCAGCTTTTAATTTAATTTTATAATCGTTAGGTTCGTTATTTAAAATTTGAGCAATCTTTATTAGTTCATCTATTTTTCCACTTTCGCTTCCGAAGTATATATTATTTATACAATTTAAAGAGTTTAATAATTTAACACCTCCATAAGCAAAATCTTCTGCTGAAGATAATGAATATATTAGTGGAAGTTCTAACACAAGATCAACTCCATTTAAAACAGCCATCTTAGCTCTAGTGTATTTATCTATTATTGCAGGATTACCTCTCTGCATAAAATTACCACTCATTACAGAAATTATTCCATCAGATTTTGTATCTTGAATTGCTTTTTCTAAATGATATTTATGTCCTAAATGAAATGGATTATATTCTGTAATAATTCCTGTTAAATTCATAAAATAATCCTCCTAAAAATAAAGATATTCATAAGTATAACATAAAAAAATGAAAGTGGCACATTTAAAGGGAGGAAGGTTAATATTCAGAAAATTCTTAGTATTATAAATTTAAAGAATTCTAATTAAGGCAAAAAAAATAGGTGTTAAAGGTTGAAAATATCAGTTAATTAGGAGTATAGTAGTATGTGGAGATACATACGGATCTTTGAAAGGAGAAATGAACATGGAACTTATGAAAAAGATATGGGAGTCTGCTAAAGCTGATAAAAAGAAGATAGTTCTTCCAGAAGGAAGCGAAGCTAGAACAGTAGTTGCAGCTCAAAAAATAGCTGATGAAGGATTAGCTATGCCAATATTAATTGGAAATAAAGAAGAAATATTAAAAGCTGGTAAAGAACAAGGTGTTGAACTTAAAGGAGTAGAAATAATAGATCCAGAAGTTTCACCTAAGCTTAATGAATATATAGAAGCTTTTTATGAATTAAGAAAAAATAAAGGTATGACAATGGAAAAAGCTGAAAAGATAGTTAAAGATCCTCTTTATTTTGCTACTATGATGGTAAAATTAGATGATGCTGATGGTATGGTTTCAGGAGCTGTTCATACTACAGGAGATCTTTTAAGACCAGGTCTTCAAATAATAAAAACTGCACCAGGAGTTTCAGTAGTATCAAGTTTCTTTATAATGCTTGTACCTGGATCATCATACGGAGAACAAGGAATGCTTCTATTCTCAGACTGTGCGGTTAACCCAAACCCAACAGCAGAACAATTAGCATCAATTGCAATAGCTACAGCTGAAACTGCAAAGAACCTTTGCAAAATGGATCCAAAAGTAGCTATGCTTTCATTCTCAACAATGGGAAGTGCAGATCACGAACTTGTTGATAAGGTTAGAGTTGCAACTGAAAGAGCAAAAGAATTAAGACCTGATTTAGATATAGATGGAGAACTTCAATTAGATGCTGCTATAGTACCTAAAGTAGCTAGCCAAAAAGCTCCAAATAGTAACGTTGCAGGTAAGGCAAATGTATTAGTATTCCCAGATTTACAATCTGGTAATATAGGATATAAACTAGTTCAAAGATTTGCAAATGCAGAAGCAATAGGACCAGTTTGTCAAGGATTTGCAAAACCAATAAATGATTTATCAAGAGGATGTAGCACAGAAGATATAGTTAATGTTGTTGCTTTAACAGCAGTTCAAGCACAAGCTATAAAGTAATATTAACTAAAAATAGTATTAATAAATATTAATAGTGTTTTTAGAAAGGAGTTTTTAGGATGAAAATTTTAGTAATAAATTGCGGAAGTTCTTCATTAAAATATCAATTAATAGATATGGCTAATGAAGCAGTATTAGCACAAGGATTAGTTGAAAGAATAGGAATAGATGGAATCTTAACTCAAAAGGTTGAAGGAAGAGATAAATACGTTGTTGAAACTGACCTTAAAGATCACCAAGTAGCTATCGACTTAGTTTTAAAGACTTTAGTTGATGAAAAACAAGGTGTTATAAAATCAATGGATGAAATCTCAGCAGTTGGACACAGAGTTGTTCACGGAGGAGAAAAATATTCAAAATCTGTATTAGTTAACGATGAAGTATTAGAAAATCTTGAAGATTTAGTTAAACTTGCACCACTTCACAACCCAGCAAACATTATAGGTATTAAAGCATGTCAAGCACTTATGCCAAATACTCCAATGGTTGTTGTATTTGATACAGCATTCCACCAAACAATGCCTGCAAAAGCATTCATATACCCAGTACCATATAAGTTCTATGAAGAAGACCATGTAAGAAGATATGGATTCCACGGAACTTCTCATAAATATGTTGCAGGTGAAGTTGCTAAATGGATGAAGAAAGATATTAAAGATCTTAAGATAATAACTTGCCACTTAGGTAACGGAGTAAGTGTTACAGCTGTAGATGGAGGGGTATCAGTAGATACTACAATGGGATTCACTCCACTTGATGGAATAATAATGGGATCAAGAAGCGGAAGTATTGACCCTGCTATAGTAACATTCTTACAAAAAGAAAAAGGATATTCAGTAGATGAAGTTAATGAAATCTTAAACAAAAAGAGCGGAGTTTTAGGAGTTTCAGGAATAGGAACAGACTTTAGAGATATAAGAGCAGCTGCTGCAAAAAATGATGAAAGAGCATTCTTAACTATGGATATCTATGGATACCAAATAAAGAAACAAATTGGTGCATATGCTGCAGCAATGGGCGGATTAGATGCAATAGTATTTACAGCAGGAATCGGAGAACATGCTCCAGAAGTAAGAATAAGAGCACTAACTGATATGGAATTTTTAGGAATTAACATAGATGCAGCTAAAAATGATAACCAAAATGTAGGCGATGGTATGGAAATTTCTACACCAGAATCAAAAGTTAAGCTATTTGTAATACCTACTAACGAAGAGTTAATGATCGCTCAAGAAACTTTAGAATTAATAAAATAGTAAATATAAATAAATTTTCTTGACTTTTTTTTCATCACTTTATATAATAAATTGTGTTTGTTCAGTAAATATTTTAAGCTAAGGGGTGAAAAAAAGCGCTTTCGCTCGAGCTATGTTGATATAAATCGACATAATGTACTTTAGTGTACGAGGATTTTTCCAGAGCATGAAGATTATGATTTTACAATTTTCTAACCTTTACTCAAGAAGAGAAAGAGAAAAAAGTATTAACTACGAATTTGAAATGGATAAGTTTCACTTTGATGGTGAACTAATTGAACCAGTTTCTAAAGTTTCTGTTGAAGGAGTAGTATCTTCAAAAGAAAGAGAGCTTGTAGTTAGCCTGCATGTTAGAACAAAGCTTAAGATTGCTTGTTCAAGATGTTTAGATACCTTTATCTATCCAATAGATTTTGAAATAGAAGAAAGGTTTACAAATGTTGACGAATCAGATAATGATGATATAATATTTGTAAAAAGTGATGAATTAGATATCACAGATTTTGTTGAAAGAGAAATAATTTCAACCTTACCGATCAAAAGACTTTGTAGTGACAAATGCAAAGGCCTTTGCCACACTTGTGGTAAAAATCTTAACATCGAAGAATGTACTTGCAATAGTCAGGATATTGATGTAAGATTAGCAGGTCTTAAAGCACTGCTTGACAATAAGGAGGTGTAAGCATGGGAAATCCAGCAAGAAAAACTTATAGAGCAAAGAGAGATTCAAGAAGAGCTCAAACTTTCAAGGCGAGCTTACCAGGAATAGTTGAATGTCCACAATGCCACGAAATGAAGCTTGCTCACAGAGTATGCAAGAACTGTGGATATTATAAGAGTAAAGAAGTAATGTCTTCAGCAGAATAAAAAAAGAAAGTCATATGACTTTCTTTTCTTTATATATAAGAAAAAAAGGGGTGAATTAGATGAAAATAGCAATAGATGGAATGGGTGGAGATAATGCACCTATGGCTGTTGTTGAAGGAGTTGTAGAGGCTCTAAAAGAATATAATGATATGGAAATCTATATAACAGGCCCAAAAGATAAAATTGAAGCTGAATTTAATAAATACACTTATCCAAAAGATAAAGTTAAAATAATAGATGCAACTGAAGTTATAAGCACAAATGAACATCCTGTTATGGCACTTAGAAGAAAAAAAGATTCAAGTATAGTAAAAGCTTTAAATTTAGTTAAATCTGGAGAATGTGAAGGAATTATATCAGCTGGAAGTACTGGAGCGTTTTTAGCAGGTTGTACTCTTATAGTAGGAAGAATAAAAGGCGTAGAAAGACCAGCTCTTGCACCTATAATGCCAGGTAGAAGAGGTAGTTTTATGATAGTAGATGCAGGTGCTAATGTTGACTGTAAACCAAACTACCTTGTTCAATTTGCTAAGATGGGAAAGATATATTATGAAAACGTCTTTAAAAAGAAAAATCCATCAGTTGGACTAATAAATATTGGAGCTGAAGAAGAAAAGGGAAATGATCTTACAAAAGCTACTTATAAACTTCTTAAAGAGGAAGATATGAATTTTGTAGGAAATGTTGAACCAAGAGATATCCCAACAGGAGATGTAAATGTATTAGTTTGCGATGGGTTTGTGGGAAATACTGCTCTTAAACTTTACGAAGGTGCAGCTATGAATTTACTTGGTATTATTAAAGATCATATTATGTCATCTTCTATGTTACCTAAGTTTGGTGCAATGCTACTTAAACCTGTGTTTAAAAATCTTATGGTAAAATTCGATTATAAAGAGGTTGGTGGAGCTCCGTTTTTAGGGGTAGATGGAATATGTATTAAAGCACATGGAAGCTCAGATGGAAAAGCATTTAAAAATGCTATAAGACAAACAAGAATATTCCATGAAGGTAAAGTAATTGATAAAATAAAAAGTGAATTAGGACAAAATAATTAAAATTTATTTTTGGTAGAATATTGACTGTATATTTAATATATAATATTATCTAAGTGAAAGGATTTCGGGAGGTGATAATATGTTTGAAAAAATTCAAGAAATCATAGCAGAAAAATTAAGTATAGATGCTGATCAAATTACATTAGAATCATCATTTGTAGATGACCTTAATGCAGATTCACTAGATATCGTAGAATTAGTAATGGCATTAGAAGATGAATTAGACATGGAAATGCCAGATGAAGATGTTGAGGGATTCAAAACAGTTGGAGATGTTGTAGAATACGTGAAAAACCACGTTGAAGAATAATAAAATCCCGCCAAAATGCGGGATTTTTAATTTTAAAAGTATGGTAGTTTATTCTTGAATTTGTTATTTTTTGAGCAAACTGAAGAATAAACTTAGAGGAGTGTAGATTATGAATAAATTAAAGTTGAAAGAATTTCAAGACACACTTGGTGTTCAGTTTACAAATCTAAGTTATTTAAAAAAGGCACTTACACATAGTTCCTTTGCAAATCAATTTAAAGATACAGAATATAATGAAAGATTAGAATTTTTAGGAGATTCTGTACTTCAATTATGTATAACAGAGTATTTATTTAAAAATTATGTAGATAAGGCAGAAGGTGAATTAACAAAAATAAGAAGCCTTATAGTATGTGAAAATTCTTTATTTGAAATAGCTAAAAGTCTTAATTTAGGTAACTATATAAGGATGAGTAAGGGAGAAGAACTTACAGGAGGAAGAAATAGAACTTCAATACAAGCAGATGCTGTAGAAGCTGTTTTAGCAGCTATATATTTAGATAAAGGATTAGAATTTACTAGAGAATTTATATTAGATAAGTTCTCAGATATAATAGAAAAGGCTATAGAAAATAAAATCATATTAGATTTTAAAACTAAGCTTCAAGAACACCTTCAAAAAAATGGTGAGGTAAACATAACATATGAATTAGTAAAGTTTGAAGGACCACCTCATAGAAGAAAATTCTTCACTAAAGTGCTTATAAATGGTGAGTGCATGGGAGAAGGTGAAGGATTCTCTAAAAAAGAAGCAGAACAAGCCTCTGCAAAACAAGCCTTAAAAAAGATGGGAGTAATAAATGAGTAAAAATTATTATATTATACCAATATTTGTACCACATGAAGGATGTCCTCATAACTGTGTATTCTGCAATCAAGATAGAATA
Organism: Clostridium sp.; assembly: GCF_034179595.1. Classification (GTDB taxonomy): domain Bacteria; phylum Bacillota; class Clostridia; order Clostridiales; family Clostridiaceae; genus Clostridium. Next base: position 85,422 of record NZ_JAXFPT010000067.1, read on the forward strand.
ACAGGGGTTAAGGATAGAGTTGATGCAGAAAAGGTTAAAAATATTATTGAAGAATATTATGAAACTATAGAAAATAAGGAAGCAACTATAGAAGTATCTTTCTTTGGTGGAACATTTACAGCTATAAGAGAAGAAAAACAAAAGGAACTTCTTGAAGTTGCTAAAAAATATAAAGATCTTGGAGTAGTACAAAAGATTAGAATGTCTACAAGACCTGACTATATAAATGATTATATATTAACTTATTTAAAAGATTATAGTGTTGATATAATAGAACTTGGGATTCAGTCATTAGATGAAGAAGTACTTTTAGCAGCTGGAAGAGGTCATAGTGTTTCAGATGTAATTAATGCGTCAAAGCTTATTAAAAAGTATGGAATAACTCTAGGACATCAATTAATGCCAGGACTTCCAAAGTCAACTCCAGAAAAAGATATAAAAAGTGCAATTGATTCAATAAAGATGGAACCTGATATAGTTAGAATATATCCATCTCTTGTAATTAAAGATACACCTATGGAGATTATGTATAAAAGAGGAGATTATTCTCCATATACATTAGATATGGCAGTAGAAGTTAGTAAAAAAATATATAACATGTTTAATGAAAAAGGAATAAATGTTATAAGAATAGGACTTCAACCTACAGAAACAATAAATGAAGGCGGAGATATAATAGCTGGACCTTTCCACCCTGCATTTAGAGAACTTGTTGAAAGTAGCTTAATTTTAGATAAAATCAAAGAGAATGTAAGTAGTAAGAATTTTGAACTATTAGTAAATAGTAAAGATGTAAGTAAACTTTATGCTAATAAAAAAGTATACTTTAATAAATTAAAAGAAGATGGATATAGTGCTAATGTAAAGATAACTGATGAAGTTAAAAGAGGTACTATAATTATTAAAGATAAAACAGAAAAGAAAATAACTATTTAATAAAGCGAGAGGAAACTCTCGTTTTGTTAAATAATTAGAAAATTAAAAGTTAGAGGTGAAGTAATTGAAAAAAAAGACAAGAGAAAAAATGCAAATTGCACTTGCAGTTTTTTTAGTTTTAGTATTTTTAATATCTTTAGTACCGATATTTATATAACATAGGGAGTGGAATGATTGTTTTTAAAATCTTTAGAAGTTAGAGGATTTAAATCCTTTGCTGATAAAACAGAATTTAATTTTAAAAATGGAGTTACAGCTATAGTAGGACCTAATGGAAGTGGTAAAAGTAATGTTTCTGATGCTGTAAGGTGGGTTCTTGGAGAACAAAGTATTAAAACGCTTAGAGGCGGAAAGATGGAAGATGTTATATTTGCAGGGACTCAGTATAGAAAACCAGTTGGACTTGCACAGGTTTCACTTACATTAGATAATTCAGATAAAGTACTTTTAACTCCTTATAATGAAGTAACTGTAACTAGAAGGATATTTAGATCAGGAGAAAGCGAATATCTTATAAATAATAATAAATGTAGGCTTAAAGATATAACAAATCTTTTTATGGACACTGGTATTGGTAAAGAAGGTTATTCACTTATAGGACAAGGTAAGATAGAATCTATTTTAAGTGGAAGACCAGAAGAGAGAAGAGCACTTATTGAAGAAGCAGCTGGAATTGTTAAATATAAGTCAAGAAAAGGTGAAGCTGAAAAAAAATTATCTAATACAGATGAAAACCTAGTTAGAATAAGAGATATTATATCAACTTATGAAGAAAGATTAGAGCCTTTAAAAATAGACAGAGAAAAAGCTTTAAAATTTAATGATTTATCTAATGAACTTAAAGAAAAAGAAGTATCTTTAATTGTAAATAAAATAAAACTTATAGAAGATGAATTAAGGATTTTTAATGAAGAATTACAAAAAAGAAAAACAGATTTAAATTTAAAAAGAGAAGAGTTAAAAAATAAAAAAGAACAATTAAAAGATATAGAAGAAAACATTGAAAAACTTGAAAGAAAGACTACTGATAAAAAGCTTGAGTATTTTACTAAAAAAGAAGATATAACAAGAATTAATAGTAATGTTGAGTTATTTAATGAAAGAATAAGTAATTTAGATAAGGTCATTGAAAAAAATAAATTTCAAGAATATGGACTTAATAATAAAATAAAAGATATACATAAAGAAAAGGAAATATTAGAAAAAGAGCTTTCTATAAAAAGGGTAGAACAAAAAGAAATAGAACAAGAAATCTTAAATTTAGAAAAAGAAAATAAAGAACTTAATTTAAAGATAAGTAAATTTGAAGAAGAATTTAAAAGCTTAAAAGATAGCGAATTAGAATTAATTAAGGGGAATTCTTCTTTAAAAAATAGGATAACAGAAATAAATGCACAAATAAAAAATAAACTAGAGAGAAGAGAAACTATAGTTAATTTTCTTGAAAGCAATAATAATGATATAAATATAAATAAAGCTAGTATAAATGCTTTATCTTTAAACATAGAATCAAAAGAAAGAGAATTTAAAATCTTAAAAGATGAGATTTCTTTAAATAAGCAAACTTTATTTAAATTAAATAGTAATTTATCTAAGAAAGAAAATGAATATAAAAAAGTTAGTATAATTATAAGTAAACTTGAAGCTAATAAATCAATGCTTGAAGATTTTGAAAATCAATATGAAGGATATAATAAATCTCTTAAAAATTTAATGGATAGGGTAAATAAAAATCTTACTCCACATACTAAGAATATAAATGTATTAGGAGAGATTTTTGATGTACCAAAAGGATATGAACAAGCAATAGAAATAGCACTTGGAGCTTCTATTTCAAATGTTATTACAGAAACAGAACAAGTTGCTAAAGATTTAATTAGATATTTAAAGGACAATAAGTTAGGAAGGCTTACTTTCTTACCACTTAACATAATAAATGGTAAAAAGATTAATGTTGATGATAAAATAAAAAATATAGATGGATATTTAGGAATAGCATCAGAGATAATTAAGTTTAACGATAAATATACTAAGATTATTGATTATATTCTTGGGAGAACGCTTGTTTGTTCTGATATGGATAGTGCTTTTGATATAGCAAAACAGACAGGTTATAAATATAAAATTGTAACTTTAGAAGGAGAAGTTTTAAATTCAGGAGGAGCATTAACTGGAGGAAGTATAAAGGGAAGAAATTCTAATATTTTAAGTAGAAGAAGAGAAATTGAAGAAATTCAAGAAAAAATCATAGTAGAAAAAAGAAAAGTAGAAGATTTAACAAAAGAAATAGAGAAAATAAATGATGAAAGAAAAGCTATAGATGAATATATTTTAAATAATACAGATAAAATACATGGAATAAAAGTAGAAATAGCTACAGATAGAAATGAATTATCTAATTTAGAAAATACCATTAAAAAACTAAAAGATGCATCTATATCTTATAAAAGTGAAGAAAATACTATTAATTTAGAAATCTCTTCCTTAAATGAAAAACTAAATGAATTTGAATTAAAACTTAAAAAATTAGCAAGTGAAAATTCTTTAAATAAAGAAAGAGAAGCTAAGCTTGAAGAAATCTTAAATAAAGAAAAGTCATACATTAAAAATATTAATGAAAAACTTATAGAATTTAGAATAAATAATGCTTCTATTAATGAATTAATTCAAACTAAAGTAAATGATATATCAAGAAAAGATAGTGAATTAAAAGAAAGCAATTATGAAATTATAGAAATTCAAAAAGAAAATAAAAGTTCTTTAGAAGAAATAAAAAATGCTAAAGAACAAATTAAAATAAGCTTAAATTTAATAAAAGAACATACAAAAAGATTAGAAGAATTAGAAGAAATATTTAAAGAAGATGAAGTGGAGAAATCTTCACTTAAGGAAGAATTTAGAAAGCTTGATAGTTTAATTAGTGAAATAAGAGAAATAATAACTAAAGAAGAGGGAGAATTTAATAAAAGAGAGATTTTAAAAGTTAAAAGTGAAATGCAAATAGAAAATCACTTAAAAAAGCTTAACGAAGAAATGAATTTAACTTATGCTGAAGCTACTGAAATTTCAAAGCCTATAGATGATATAGCAAAATTTAAAGAAAGTATAAATTCAATTAAAAGAAAAATATCTTCTTTAGGAACTGTAAATCTTAAAGCTATAGAAGAATATGAAGAAGTTAAAGAAAAATATGAATTTATGTTTACCCAAGAACAGGATTTAGAGAAGGCAAAAGAAGAACTTATTTCAGTTATAGAAGAAATGACTTTGAAAATGAAAGGGATTTTTAAAGAGAATTTTAAAATATTAAATCAAAAGTTTGATGAAACATTTAAAGAGTTATTTAAAGGTGGAACAGCTGAACTAATTTTAGGAGAAGGCGATGAACTTACAGCAAATATAGAAATAAATGTTATGCCACCTGGTAAAAAGCTTCAAAATATTAATCTAATGTCAGGGGGAGAAAAAGTATTATCAGCAATAGCTTTGCTTTTTGGTATACTTAAAATGAAACCAACTCCATTTTGTATATTAGATGAAATTGAGGCTGCATTAGATGATGCAAATGTATATAGATATGCAGAGTTTTTAGAGAGATTTTCAAAAAAAGGCATTCAATTTATAGTTATTACTCATAGAAAAGGAACTATGGAAGTAAGTGATATTATGTATGGTATTACAATGGAGGAAAAAGGTGTTTCAAAGGTAGTATCAGTTGATTTAACTAAATAAATATAAATTTTGGAGGAATTATAAAATGTTTGGAAAGTTATTTGACAAGTTAAAAACAGGATTAACAAAAACTAGAGACGGGTTACAAGATAAAATTAATGAAGCATTACATTTAGCTGTAACTATTGATGATGATTTATATGAAGAATTAGAAGAAATATTAATAATTTCAGATATAGGTATGGATACAACTGTAGAAATTATAGATAGATTAAAAGCTAAAATAAGAAAAGAAAAGATAAATGATCCTCAAATGGTAAAGCCAGCACTTAAAGAAGTTATAACAGAAATGCTTCTTGAAGGAGCTACAGATGAAGAGGAATATAACCTTGATAAAGAAAAAGAAGTTTTACTTGTAATTGGAGTTAATGGAGTTGGTAAAACTACATCTATTGGAAAACTTGCAGCTAAAAACAAAGAAGAAGGTAAAAAGGTGTTATTAGCAGCAGCTGATACTTTTAGAGCAGCAGCTATTGATCAATTAGAAGTTTGGAGTAATAGAGCAGGTGTTGATATAGTTAAACAAAGTGAAGGATCAGATCCTGCAGCTGTTGTTTTTGATGCAGTTCAAGCAGCTAAAGCTAGAAATGTAGATCTTTTAATTTGTGATACAGCAGGAAGACTTCATAATAAGAAGAATTTAATGAATGAGCTTTCAAAGATAAATAGAATTATAGATAGAGAATATGGGGAAGCTAAAAAACAAACTCTTCTTGTTTTAGATGGTACAACAGGACAAAATGCTGTAATTCAAGCAAAACAATTTATGGAGGTATGTCCTATTGACGGAATAATATTAACTAAATTAGATGGAACTGCAAAAGGTGGAGTAGTTATTTCTATAAAGCATTCTCTTAATATACCAGTTAAATATATTGGTGTTGGAGAAGGTATTGATGACTTACAAAAATTTGATGCAAAGAGTTTTGCTGAAGCATTATTTTAAAATTTAAAGGTGTTAAGTAAAAATACTTGACACCTTTAAATATATCTGTTATTATCTCTTTTGTGGGTAAGGTGATTATATGATGGAAGATAGGGTTGAGATCTCATTATTGATGGATTGTTATAAACCATTATTAACTGAGAAGCAAAAAAATATCATGGAACTATATTTCGAAGATGACCTATCCTTAGCTGAAATTGCTGAATTAAACAACACAAGTCGTCAAGCAATCCATGATTTGTTAAAAAGATGTTATAAACAACTTTTAACCTATGAAGATAAATTAAGCTTACTTCAAAAGAGTATGAATCGGGAAGAAAAAATTATAAAACTTCTAAAAAACTTTAAAGAAAAGTATTCTATTTCTGATAAAGAATATGATATGCTAAAGGAAGAACTAGAAGATTTATAAAATTAGGAGGTTTAATATGGCTTTTGAGGGATTATCAGAAAAGCTTCAAAATACCTTTAAAAAATTAAAGGGTAAAGGAAAACTTAGTGAAAAAGATATTAAAGAAGCTATGAGGGAAGTAAAGCTTGCTTTATTAGAAGCAGACGTTAACTATAAAGTAGTAAAAAAGTTTGTTAAAAGTGTTAGTGAAAAATGTGTTGGTAGTAATGTATTAGAAAGCTTGACACCAGGACAACAAGTTATTAAAATAGTTAACGATGAACTTACTGAACTTATGGGAGGAAGCGAAAGTAAAATAAATTATTCAAGTAGTGGGACTACAGTAATAATGCTTGTAGGACTTCAAGGTGCTGGTAAGACTACAATGTGTGGTAAATTAGCATTAAACCTTAGAAAGAATAATAAAAAGCCGCTTCTTGTAGCATGTGATATTTATAGACCAGCTGCTATAAAGCAATTAGAAGTTGTAGGAAAACAAATAGATATTCCTGTATTTTCTATGGGCGATAAAGAGAAAGCAGTAAATATTGCTAAAGCTGGTATACAATATGCAAAAGATAATGGAAATAACGTAGTTATTATAGATACAGCCGGAAGATTACATATAGATGAAGGCTTAATGCAAGAATTAAAAGACGTAAAAGAAGCTGTAAACCCTTCAGAAATCTTACTTGTAGTAGATTCAATGACAGGTCAAGATGCTGTAAATGTTGCAGAAACTTTTAATGATGAACTTGATTTATCAGGAGTTATATTAACAAAACTTGATGGTGATACTAGAGGTGGAGCTGCTCTTTCAATAAGATCTATAACTGAAAAGCCAATAAAGTTTATTGGTGTTGGTGAAAAGATGAATGATTTTGAAGTTTTCCATCCAGATAGAATGGCATCAAGAATTCTTGGCATGGGAGATGTTCTATCATTAATAGAAAAAGCTCAATCTGCTATAGATGAAGAAGAAGCAGCAGATTTTACAAAGAAAATGATGAACCAAGGTATTAACTTTGAAGATTATTTAACTGCAATGGAACAAATGAAAAAGCTTGGACCATTAAATAAGTTAATAGAAATGATTCCAGGGGTTAATACAAAAGAATTACAAGGTATTGATTTTGATCAAGGTCAAAAACAAATGGAAAAAGTTAGAGCTATAATTCTTTCAATGACTTTAAAAGAAAGAAGAAATCCATCACTTGTAATTGGCAGTTCTTCAAGAAAAAAGAGAATTGCAAATGGATCAGGTTCAACAATACAAGAAGTTAATAAACTTATTAAGGGATTTGAAATGATGAAAAAGCAAATGAAGCAAATGAAGTCACTTCAAAAGGGAGCTAAAAAAGGTCTCTTAAGTAAATTACCTTTTATGAGTTAAAATATATAAATATTCTTTAAAGGAGGTGAAATTAACATGGCAGTAAAGATAAGATTAAGAAGAATGGGAGCTAAGAAAGCACCTTTCTACAGAGTAGTAGTTGCTGACTCAAGAAGCCCAAGAGATGGTAGATTCATCGAAGAAATCGGATACTACAATCCAGTTTCAGAACCAGCTCAAATCAAAATCAACGAAGAAAAAGCTAACAAATGGTTACAAAATGGTGCTCAACCAACAGATGTAGTTAAGAAGCTTTTCGTTAAAGCAGGCCTAAACAAGTAATTTTAGGAGGTGAATACTGCACCTAGTACATATACTATATGCAGAGCACTTATGAAGGAATTAGTTGAAATAATAGCTAAGTCTCTTGTGGATAAGCCTAATGAAGTTAAAGTAAATGAGATTATAAATGATAACTCTGTTACTATAGAACTTAAGGTTGCACCAGAAGATATGGGCAAGGTTATTGGAAAACAGGGAAGAATAGCAAAAGCTATTAGAACCGTAGTAAAGGCTGCAGCAATAAAAGAAGAAAAAAGAGTAGTAGTTGAAATAATTTAAAAGAGTTAGGCCTTGTCCTAACTCTTTTTTGTATAATATAAGGATAAATTTTTATTATTTTGATAATTATAAAAAAGAGGTGAAATTTAATGGGAGAATTTTTTAGAGTAGGTAAAATAGTAAATACTCATGGATTAAAAGGCGAAGTTAAAGTTATGCCATCAACTTCTGACGTAAATAATTTTAAAAGATATGGAACTATCTTTATAAATGGAGTTGAAAGAGCAATTGAAGGTGTAAAATTCCAAAAAGATAGAGTTATATTAAAAATAGAAGGAATAAATTCAATTGATGAAGCTGAAACATATAAAAATAAAATAATAGAAGTTCCAAGAGATAGAGAACCAGAACTTCCAGAAGATACTTATTATGTTGCAGATCTTATAGGTATACATGTATTTGATACTGAAGGTAAGGATCTTGGACCTATATACGATGTTATAGAAACAAAAAATAATGATGTATATTGGATAAGAGAACCAAAAGAGTTATTAATTCCTGTTCTTAAGACAATAGTTTTAGATATAGATTTAGATAATGAAAAGATCGTTATAAGACCAGTAGGAGAATGGCAAGATGAAGATTAGTATTTTAACTCTTTTCCCCGAGATGTTTTCTATATTTAACCATAGTATAATAGGTAAAGCTAAGGAAAAGGGGTTAATAGATATTGAATGTCTTAATATAAGAGATTATACTAAGCATAAAAATAAAAAAGTTGATGATTATCCTTATGGGGGTGGTGCGGGCATGGTTATGTCACCACAACCTATTGTAGATGCTATAAGAGAATGTAAAAAGAATAATTCAGGAAAAGTTGTATTCTTAGGACCTAGAGGGAAAAAATTTAATCATGAACTTTCAAAGACACTTGCGAAGGAAGATAATTTAATATTTATATGTGGACACTATGAAGGTATTGATGAAAGAGTATATGAACATATAGACATGGAAATATCACTTGGAGATTTTATATTAACAGGTGGAGAAATGGCTGCAATACCAGTTATAGATTCTATTTTAAGATTAAAACCAGGTGTGTTAGGAAAAGAAGAAAGCTTTATGGATGAATCATTTTCAGACGGACTTTTAGAATATCCTCAATATACAAGACCAGAAGAATTTGAAGGAGTAAAGGTTCCAGAAGTTTTATTATCAGGCCATCATGAAAATATAAGAAAATGGAGAAGAAAACAATCTCTAATTATAACAAAAGAAAGAAGAAAAGATTTATTTGAAAAAATAGAGCTTACAAAAGAAGATAAAAAATTATTAAAAGAGGATAATAGATAAATTATTGCAATAGCTAACAATTTATGATAGAATAGCTTTTGTGCTAGTACGGGCGTTCCTCTTTTGGATTATAGCTCCGGAAAGAACGTCAGAATTAATTATTTAGGAGGGAATGCACAATGAACGAAATTTTAAGAGCAATCGAACAAGAACAAATAAGAACAGACTTACCAAGCTTCAACGTTGGGGATAACGTAAAAGTTCACCAATTAATCAAAGAAGGTAACAGAGAAAGAATTCAAGTATTTGAAGGAACTGTTATAAAGAAACAAAATGGTGGTTTAAGAGAAACTTTCACTGTAAGAAGATTAGCTTACGGAACAGGTGTTGAAAAGACTTTCCCAATAAACGCTCCAATGATCCAAAAGATCGAAGTTACAAGAAGAGGTAAAGTAAGAAGAGCTAAGTTATTCTACTTAAGAGACAGAGTAGGTAAGGCTGCTAAGGTTAAAGAATTATTAAAATAGTTAACCATAAAGAAGAGACTTAGAATTAAGTCTCTTTTTTTATAGATAAAAATAATTAAGTTTATATAAGGAGGAATATTTATGGCAATTAACTGGTTTCCAGGGCATATGAAAAAAACTCAAAGAGAGATAAAAGAAAACTTAAAACTTGTAGATGCTGTTATAGAAATTAGAGATGCTAGAATTCCAGCAAGTTCTGCAAATCCAGATATAGATAAATTAGTAGGAAATAAACCAAGACTTATTTTGTTAAATAAGAGTGATTTAACAGAACCTAAAGTAACTAAAGAGTGGATAAAACATTTAACTAAAGAAAATGTTATGGCTATTGAAGTAAATTGCTTAAAAGGAAGCGGGCTACAAAAGATAAAGCCAGCACTTAATGAGTTATTAAAAGAAAAACACGAAAGACTTAGAGGTAAGGGATTAAAAGTAATCATGACAAGAGTTATGGTTGTTGGTATACCTAACGTAGGCAAATCTACATTTATAAATAAGATGGCTAGAAATAATATAGCTCAAACTGGTGATAGACCAGGTGTAACAAAGAGTAAGAGATGGATAAAGACATCTATGGATATAGAAATGCTAGATACTCCAGGTGTTTTATGGCCTAAATTTAAAGATGACGAAACGGCTTTAAATCTTGCATTTACAGGTGCTATAAAAGATGAAATAATGGATATAGAAGATTTAGCATATAGACTTATTGAAAGATTACAAGAGTTTTATCCTGATAATTTAATTGAAAGATATAAGATAGATACTGTATATGATAATCCACTTGAAACAATGGACGCTATAGCAATAAAAAGAGGTGCTATAATGAAAGGTAGAGAGATAGATTATAATAGAATATCAGTTATAATACTAGATGAATTTAGAGGTGGAAAAATAGGTAATATTTCATTAGAAAGACCTTAGTATATTAAATGGAGTGATTTTATGAAACTTCTAAATAGTGATTTAAGCACTATGAGCTATAAAAGCATAAAAGAAGAGTTTGAAAATCTTGATTTAGATTTTACAAATGATGATATTTTATCTTTAGGTGAAAAGTTTTTAAATGATAGCAGAAAAAATGTTAATAGTCTTGGAAATAAGATATTTAAGGAAAAAAAGAAACTTGAAGGTGAAAAAATCAGAGTAAAAAAGATGTATGACTTTGATAGAGGCTTTGCAAAGGGAAGGCTTTTAGCTGGAGTTGACGAAGTTGGAAGAGGGCCTCTTGCAGGACCTATAGTATCAGCAGCTGTTATATTAGATTTAGATATATTAGATGATGATATGATTCTTTATTTAAACGATTCAAAAAAATTATCAGAGAAAAAAAGAGAAGAACTTGCAATTACAATAAAAGAAAAAGCAGTAGCTTATTATATCTCTGAATGTTCAAATGATGAGATAGATGAAAAAGGTGTAGGAGTATGTAATAATCAAGTTTTTCTTGATGCTGTGCATGGATTACATAAAGAAGCTAGCATTGTTTTATCTGATGGATATTCTATTAAGGGAATAGATAGAGAAAATAAATCAGTTATAAAAGGTGATACTAAAAGTGCATCAATTGCCGCAGCTTCTATTATAGCTAAAGTATATAGAGATAATATAATGAAAGAAATGGCAAAAGTTTACCCAGAATACGGATTTGAACATAATGTAGGTTATGGAGCTTCAAAGCATGTTGAAGCAATAAAAGAGCATGGTGCAACACCTATTCATAGAATGAGCTTTTTAAGAAATATATTATAAATATTTTTAAAGTAGTAATGGTAAAAAAACTATTACTACTTTTTTATTTTATCTAAAAGCATCTTTAATATGAATTACTTTACTATTATCATCTTTATAATTTAAATAGACTTCTATTACATCAAATCTTATAAAATAATCATTAAATTTATTATTAAGTAGAAAATAATTTGTTAATTTTTTTATATTATTGATTTTATTTTTATTGATAGATTCTATAGCATATCCATAGTTAGTATTGTACCGACTTTTTACTTCTACAAAGCATAATATATCATTTTTAATACATATTATATCTATCTCTCCAAATCTATTAGAATAATTTCTCTTTAAGATTTTGTAACCTTTATTATATAAATAATCTGAAGCTATATCTTCTCCGTAGTAGCCTACATCTTTATTATATTCTTTCATAAAAACACCTCTTTAATGAGAAGTATTGCCAATATGCATAGATTATTATCAAAAAATAGATGATTAAAAAATTTCTATGTGTTAATACTCATGTATGAGGTGAGGCAAATGGCTATAAATATAAAAAGTGCCACTAATATTGGGATAAATAGTTTTACGATAAATGTTGAAGTTGATATATCAAAAGGACTTCCTTCATTTAATATAGTAGGACTTGCAGATGCATCTGTTAAGGAGGCTAAAGAAAGAGTTAGAGCAGCTATCATTAACTCTGGTTTTGAGTTTCCTTTAGGTAGGATAGTTATAAACTTAGCTCCTGCAGATATAAGGAAAATAGGGACATTATTAGATTTGCCTATTGCTATAGGAATACTTATAGAATCAAATCAGATTAAAAAGGAAGATTTAGATAAATATTTAATAATAGGTGAATTATCATTAAATGGAGAACTTAAAAAAACTAAGGGGATAATTCCTATAATACTTAACGGAATTGAAGATAAGATTAATAACTTTATAATACCAAAAGAAAATGAATTTGAAGCTTTTGAAGTATCTAAGGGAAATATATATTGTATGAATTCTTTAAAAGAAGTCGTTGATTATATAATTTGTGAAGATATTTTGCCATTAGATTTTAATGAATATACATATGATTATGATGAGGAAATAGAAAATGATTTTGACTCTGTAATTGGACAATATTCATCAAAGAGAGCACTTGAAATTGCAGCAGCTGGTAGACATAATATTTTATTATATGGTAATCCAGGATCAGGTAAAACTATGCTTGCGAAAGCTTTTACTTCAATTCTTCCGAAACTTACAGAAGAAGAAAGAATAGAAATTGCAAAAATTTATTCTATATGTGGAATGATTGATAATTATAAGAGTATAAAAATACCTTTTAGAGAGCCACATCATACTATTTCAAAGATTGCATTAGTTGGTGGAGGAAGAAATATTAAACCTGGAGAAATTACTTTAGCTCATAATGGAGTTCTTTATTTAGATGAGATTTTAGAGTTTAAAAAAGAAGTATTAGAAGTATTAAGACTACCTTTAGAAGAAGGGATTATTAGAGTAGATAGATTAAATGAAAGAGTTGAGATGCCAAGCAATTTTCAGCTTATAGGATCTTTTAACCCATGTCCATGTGGTAAAAGATCTATAATTTATGGAGAAGATGATAATTGTGAATGCAGTGATATTGAAGTTAAAAGATACCAAAAAAGATTATCAAAGCCATTAAAAGATAGAATAGATATATTTCATTATGTTCCTTCATTAAAATTTGATCAATTAAAAAATAAAGATAATAAAGGTGAAACTAAAGCTATTAAAGAAAGAGTTTTAGAGGCTAGAAAAATACAAAAAGATAGATTAAAGGGAACTCCTTATAAATTAAATGCAGAAATAAAAGGAAAAGATATTTTTAATTTGTGTAATGTATCTAAGGAAGGAAAAGAAGTTTTAGAAAATTATTTTAAAATGAATAATCCATCATTAAGAGGTTATGGAAAAGTTATAAAGGTAGCTCAAACTATAGCTGATTTAGAACTTCAAAAAACAATAAAAAGAGAACATATAATTGAAGCTATAGGATATAGAAAGGATATAAATGGAGAATTTATATAAGAAGAGGTGGACAAATGGAAAAATATATATTATGGTTAATAATGTTAGAATGTACAAATTTACAAAAAATAAAATTAATGAGAAATTTTTCTGATGAAAAGGAAATATATGATAAGTTTGACTATATAATAAAAACTTATTTAAAAGGTTATGAAAATTTTGTAAATTATAATAGGGAAGAAGAACTAGAAAAGGCTATACTTATTAAAGAAGATTTAAAATATAAAAATATAAATTTTATAACCATAAATGATCCAAGTTATCCTGAAAGTTTAAGAAATATAAAAGAGCCACCATATGTATTATTTTATGTAGGAGATATAGCATTATTAAATAAAAGAAAAGTTGGAATTGTAGGTGCTAGAAAAAACAGTTCTTATGGGGAAAATTCTACTAGAGAGATAGTTAAAGAATTAGTTAGAAATGATATATGTGTTGTAAGTGGTGGCGCTAAAGGTATTGATTCTATAGTTCATGATACATGTTTAAGATTTGGCGGAAATACTATAGCTGTACTAGGTTGTGGAATAGATGTTTGTTATCCAGTTGAAAATAGAAATTTATTTAATAGGATTAGAAAAGATAATCTTATTATTTCAGAATTTTTACCTGGTACAAAACCTTATGCATATAATTTCCCAAGAAGGAACAGAATAATTAGTGGATTATCAGAATTAGTAGTTGTTACAGAAGCAGCAGAAAAGAGTGGATCTTTAATTACTGTTACATATGCATTAGAACAAGGAAAAGAAGTTATAGTTGTTCCACAATCTATCTTTTCGAAAACTGGATATGGAGCTAACATTTTAATAAGAGATGGTGCACATATTTATACATCTATTGATGATCTTTATTTGCTTTTAGAGATTGAAAAGATTAAAAATATAGATAAAAAAGAAGAAAAATGTGATTTAATAGATAATGAAATTTTAAAATTTATAAATGATAAGCCTACACATATTGATGAAATATTTATAAAGTCACAGGTTGACAGAAAGACTTTATATGGTTTATTATTTGAACTGCAAATTAAAAATGAAATAGTAAGTTTACCCGGCGAGTATTATGCTAGGGTAAGATAAGTTTAAGGGGGTGAATAACTCCAATATAATTAATGGAGTTAATTATGGGCCAAAAGTTAGTAATAGTAGAATCACCAGCAAAAGCAAAGACAATAGGGAAATATTTAGGTAAAAACTATGTTGTAGAAGCATCTATGGGACATATAAGGGATTTACCTAAAAGTAAGCTAGGTGTTGATATAGATAATGATTTTGAACCAAAATATATAACAATAAGAGGTAAGGGAGAGCTTCTTAAAACATTAAGAAAAGCTGCTAAAAAGGCAGATAAAGTTTATCTTGCAACTGACCCTGACCGTGAAGGAGAAGCTATATCTTGGCATTTAGCAAATCTTTTAAATATAGAACAAGATGATGAATGCAGAATAGTATTTAATGAAATAACAAAAACAGCAGTTAAAAACTCAATAAAAAATGCTAGAAAAATAAATCAAAATCTAGTTGATGCTCAGCAAGCTAGAAGAATATTAGATAGATTAGTTGGTTATGAAATAAGTCCAATACTTTGGAAAAATGTAAAATGGGGCTTAAGTGCAGGTAGAGTTCAATCAGCAGCACTTAAACTTATATGTGATAGAGAAGAAGAGATAAAAAAGTTTATTCCAGAAGAATACTGGACTGTAGATTGTGAGTTAAAAAAAGGAAGAAAAAAATTCGAGGTAAAGTTATCAACTTATAAAAATAAAAAGATAGAACTGAAAAATGAAGCTGAAGCAAATAAAGTTATAGGCGAAATAGATAAAGATAATTTTGTTATTAAGTCAATAAAAAAAGGAACTAAGCTTAAAAATCCTATGGCACCTTTTACAACTAGTACACTTCAACAAGAAGCAAGTAAGAAGCTTAATTTTATGACAAAGAAAACAATGTCAGTAGCTCAAGGGCTATATGAAGGTGTAGAAATTAAAGGATTTGGAACAGTAGGGCTTATAACTTACATGAGAACAGATTCTGTTAGAATATCAAAAGAAGCACAAGAAAGTGCAAAAAGCTTTATACTAGACAATTATGGAGAAGAATACCTTCCAAAAGAAGCTAAAGTATATAAAGGAAAGAAAAATATTCAAGATGCTCATGAAGCTATAAGACCAAGTAATATAAATATAACTCCAGAGATTGCTAAAGCAAATTTAACAACTGAACAATATAAGCTTTATACACTTATATGGAAAAGATTTGTAGCATCTCAAATGGAATCATGTGTCTTAAATACTAATTCTATTGACATAATGAATGGAGATTATAAATTTAAGGCAACTGGATCTACAATTAAATTTGATGGGTTCATGAAAATATACGAATATGCAATAAGTGAAGAGGATGATAATTCATTACCAGAACTTGAAGAAGGAGAAGTTTTAAAAGCTTCTTTACTTGAAGGAAAGCAACATTTTACTCAACCACCTGCAAGATATACAGAGGCATCTTTTGTTAAGCTTCTAGAAGAAAAAGGCATTGGTAGACCAAGTACTTATGTTCCTACAATTTCTACATTATTGAGTAGAGATTATGTAAATAGAGAAAAAAAGGTTTTAATACCAACAGAACTAGGATTCATAGTAAATAATATAATTTGTGAGTATTTTAAACAAATAGCAGATGTGGAATTTACTGCAAACATGGAAAAGAACCTAGATCACATTGAAGAAGGAGAAATTCAATGGAAGACAGTTGTAGGTGAATTTTTCGAGCCACTTAAGCATTCACTAGAAAAAGCAGAAAGTGAAATGGCAAAGGTTGTAATAGAAGATGAAGTAAGTGATGTGCCATGTGATAAATGTGGTAGAATGATGGTTATAAAAAGAGGAAGATATGGTAAGTTCTTAGCATGCCCAGGCTATCCAGAATGTAAAAATGCTAAACCTATAGTAGAAGAGATAAAGGCTCCTTGTCCTAAATGTGGAAGAAAGGTATTAGCAAAGAGAAGTAAGACTGGAAAAAGATTTTATGGATGCTCAGGATATCCAGAATGTGATTTTGTAAGTTGGAATGAGCCAGTTGAGAAGAAATGCCCAGAATGTGGATCTTACATGGTTAAAAAATATTCAAAAAAATCAGGCGATTATATTCAATGTTCAAATAATGAATGTAAATATAAAGAAGAATTAAAAAACGATGATCAAGAAAATAAATAATAAAATATATATGGTACATTAAATCTCCTCTTTTTAGAATAATAATGTTGTTGAAATAGAGTATTTAGTATGATAAACTGTATTGGTATTACGAATTTGTTAATAAATTAAAGGTATTTTGAAGAACTAACAAATGGCAATATGAATCTGAAATTCATTATATAAAGGAGGATTTTTAATGTCATCATTACTTAATAAAGCAAGAAAATTAAATAAAATACTACAAAAATCAGGTACTGAACCAGTAGCATTTGAAGATATTTGCGAACTATTAAGTGACGTATTGGCTTGTAACGTTTACATAATAAGTAAAAAAGGTAAGGTTATAGGATATAGCTTCTCAGAAAATTTCGAATGTGAAATAATGAAAGAAAAAGTAATTTGGGAAAAAAGATTCCCAAGTGATTATAATGAAAAATTATTAAGAGTGACTGAAACATTATCAAATTTACCTAATAGAGGGGTATGTGTATTTGATGGAATAGGAAAGTGTGAAATGTCGGACAAGCTTTCAACTATTGTTCCTATAATAGGAAATAGAGAAAGACTTGGAACTCTTCTTTTAGCTAGATTTGGGGATAGCTTTACAGATGATGATTTAGTGCTTTGCGAATATAGTGCAACAATTGTCGGAATGGAAATGTTAAGAGCTAAGCAAGAGGAATTAGCTGAAGAAACAAGAAAAAAAGCTGTTGTTCAATTAGCGATAGGAACTCTTTCATATTCAGAATTAGAAGCTGTAGAACATATTTTTAATGAACTTGGAGGTAGCGAAGGATTACTTGTAGCATCAAAAATTGCAGATAAAGTTGGAATAACAAGAAGTGTTATTGTAAATGCATTAAGAAAATTTGAAAGTGCTGGAGTTATTGAGTCAAGATCATTAGGAATGAAAGGTACTTATATTAGAATATTAAATGAGAAATTATTAGATGAATTAAAAAAAATAAAATAACAAATAATAGAGTGGATGAGGGTTTCATCCACTCATTTTTTTGTATAATCATAAAAAAAATTAAATTTTTGTTGATAGAAAAAAAAGCTTATGTTATACTATCTTAGGTAATAAAATACACACATTATCGAGATTGCAAGATAGGTGCCTTTTATTGTAAGGTTTTTTGTAATTATAACGATAGTGGAGGAAAAACCAGGAGGTAACAAAATGTCAGTTATATCAATGAAACAATTATTAGAAGCTGGTGTACACTTCGGACACCAAACTAGAAGATGGAACCCTAAGATGGCTCCTTACATCTTCACAGAAAGAAACGGAATCTATATAATAGATTTACAAAAAACAGTTAAAAAGGCTGAAGAAGCTTACAACTTCTTAAGAGAAGTTTCAGAAGAAGGAAAAGAAATACTTTTCGTTGGAACTAAGAAGCAAGCTCAAGAAGCTATCAAAGAAGAAGCAATAAGATCAAACATGCACTTCGTTAACAATAGATGGTTAGGTGGAATGTTAACAAACTTCAAAACTATCAAAACAAGAATTAAGAGATTAGAAGACTTAGAAAGAATGCAAGAAGATGGAACATTCGACGTTCTTCCTAAGAAAGAAGTTATCAAGTTAAAAGGCGAAATGGAAAAGCTTGAAAAGAACCTTGGCGGAATCAAGAACTTAGATTCAAGAAACATCGGAGCTATGTTCGTAGTTGACCCAAGAAAAGAAAAGAACGCTATTTCAGAAGCTAAAATATTAGGAATTCCAGTAGTAGCTATCGTAGATACTAACTGTGACCCAGAAGAAGTTGATTACGTAATCCCAGGTAACGACGATGCTATAAGAGCGGTTAAATTAATAGCTGCTAAGATGGCTGATGCTGTTATCGAAGGAAGACAAGGTGAACAAATAGCTGAATAATTTCAGAAGAAAGAGTATAAAAGGTAGGTGAAGATTTTCTTCATTTACCTTTTACCCTAAATGGTAAGGGTTACGTTTAAAAATAAGGAGGAATTTAAATGATTACTGCAAAATCAGTTAAAGAATTAAGAGATAAGACTGGCGCAGGTATGATGGACTGCAAGAAAGCCTTAACAGAAACTAACGGAGATGTAGAAAAGGCTATCGAAGTATTAAGAGAAAAAGGATTAGCTGCTGCTGCTAAAAAAGCTGGAAGAACAGCTGCTGAAGGTATAGTTAAAACTTTCGTATCAGAAGATGGAAAGAACGCTTCAATAGTAGAAGTAAACTGTGAAACAGATTTCGTTGCTGCTAACGAAGAATTCGTAAACTTTGCTGAAAAAGTAGCAGAATTAGCTGCTAACACTTCAGTTAATACTGTAGAAGAATTATTAAAAGAAAAATTAGGAGATGCTACTGTACAAGAAACTCTTACTGCTTTAGTTGCTAAGCTTGGAGAAAACATGACAGTTAGAAGATTCGAAAAATTATCAGTAGAAAACGGTGCTATCGAAAGCTACATCCACGGTGGCGGAAGAATCGGAGTTTTAGTTGAAGTTTCAACTGAAGGAGATTCAAACGTAGCTAAAGAAGTAGCTAAAGAAGTTTGTATGCAAGTTGCTGCTGCAAATCCATTATTCTTAAACAGAGAATCAGTAGATCAAGAAGCTTTAGAAAAAGAAAAAGAAATCTACAGAGTTCAAGCTTTAAATGAAGGAAAGCCAGAAAATATCGTTGAAAAAATGGTTATGGGAAGAATCCAAAAGTACTTCAAAGAAGTTTGCTTAGTTGACCAAGTATGGGTTAAAGATGGAGATAAGACAATAACTAAGTTATTAGAAGAAAAGTCAAAAGAAGCAGGTGCTCCAATCACTATAACAAAGTTTGTTAGATATGAAAGAGGAGAAGGAATCGAAGTTGAAAAAGTAGACTTTGCTGCTGAAGTTGCTGCACAAATGGGTAAATAGTTTTCAACTAAGAGAGAGAACACTTTGTGTTCTCTTTTTTTAAAAAATAATATGAATATTTGGAGGGATTATAATGGCAGATTGTAAATATAATAGAGTGATACTAAAATTATCTGGTGAAGCACTTGCTGGAACTAACGGATTTGGTTTAGATTTTAATGTTGCAAAAAGAATAGCTTTAGAAATAAAGCAATTAGTTGATGCAGGTGTTGAAGTTGGATGCGTAGTAGGTGGCGGAAACATCTGGAGAGGCAGAAGTGGTGAAGGTATGGACAGAACTACTGCAGACTATATGGGTATGATGGCTACATGTATTAATGCATTAGCACTTCAAGATTCACTAGAACAAGTAGGAGTAGACACTAGAGTTTTAACTGCTATTGAAATGAAGGAAATTGCAGAACCATTCATAAGAAGAAGAGCTATGAGACATTTAGAAAAAGGAAGAGTTGTTATTTTTGCAGCTGGAACAGGAAACCCATACTTCTCAACTGATACAACAGCAGCTTTAAGAGCAGCAGAAATAGAAGCTGATGTAATTCTTTTAGCTAAAAAAGTTGATGGCGTTTATGATAAAGATCCTCATAAGTATTCAGATGCAAAGAAATACGATAAACTATCATATATAGAAGTTTTAGAACAAGGATTACAAGTAATGGATTCAACTGCAACTTCTTTATGCATGGATAACAATATTCCTATATTAGTATTTGGTTTAGATGAACCAGGAAATATTCAAAAAGCTATTTCAGGTGAAGAAATAGGTACATTAGTTTCAAAGTAGAAGGAGGATATTAATGAAAAACATTATTAAAAATGCCGAAGAAAAAATGACAAAAACAATAAGTGTTTTACAAGTTGATTTATCAACTATGAAAGCTGGTAGAGCTAATCCTACAATGCTTGATAGAGTGCAAGTTGAGTATTATGGAAGTATGTGTCCAATAACACAAGTAGCTAATGTATCAGCTCCAGAACCAAGAGTTTTACAAATAACTCCTTGGGAACAAACAATATTAAAGGATATAGAAAAGGCAATCCTTACTTCAGATTTAGGATTAAACCCTTCAAATGATGGAACAGTTATTAGATTAGTTATACCAGAATTAACAGAAGAAACTAGAAGAAACTTAGTTAAAAATGTTAAAAAAGCTGGAGAAGATTCTAAAGTTGCTTTAAGATCAATTAGAAGAGATGCTAATGATAAGATAAAGGCCTTAAAGAAAGATGGAGAACTTAGCGAAGACGAAGTTAAAAAAGCTGAAGACAACATCCAAAAGGTTACAGATAAATTTGTCAAAGAAATAGATAAATTAATAGAAGCAAAAGAAAAAGAGATAATGTCAATCTAGTTAAACCCAAAAAACCTGCTCTTTAGCAGGTTTTTTATATAAAAAATGGGAGGAAGACTTATGATTAAATTTTTTAAAGGCGAAAGTGTTGTAGAAAATGAAGAAATCAGCCTTGATATGGACAATATTCCTAAACATATTGCAATTATAATGGATGGTAATGGAAGATGGGCAAAAAAAAGAAAGCTTCCAAGAACTATGGGACATAAAGCAGGAGTTGAAACAATTCGTAGAGTTTTAAAAGAAGCAGATAAGCTTGGAGTTAAGTATATGACTCTTTATGCTTTTTCAACTGAAAACTGGAAAAGACCTAAAGATGAAGTAAGTGCATTAATGAAATTATTAGTACAATATTTAAGACAAGAGATTAATGAACTTCATAAAAATGGGGTTAAGATAAATGTATTAGGTGACATTTCAAGATTACCTAAAGAGTGTCAAGAAGAGATTGATAAAGCAGTTACTAAAACACAAAACAATCAAGGGATAGTTATGAATATAGCCTTAAATTATGGTGGAAGAGATGAAATCTTAAGAGCTGTAAAATTAATTTCTGATGATATAGAAAAAGGTGTAATAAAATCTTCAGAAATTGACCAAAATACTTTTGAAAACTATTTATATACAAAAGGAATACCAGATCCAGACATAATAATTAGACCTTCAGGAGAACAAAGATTAAGCAACTTTTTATTATGGCAATGTGCTTATTCAGAGTTTTGGTATTCAGATATTTGTTGGCCAGATTTTAAAGAAGCAGATCTTCATAAGGCTATTTATGATTTTCAAAAAAGAGA
Organism: Clostridium sp.; assembly: GCF_034179595.1. GTDB lineage: Bacteria > Bacillota > Clostridia > Clostridiales > Clostridiaceae > Clostridium. The sequence goes on from NZ_JAXFPT010000067.1 coordinate 107,185, forward strand.
TAGAAGATTTGGTGGCGTAAAATAAAAATATAGATAAGGAGGGCTTAAAGTGAAATCAAATAATAGATATCTTGGTGCTTTGTTTATTGCTCCTTTTATTATATTTATATTTTTAGGTGGAATATGGCTACAAGGATTTACATTTGTTTTATCAATTTTAGGTTTATATGAATTTTATAATGCATTAAAGCAAAAAGAGTTTAATCCTATATCTATTGTAGGTTACTTATTATTAGTTGCATATTATCTTTTAAACAATAATATAGAATCTTTAGTATATTTAGTTGTGTTTGCTATGTTTATACTTTTAATGATTCCTATTATAAATTTAAAGTATACTTTTATAGATGTTTCCTTAACATTACTTGGATTTTTATATGTAGGAATACTATTTAGTTTTATACATCTTATAAATATTAAAGTTGGTGGTCAATATTTAGTTTGGCTTATATTTATAGGATCATGGGTAACTGACACATGTGCTTATTATGCAGGAAGATTTTTAGGAAAACATAAATTATGCCCTAAGGTTAGTCCTAAAAAGACTATTGAAGGTTCAATTGGTGGTATAGTCGGAGTAACAATAGTATCTGGAATATTTGGAATTATAGTATCTAAATATATGTATATAATGCCTATATTTAATTACTTTATAATAGGTGCATTATGTGGAATATTTAGCCAATTTGGAGACTTAGTTGCATCTTCAATAAAAAGATATGTTGGTATAAAAGATTACAGCAATTTAATACCTGGACATGGTGGAATATTAGATAGATTTGATAGTATTTTATTCTCAGGTCTTGTAATTTTTTATTATTTAACTTTTATAGTTCATATATAGTAAAAGAGTTCTAAAAGAAAAACTTTTAGAACTCTTTTACTATATAAAAAATAATATATTAACTTAACTTTTAAAGATATTAGAAAATTCTAAGGTTTTTTTTTATGCATATAAATATAAAATAAGGGAGGGTTAAGGTTTGAAATTAAGAAAAGAACATAGAAAGCTTCTAGAAGCACTTATTTTATTTTTAGTAATATGCATATCAATAATACTAATTAAAAGTTATTTTAAGCCGTTTATTTGGATTGTTATAATATTTATATTAAGTACACCTTTATATGATCTTTTTATTATGTTAAATATAAATAAAAAAATATCAGCTACATTAACAATATTATTATTAAATATATCTATATTGCTAATAATATATTATTTAGGGAGAAATATATTTAATATAGTTAATAATATTTATATGAGCAATATAAGCATTATAAATAGTCTTGTAGTTGAGTTTAATACAATGTTAGAAGGGGTATTTGGAAATATAGATATAACAGGTGAAATCATGAATCTATTTCGCCCTAAAATGCTAACAGTAGGTGCTCTAACAACAGGAGAAGGAATAGTAAGTTATTTTATAGGTAATGTATGTACATTTTTTATATTAATAGATAGAGAAAAAATAATAGGATACATAAAAATGATTATTCCTAGAAGTTTTATAAAAAGAATATCTAGTAGTGAAAAAAATGTAAGAAGCATTATAGCTATACAAATGGTTCTTATTTTAATATCTACAATTATAATAATTATAGGATTTATTATATTTAGGATAAGCAATCCAATTATTTTAGGAATAGTTTGTGGTATTTTAGATTTACTTCCATATGTAGGAACAATAATTGTATTTATACCAATTATAATATACAATATTATAGTAAAAAACTATATTATAGCTTTTGGACTAATATGTCTTTATATATTAGTTCAAGTTATAAGAGAAATACTAGAAGCAAAATTAATGAGTAATAAATTAGATATACATCCTTTGATAATATTTCTTTCTATATATATTGGTATAAAGGTCTTTGGAATGATAGGGATTTTTGTAGGACCTTTATATAGTATTATGGTTAAAGATATTTTTTGCGAAGGTTAGATACGGAGGAAAAGAAAATGAAAAATATTTCAATATTAGGTGCTACAGGTTCTATAGGTACACAAACTTTAGATGTAATTAGAAAATCTAACGATATAAATTTAATAGGTATAACAGCAAATACTTCTGTAGATATGGTAAAGGAAATAATAGATGAATTTTACCCTAAATATGTTGGAATGATGGATAAATCATCAAAAGAGAAAATCGATAATTATGTAAAAGAAAAAGGATTAGATATAGAAGTTTTATTTGGTATGGAAGGTCTTAAAAAAATAGCTTCTCTTGACGAAATTGATACAGTAGTGACATCAGTTGTTGGTATGATTGGGCTTGAACCTACAATAGAAGCTATAAGAAATAAAAAAGATATTGCACTTGCAAACAAAGAAACATTAGTTGTTGCAGGTGAACTTGTTATGAATGAGGCTAAAAAATATGGAGTAAAGATACTTCCAGTAGATTCAGAACATAGTGCAATATTCCAAAGTTTAAGAGGAAATGATTTAAAAACATTAAAGAAGATAATTTTAACTGCTTCAGGTGGTCCTTTTAGAGGAAAGAAAAAAGAAGATTTACTTAATACATCAATAGAAGAAGCTTTAAATCACCCAAATTGGAGCATGGGAAAAAAGATAACTATAGATTCATCAACTTTAATGAATAAAGGTCTTGAAGTTATAGAAGCACATTGGCTATTTGATTGTGATTATGATGATATACAAGTGTTAGTTCATCCACAAAGTATAATACACTCAATGGTTGAATACACAGATAATAGCATAATAGCTCAATTAGGTTCTGCTGATATGAGACTTCCTATACAATATGCTCTTAATTATCCAAATAGAAAAGAAGCAGTAGCTAATGGAATAGATTTTTATGAAATTCAAAAGCTTACGTTTGAAAAGCCAGACATGGAAACTTTTAAATGCTTAAAGCTTGCTTTTGAAGCAGGAAAACAAGGAAAGCTTATGCCAACTATTTTAAATGGTGCAAATGAAGCTGTTGTAGAATTATTCTTATATGGAAAGATTTCTTATCTTCAAATTGGAGATATAATAGAGCATTGTATGGAATATTTTAAAGAAGAGGGGATGAGGGAAGTTACATTAGATAATGTAATTTTATTAGATAAAAAGGTTAAGGAGTATGTTAGAAAAAATTATAATTAGGAGGGGAGTTAATGTATATTGTATATGCTATAATAGCATTTGGAGTACTTATACTAGTTCATGAATTTGGTCACTTTATACTTGCAAAGATAAATGGAGTAAAAGTAGAAGAATTCTCAATAGGTATGGGACCTAAGATATTTTCTATAGACGGAAAAGAAACTAAATATTCATTAGGTATATTGCCTATAGGTGGATATGTAAAAATGTTAGGTGAGGAAGAAGAGGTTGAAGATGAAAGGAGTTTTTCATCTAAATCGCCTTTAAGAAGAATCACGATTATTTTAGCTGGTGCTATGATGAACTTAATTCTTGCTATCGTTATATTTACTGTATACTTACATCATTTTGGTTATACAACGCCAAAAGTTAATTCAGTAATTGATAATACTCCAGCTTATGAAGTAGGGATAAAGCCTGGAGATACATTTAAGAAAATTGATGGACAAAAAATATTTTCACCAGATGATATAACAATTGGAATAGGACTTGCAAAAGGTAACCCAGTAGATTTAGAAGTTGATAGAAATGGTGAAATACTTAACTTTAAAGTAAAGCCAGAGTATAATAAACAAGAAAAAAGGGATATGATAGGATTTAGCTTTGAAGTAGTTAAAAATCCATCAGTAATAGATAGTTTTAAAGAAAGCTTTAATCAAACAGCATCATTAATAAATCAAACATTTAAAGGATTAAAAATGATATTTACTGGAAAAGCAGATTTAAAGACAGATGTAGGTGGTCCTGTAACTATAATAAAACTTTCAGCGGCAACTGCAAAAGCTGGTATATGGAATTTATTATATTTTACAGCATTTATAAGTATAAACCTTGCTGTGTTTAATCTATTACCATTCCCTGCACTTGATGGAGGGTGGACTGTACTGCTTTTAATTGAACTTATTACAAGAAGAAAAGTTCCAGATAAGGTTGTAGGTGCATTAAATTTTGTAGGTTTTGCATTACTTATGGGACTTATGGTTTTAGTTACAGTTAAGGATATATTATTTCCAATAAATCTTTAGGAGAGAAGAAAACAATGAATAGAAAGATTACAAGAATTGTTAATGTTGGAGGAATAAAAATTGGTGGAGAAGAACCAGTTGTTATCCAATCAATGACAAATACAGATACAAGAGATGTTAAAAAGACATTAGAACAAATAGATAAATTAGTAGACGCTGGATGTCAAATCGTAAGATGTGCAGTTCCTGATATGGAAGCTTGTGAAGCGTTAAAAGAAATAACAGAAAAGTCAAAAGTTCCAATAGTTGCAGATATTCATTTTGATTATAGATTAGCACTTAAAGCAATTGATAATGGAGTTGCAAAGCTTAGAATAAATCCTGGAAATATAGGAAGTATTGAAAGAGTTAAAGCAGTAGTTGAAAAGGCAAAAGAAAAAAACATTCCTATAAGAATTGGAGTTAATTCAGGTTCTTTAGAAAAAGATATCTTAGAAAGAGATGGAAGACCAACCGCTAAAGGACTAGTTGAAAGTGCATTAAGACATGTTAAAATACTAGAAGATTTAAATTTTTATGATATAGTTATTTCAATAAAATCTTCAAATGTTCCTATGATGATAGAAAGCTATAGACTTATGAGTGAAAAATGTAATTATCCACTGCATTTAGGGGTTACAGAATCAGGTACAGTATTTAAAGGAACAATAAAATCAAGTATAGGTATTGGAACGCTATTAGCAGAAGGAATTGGAAATACAATGAGAGTATCACTAACATCAGATCCAATTGAAGAAATAAAAGTTGCTAAAGAAATATTAAGAGCACTAGATTATACAAAAGAAGGTATAGAATTTGTTTCATGTCCTACTTGTGGAAGAACTGAAATAAACTTGATAAAGATAGCAGAAGAAGTAGAAGAAAAGCTTAAAAATACTAATAAAAACATAAAGGTTGCTGTAATGGGATGTGTGGTTAATGGACCAGGAGAAGCAAGAGAAGCTGATATTGGTATTGCAGGTGGAAAAGGATTTGGTATAATATTTAAAAAAGGCCAAATAGTTAAAAAAGTAAAAGAAGAAGATTTAGTTAGTGAACTTATAAAGGAGATAGAATCTTTATAAGATTTAAGTATTAAATACCCCCAAAATTAAATTTGTTTTGGGGGTAAATATTTTAAGATGGAGGTAATCCTTTGAGCGAAGAGTTCATTAAAAAGATTAACAAAGAGATAAATAAAAATGATGAATTAGAAGATAAAAAAATAGAATTAAATAGATTTCAATTTTTCAGAAAAAGCAATATTTTGAAAGTTATAATGAAGTGCAAGGATGATTTAGTTCCAAGTGAAGAAGAATGGATAAAGAAACTTATAGCTACAAATCTAGGATTAAATATAACAGTAGAGTTATTAGTTTATAAAGATGTAAAAGATGCTAGTATAGATGATATTTTAACAAAATATTGGTCAGATGTTGTATTAGATATAGTTAGAAAAAATCCATTATCAAAAAATGTATTATATTCAAAGCATAAAAATGTTAAAGAAAATAGAGTAACTATTAGATATGGAAGTGAAGCTATTATAAATCATCTTAAAAAGAAAGATGTTGAGAAAAAAGTATCTAGTCAAATACATGATATATTTGGAAGAAAGATAAAAATAGAATTAAAATATGATGATTCTTTAGAGGATTCAAATTATGAAGAAAATAAAGCAAAAGAAAACAAGAAAATTATAGATGATGTTTTAAAAGGTAGAATAATTAGTGAAGCTTCTTTAGAAGATAATTCTTCTAAAAAGCAAAAGAAAGAAAGAAAAGAACAACCTAGAAAACAACAAAATGAAGGATATCAAAAATATAAAAAAGAGCCTAAAGATGAAAATACTATTTTAGGGAGAAATATAAGTCAAGAATCTATAAAAATATGTGATATTGACGAAACTTCTGGGTATGTTGCTATAACTGGTGAAGTATTTAAAACTGAAATAATTGAAACTAGAACAGGAAAAAGCATACTTACTTTCTATATAACTGATTACACAAGTTCAATTACAGTAAAGTGCTTCTTAAAAGAGAAGGATAAAGATGAAGTTTTAGATAATGTTAAAAAAGGTCTTTATTGCAAAGTAAGAGGGGAAGCTATATATGATACTTATGCTAGAGAAGTAGTAATAATGGGTAGAGATATAGTTAAAAAGAAAAAAAGAGAAAGAATGGATGATGCAGAAGAAAAGAGAGTTGAGTTACACTTACATACTAATATGAGCACTATGGATGGTATGGTTTCTGCAAGTAAATTAATTGAAAGAGCTGCTAAATGGGGACATAAAGCTATTGCTATAACAGATCATGGAGTAGTTCAAGCCTTTCCAGATGCTCAAAGTGCTTCAAAGAAATTTGGAGTAAAGGTTATTTATGGAGTTGAAGGATATTTAGTTGATGATGGAACTTTAGTGGCACTTAATGAAAGAGGAGAATCTTTAGATGATTCATATGTTGTTTTTGACTTAGAAACAACAGGATTTTCATCAAAGAATGATAAGATAATAGAAATTGGTGCTGTTAAAATTCAAAATGGGAAAATAGTTGATAGATTTAGTGAATTTGTAAATCCAGAAAGAAATATACCTTATAAAATTACAGAACTTACTGGCATATCAGATGATATGGTAAAAGATAGTGAAACTATTGAAAATATATTACCTAATTTCTTAGAATTTTGTAAGGGAAGTGTATTAGTTGCTCATAATGCAGCATTTGATACAGGGTTTATAAAAAATAATTGCAGAAGACTTAATTTAGATTTTGATTTTACAGTAGTTGATACTGTTCCTTTAGCAAGATTTTTATATCCTGAACTTAAAAAGGTTAAGCTTAATATAGTTGCAAAACATCTTGGGATATCTCTTGAAAATCATCATAGAGCTGTAGATGATGCAAAGGCAACAGCTGATATACTACTTGTATGCTTTAAAAAGCTAAAAGAAGAAAAAGAAATATATACATTAAAAGATTTAAATAACGAATTCTTATCAAATATAGATATTAAAAAGCAACCATCATATCACATAATAATTTTAGCTAAAACTCAAAATGGGCTTAAAAATTTATATAAATTAGTTTCAGAAGCTCATCTTGATAATTTCTTTAAAAGTGCAAGAACTAAGAAAAGTAGATTACAAGAATTAAGAGATGGTCTTATAATAGGTTCAGCTTGTGAAGCTGGTGAAGTTTATAGAGCTATATTAGATGGTAAAAGCGATGAAGAAGTTATGAAGATTTGTGAATTTTATGATTATTTAGAAATTCAACCAATAGCTAATAATAATTTCTTAATCGAAAAAGGAAATGTTAAAGATGAAGATGAATTAAGAGAAATAAATAAAAAGATATATAATATAGGAAAAAAACTTAATAAACCTGTAGTTGCAACTGGTGATGTTCACTTTTTAGAACCTCAAGATGAGGCATTTAGAAGAATAATAATGGCAGGTAAGGGATTTAAAGATGCAGATAAACAACCTCCATTATATCTAAAAACAACAAATGAAATGCTAAAAGAATTTTCTTATTTAGGTGAAGATATAGCAAAAGAAGTTGTAATATTAAATCCTAGTAAGATAGCAGATGAGGTTGAAGCTATAAAGCCAATACCAGATGAGACGTTTCCACCTAAGATTGAAGGTGCTGAAGAAGAGATAAGAGATATGGTTATGAATAAGGTTCATTCAATCTATGGAGAAAATTTACCAGAAGTTATTCAAAAAAGATTAGATAAAGAATTAAATTCTATAATAAATAATGGATATGCTGTACTTTATCTTATAGCACAAAAACTTGTTGCAAAATCACTTGAAGATGGATATCTTGTTGGATCTAGAGGTTCGGTTGGTTCTTCTTTTGTTGCAACAATGTCAGATATAACAGAAGTTAATGGACTTCCACCGCATTATGTTTGTCCAAATTGCAAAAAGTCAGAATTTTTCCTAGATGGATCAATAAGCTCTGGAGCTGATTTACCATCTAAAAAATGTCCAGAATGTGGAGCAGATTATATAAGAGATGGTCATGATATTCCTTTTGAAACTTTCTTAGGATTTGAAGGAGATAAAGAACCAGATATAGACCTTAACTTCTCTGGAGAATATCAAGGAGTTGTTCATAAATACTGCGAAGTACTTTTTGGTAAAGGATATGTATTTAAAGCTGGAACAATAGGTACAGTAGCAGAAAAAACTGCATATGGATATGTTAGAAAATATCTAGATGAAAGAGGCATAAGAGCTTCAAGTGCAGAGATTGAAAGATTAACAATTGGATGTACTGGAATAAAAAGAACAACAGGTCAACATCCAGGTGGTATAATGGTTGTTCCAAATGATAATGAAATATATAATTTTACTCCAATACAACATCCAGCTGATGATAATGATACTGATATAATAACAACTCACTTTGATTATCATTCAATAAGTGGAAGACTTTTAAAGCTTGATATACTAGGTCATGATGATCCTACTGTTCTTAGAATGCTTCAAGATTTAACAGGTCTTGATCCAAAAACAATACCACTTAATGATGAAAAGGTACTTAGTTTATTTACTAAACCTGATGCACTTGGAGTTACAAAAGAAGAATTAGAATGTGAAGTTGGAAGTTATGGATTGCCTGAATTTGGTACAAAGTTTGTTCGACAAATGCTAGTTGATACACAACCAAAGAGTTTTGCAGATTTAGTTAGAATATCAGGTCTTTCTCATGGTACTGATGTATGGCTTAATAATGCACAGTATTTTATAAAAGAAGGATATACTACACTTAAAGATTGTATAGCAACAAGAGACGATATAATGGTTTACTTAATGTATCAGGGTGTACCACCAAAGACTTCGTTTACAATAATGGAAAAGGTAAGAAAAGGTAAAGGACTTTCAGAAGAAGATGAAAAATTAATGAGAGAAAACAATGTTCCAGATTGGTATATTGAATCTTGTAAAAGAATAAAATACATGTTCCCTAAAGGCCATGCAGTTGCATATGTAATGATGGCAGTAAGAATTGCCTATTATAAGGTGTATTATCCAGAGGCGTATTATGCAACATATTTTTCAGTAAGAGCTGATGATTTTGATGCAGACCTTATATGTAAAGGTGAAGGTGCAGTTTATGAAAAACTTCATGAACTTTATAATCTTGGAAATTCAGTTAGTGCAAAAGAAAAAGGAATGATAACTTCACTTGAAATGGCGTTTGAAATGTATAAGAGAGGTTTTAAATTTTTAAGAGTAGACCTTTATAAATCAGAAGCTACTAGATTTATAATTGAAGAAGATGGTCTTAGACCTCCTATAAATGCTCTTCAAGGAGTTGGAGATAATGCTGCTAAAGCAATTGTTGAAGCTAGAAAAGATGGAGAATTTATATCAAAGGAAGATTTAAGACTTAGAGCTAAAGTTACAAAAACAGCAATTGAAACATTAAATAATCATGGATGCTTAGAAGGAATGTCTGAAACTAATCAATTATCATTATTTTAAAAATAATGCATAGATATCTAATTTATTTAAATGTACTTGAAAAAAAATATCTTATATGCTAGAATTTAAATTGATGATTATTACTAATAGCTAGATTAAAGGAGTGGGAAAAATTTTTGCCCGCTCTTTCTGTTTAAAGCGCAACTTCTTAGTTGCGTTTTTAATTAAAAAAGTTTTTAGTTATATTTAGGTAATAAATCTATAAAAATTGAATATTAAAGGAGGTAAACATATGAAAAAAGATGCATTAATAGAAAGACTAGAAAAATTAGTTATGCCAATTACTGATGAATTAGATTACGAATTATATCATGTAGAATTTGTAAAAGAAGATGGGGAAAATTATTTAAGAATATATATAGATAATGAAGAAGGAATTTCACTTGATGATTGCGAAAAGGTTTCAAGAAGAGTTAGTGAAATGTTAGATGAAGAAGATCCAATTTCTGTATCATACTACTTAGAAGTATCTTCACCAGGAATAAACAGAGGTCTATTTAAAGAAGATCACTTTAAGAAAGTAATAGGAAAAGAAATATTTGTAAGATTTACAGGTTCATTAAATGGACGTAAAAACGTAAAAGGTATATTAAAATCTTATGAAGATGGATTTATAGAAGTTGAAACTGAAGATGAAGAATTAGTTAAAGTACCAGTAGAAAAAATAAAAAAGGCAAACTTAGAATAAAGGTTTCAAAGAGGGAGGATAAAGATATGAACCAAGAGTTTATAGGTGCTCTTAAAGAGATAGTAAAAGAAAAAGGAATAAGTGAAGATTTAATATTTACAACAATTGAAGATGCAATGGTTGCAGCATATAAGAAAAATTATGCAAACCAATATACTACTGCACAAAATGTTAAAGTTACAATTAACAGAGAAAGTGGAGAAATTGGAGTATATGCACAAAAAGTTGTTGTAGATGAAGTTTATGATGACGTAACAGAAATAAGTTTAGAAGAAGCTAAGGAAATAAATCCTAAGTATGAAGTAGACGATGTTGTTGATATGGAAGTTACACCTAAAAACTTTGGAAGAGTAGCAGCACAACTTGCAAAACAAGTAGTTACACAAAGAATTAAAGAAGCTGAAAGAAACATAGTTTATAATGAATATAAGGAAAAAGAATTTGATATAATAACTGGTACAGTTCTTAGAAAAGATAAAGGATTAGTTTTTGTTAACCTTGGAAAACTAGAAGGTGTTATAGGACCTAATGAACAAATAAAAGGTGAAGAATATAACTTCAATGAAAAGTTAAAATTATATATAGTTGAAGTTAAAAATGCTTCAAAGGGAGCTCAAATTCATGTTTCAAGAACACATCCAGGATTAGTTAAGAGATTATTTGAACTTGAAGTTCCTGAAATATATGAAGGAGTAGTTGAAATAAAGAGCATTTCAAGAGAAGCAGGTTCAAGAAGTAAAATAGCAGTTTACTCAAATGATGAATCTGTAGATGCTATGGGTGCTTGCGTAGGTCCTAAGGGTGTAAGAGTTCAAAACATAGTAAATGAACTTAAAAATGAAAAGATAGATATAATAAAATGGAGCAAAGACCCAGCTGAATTTATAGCAAATTCTTTAAGTCCTGCAAGAGTTTTAAGTGTTACAGTTAATGAAGAAGAAAAGTCAGCTAAAGTTGTTGTAGATGACAATCAATTATCACTTGCAATAGGTAAAGAAGGACAAAATGTTAGATTAGCAGCAAAGCTTACTAATTGGAAAATTGATATAAAGAGTAAATCACAAGCATTACAAGAAGAGGAAGAAGCTATATCAAAAGAAGAAATAGTAGAAAATGTAGATTCACAAGAAGTATCAGAATAAGAGAGGTGTTTTTATGAAAACTAAAAAGATACCTTTAAGAATGTGTACTGGATGCATGGAGATGAAGCCAAAAAAAGAGCTTATAAGAGTTGTTAGATCAAAAGAAGGAGATGTATCTGTTGATTTAACAGGGAAAAAATCAGGAAGAGGAGCTTATGTTTGTAAATCAAAAGATTGTTTAGAAAAATCTTTTAAAACAAAAAGATTAAGCAGAAATCTTGATGTTCAAATAAGCGAAGAAATATATGATAGACTAAGGGAAGAGATGGATGATGAACAATAAATTTTTCAATTTTCTAGGCTTAGCAAAAAGATCAGGTAACCTAGTTGAAGGTTATAGTAAATGTGATGAATTAAGAAATAAAAAAAGAATGCACTTATTTATTATTTCAAAAGATGCATCAGAATCAACAAAAAATAAATTTATAAAGCATTGTAATGAAAAACAAATAGCATATATTGAAGATTTCTCTAAAGAAGATTTAGGAATAAGTATTGGAAAAGATGAAATCAAAATTTTAGCTGTTTTAGATAAAAATATGGCTAAAAAATTATTGTCTCTTTATGAGGAGGAAAATATATGTAAAAATTAATCGGGGGTGACTGTATGTCAAAAATTAGAGTACATGAATTAGCAAAAGAATTAGGCATAAGTTCAAAGGAATTAATAGATTTATTAATGGATGAATTTAATATAGAAGTTAAAAATCATATGAGCGTAATAGAAGATGAAGATGCTGAACTTATAAAAGAACTTCTAGGTAATGTAGCACCTGCAGGAAATGTAGTAGAAGAATATGAAAAGATTGCAGACGAAGAAGTTAATAAGGGACCTAAGAAAAAGAAAAAAGTTAAAAAAGAAGATAAGGCTAAAAAAGAAGAAACAGAAGAAGAAACAAAGTTAATTGAAATTGGTGATACAATAACAGTTAAAGAGCTTGCAGAAAAGTTAAATAAGCCAACAGCTGAAGTTATTAAAACTCTTATATTTACAGGTGTTATGGCAGGTATAAACCAAGAAATAGATTTTGAAACTGCTGAAAAAGTTTGTGAAAAGTATGAAGTTTTAATAGAAAAGAAAGAAGAAACAGCTGAACTTGATGCAATTGAAATTGAAGAAGATAGCGAAGAAAACCTTCAAAAGAGACCACCAATTATAACTGTAATGGGACACGTTGACCATGGTAAGACGTCTTTATTAGATGCTATAAGAAAAGCTAAGGTTACTGCAACTGAAGCTGGTGGTATAACTCAACATATAGGTGCTTATACTGTTGATGTAAATGGAGAAGAAATTACTTTCTTAGATACTCCAGGACACGAAGCTTTCACAGCTATGAGAGCTAGAGGAGCACAAATAACAGACGTAGTTATATTAGTAGTTGCTGCAGATGATGGTATAATGCCACAAACAAAAGAAGCTATAAGCCACTGTAAAGCTGCAGGAGTTCCTATGGTTGTTGCAATAAACAAGATTGATAGACCAAATGCAAATGTAGATAGAGTTAAACAAGAATTAACAGAACATGGACTAATTGCAGAAGACTGGGGTGGAGATACTGTATGTGTTCCAGTTTCAGCAAAACAAGGTCAAGGAATAGACACATTACTTGAAATGGTTCTTTTAACAGCAGAAATGTTAGAATTAAAAGCTAACCCTAACAGAAAAGCAAAAGGAACAGTAATAGAAGCTAAGCTTGATAAAGGTAGAGGTTCAGTTGCAAGTTTACTTGTTCAAAATGGTACATTACATGTTGGAGATTCAATATTAGTTGGATCAACATATGGAAGAATAAGAGCTATGTTTGATGATACAGGTAAAAAGATAAAATCAGCTGGTCCATCAATACCAGTTGAAATATTAGGACTTTCAGAAGTTCCAGCTGCAGGTGATAGATTCAATCAAGTTAAAGATGAAAAAACTGCAAGAAATATGGCTGAAGTTAGAAAAGAAAAACTTAAAAATGATAGCTTAAATGCTAGACATAGAGTTTCTCTTGAAGACTTATATAGTCAAATAAAAGAAGGTTCTGTAAAAGAACTTGATATTGTTGTAAAAGCAGACGTTCAAGGATCAGTTGAAGCTATAAGACAATCACTTGAAAAATTATCAACAGATGATGTTAAAGTAAGAGTAATACATGGTGCTGTTGGTGCTATAACAGAAACAGATATATCACTTGCAACTGCATCAAATGCTATAGTAATAGGATTTAATGTAAGACCTGACTCAAATGCGGTATCAGCTGCTGAAAGAGATGGAGTAGATGTTAAAACTTATAGAATAATCTACGATGCAATAGAAGATGTTAAATCAGCTATGATAGGAATGCTTGAACCTGAATATAAAGAAGTTGTTTTAGGTAAGGCTGAAGTTAGAGAAACTTATAAGATTTCAAACGTAGGAACAATAGCTGGATGTTATGTATTAGATGGAAAGATTACAAGAAATGCAGACATAAGAGTAATTAGAGATGGTATTGTAGTATTTGAATCAACTTTAGGTTCATTAAAGAGATTTAAAGATGATGCTAAAGAAGTTAGAAGCGGATATGAATGTGGATTAAGCGTTGAGAAGTTTAACGACCTTAAAGAAGGAGATATCATAGAAGCATACACTATGGAAGCCATTGTAAGAAAAGAACTTTAATTTTTAAGAGGTGATAAATATATGGCTAATTATAGAGGTGGAAGAATAAACGAAGAAGTTAAAAAAGTAGTTAGCACTTTAATTCAAAATGAAATAAAAGACCCAAGATTAACTGCTATGATTTCTGTAACAGGGGTTGAAGTTACTAGAGATTTAAGTTATGCAAAAGTATTTGTAAGTATATTTGCAAGTAATGAAGAAGAAAAAGAAAATAATTTAAAAGCATTAAAAAGTGCAAGTGGCTTTATTAGAAGAGAAGTAGGACGTAAAGTTAAATTAAGAGTTACTCCTCAAATAATATTTGAATTAGATGAATCAATCGATTATGGAATGAAGATTGATGGTTTAATCAAGAAAGCTAAGGAGCAATAAAATGGCACTTAAAGATATAAAGAAAATTATCATTGAGGCCAACAAAATTGGAATTACATTTCATACATCACCAGATGGGGATGCAATAGGAAGTGCATTAGGACTTTTAAATGGATTAAGAGAAGTTGGAAAAGATGTATATATAATTTCAAAAGATAGTATTCCAGAAAATCTTATGTTTTTGCCATATTCAGAAGAAATAAATGGAGAAACAACAGAACCTAAAGAAGGTACTGATTTAGTAATAGTACTAGATTGTGGTAATGTTGAAAGAATTTCAGCAAATCTTTTAGATTATTCTGGAATGGTGATAAATATAGATCACCATTTATCAAATGATAATTATGGGTTTATAAATTACGTTGATACAGAAGCTGCTGCTACAGCTGAGATAGTATTTCTACTATTAAAGGAAATCGGATATGAATTTTCAGTTAAGGAAGAAATATTAGAAAGAATAGGAAGATGTTTATACACTTCACTAGTTACAGATACTGGATCTTTTAGACATTCTAATGTTACAAAAAGAACACATGAAATTGCAGGTATATTAATTGGTGTTGGAGTAAACAATTCAATGATATATAATAAACTGTTTGATAATAGAAGTATAAATAAGTTAAATCTTATGGGATATGCTTTCCAAAATGCTAAGCTATATTTTGATGGTAAAGTTGTAGTTACGGTATTAGATAGCGATTCTCTTAGTAAGTTTAATGCTGAAAAAGAAGATACATCTGATATTATCGGAAATCTTTTAAGCATAAAAACAGTTGAAGTTGCAGTTCTTTTAAAAGAGGTTGAAGAAGGCGTTAAGGCAAGTCTTAGATCAAAATATGATTTTGATGTTAGAAAAATTGCTGAAATGTTTGGTGGAGGTGGACACACAAAGGCCTCAGGTCTTATGCAAAAAGGAGTAATGCTTCAAATTGCAAAAGATAATATTTTAAAAGCTATTGAAAGAGAGATAGATTTATGCAAGGAGTAATAAATATTTTTAAAAACTCTGGAATGACATCTTTTGATGTAGTTAGAAAAGTTAAAAAAATTGCTCATGAAAAAAAGGTTGGGCATACTGGAACACTAGATCCGGAAGCATTTGGAGTGCTTCCGGTATGTCTAGGAAAAGCAACTAAAATAATAGATTATATAATGATAGCACCTAAAACTTATAAAGTTGTATTTTCATTAGGATTTAAAACTACCACATATGATTTAGAAGGGGAAGTATTAGATAGAAAAGATATTTCTCATCTTAAAGAAGAAGAAATTTTAGATGCTATAAATTCATTTAAGGGTACATATAATCAGATACCACCTATGTATTCAGCATTAAAAAAAGATGGCGTTAGGCTTTATGATCTAGCAAGACAAGGAATTGAAGTTGAAAGAGAAGGAAGAGATATAACTATATTTGATATAAAAGATATAGATATTAATCTTCCAGAAATTACGATGACAGTTACTTGCTCAAAAGGAACATATATAAGAAGTTTATGTTATGACATTGGAGAAAAGCTTAATGTATATGGAACTATGGTAAAGCTTAGAAGAACAGCTACTTCAATTTTTAAGGAAGAAGATAGTGTAAATATAGATTTACTAACTGAAGAAAATATTAGTGATTATTTAATACCTATTGAAAAAGCTTTAGAAGGCTATCCTAAAACAGTTATTAATAATAGATTTAGAAATCTTCTTATAAATGGAGCAAAAGTTTATGATAGAAGATTATTAAAAGATAATATTGAAAAAAACGTATTATATAGAGTTTATGATGAAGATGACATTTTCATTGGTCTTGGAATTAAAGATGAAAATGGATTTAAGTTAGAAAAGTTATTAATGTAGCTTAGGAGAAGACTAAAACGATGAAGGTGGCTAATGGACAAATAACTAATAAAAAAGATGATGGATATTATGTAGCACTTGGAAGTTTTGATGGACTACATATGGGACATTTATCACTTATTAATAAATGTATAGAGCTTGCAGAAAAGGATAGATGTAAAAGTATGGTATTTACATTTAGTAATCATCCAAGAACAATTATAAATCCTAGTATAAAAATCGAATATTTGATGAATAATATAGAGAAAGTAGATATTTTACAAAAAGTGGGGATAGACAAAGTTGTTCTTAAAAAATTTAATAAGGAATTTATGGAGCTATCACCAGAAGGATTTATAGAAAGGCTTTGTAGTGATTATAATATTAAAGGTATAGTTGTAGGATTTAATTATAAATTTGGATATAAAAATTTAGGAGATACTGATCTTTTAAAGAAATTATCAAAAAAATATAATTTTAGACTAGAAATAATAGAGCCTTTATTATATAAAGATGAAATTATAAGCAGCACAAGAATTAGAAATGCTATAAAACATGGAGAAATAGTTGAAGCTAATAAGATGTTAACTAGAGAGTATAGATTAAGTGGAATTGTTGAACATGGAAAACAAATTGGAAGAACTATTGGATTTCCAACTGCAAATTTAAAATTTGAAGAAGATAAAGTTATTCCAGCTAAAGGTGTTTATTACACAAACGTTAAATGGAAAAATAATATTTATAAAGGAATAACTTCTGTTGGAAGCAACCCAACTGTAAATGGAACAAAATTAACTATTGAAACATTTATATTAGATTTTAATCATGATATTTATGGTGATGATATAGTAGTTTATTTCATAGAAAAGATTAGAGATGAAAAAAGATTTGATTCTATTGATTGTTTAAAAAAACAATTAAATAAAGATGAAGAATATGCAAAATTAAAAGAATTAGCTGTTATTATATAATTGTTGTTTACAATATTAAATTGTTTTGTTATAATGATAGCGGAAACCTAGTCCTATGTTATAAGGTGCCATCTTATTACATGGAACTAAGGGGATATTTTATGGAGGTGCACTTATGGATAAGGCAAGAAAGCAAGAAATAATTAAAGAATTTGGAAGAAGTGAACATGATACAGGATCAGCAGAAGTTCAAGTAGCATTATTAAGCGAAAGAATCAATGAATTAACTGAACACTTAAAAGTTCACAAGAAAGACCACCACTCAAGAAGAGGACTATTAATGATGGTTGGACAAAGAAGAGGTCTTTTAAATTACTTAGCAAAGCAAGATATCGAAAGATACAGAGCTATAGTTAAAAAATTAGGTTTAAGAAGATAGGTTAGAGCGGTTTTAGCCGCTCTATTATTTTAAAATTATAAGAAAAATTTGTAAAAGAAAACGAAGGGAGGTCCCTTTATGAGGAACACACTTAGTACAGTAGTAGCTGGAAGAGAAATGAAAGTTGAATTTGGTGGCTTTGGTATGTTATCAAATGCAGCTGTATTAATGAGCTATGGAGATACTGTAATACTAACTAATGTAAATAGATCAGAAGAACCAAGAGATGGGATTGACTTCTTCCCTTTAAGCGTAGAATACGAAGAAAGATTATATGCTGTTGGTAAGATACCAGGAGGATTCATAAAAAGAGAAGGAAGACCATCAGAAAATGCAATTCTTCATGGAAGAGCTGTTGATAGAACAATAAGACCATTATTCCCAAAAGGATATAGAAATGATGTTCAAGTTGTTTGTACAGTTGTTTCAGTTGAAAAAGATAATTTACCAGAAATATTAGCAATAAATGCAGCTTCAATGGCATTATGTTTATCAAGCATACCTTACACTATTCCGGTTGCAGGAGTTAAAATAGGATTAATAGATGGAGAATTTATCTTAAATCCAACTTCAGAACAAAGAGAAAAGAGTACATTAGATCTTACAGTTTGTGCTACAAACGAAAAGGTTATGATGATTGAAGCTGGTGGTAATGAAATACCAGAAGATACTATGATATCTGCCATTGAATTTGGATTTAATTCATGTAAACAAATAATAGCATTCCAAGAAGAAGCTATGAAAAAGTTTGGTAAAGTTAAAGAAGAACCTGTTTTATTCAAAGTTGATGAAGAACTAGAAAAAGATGTTAAAGACTTTGCAAGTGAAATGGTAAAAGAAGCAATGTATATCATGGATAAAGATGAAAGAAACATTGCTATGGATGAAGTGAATAAAAAAGTATTTGCTGAATTTGAAGAAAAATACGAAGGTAAAGAAGGCGACATAAAAGAAGTTCTTTACGCAATGCAAAAATCAGTTGTAAGACATATGCTTTTAAAAGATAAGAGAAGACCTGATGGAAGAGCATTTGATGAAATAAGACCACTTTCATGTGAAGTTGGAATACTTCCAAGAACTCATGGTACAGGAATATTTACAAGAGGATTAACTCAAGTAATGACTGTTGCAACTTTAGGTTCAGTTGGAGATATTCAAATATTAGATGGAATAGACGAAGCACAATCAAAGAGATATATGCATCATTATAACTTCCCAGCATATAGCGTTGGTGAAGTTAGACCACTTAGAGGTCCAGGAAGAAGAGAAATAGGTCACGGTGCACTTGCAGAAAGAGCACTTGAACCATTAATACCTTCAGAAGAAGAATTCCCATATACTATTAGATTAGTATCAGAAGTTTTAAGTTCAAATGGATCAACATCACAAGCTTCAGTTTGTGGATCAACTTTAGCATTATTAGATGCAGGGGTTCCAATAAAAAGACCAGCTGCAGGTATTGCAATGGGACTTATAACTTCAGAAGACTTAACTGAAGAAGAAGTATTAACAGATATTCAAGGAATAGAAGATTTCTTTGGAGATATGGACTTTAAGGTTGCAGGTACTGAAAAAGGTATAACTTCAATACAAGTTGATACAAAACTTAAAGGATTAAGCTTTAATGTTGTTAATACTGCAATAAAAAATGCAAGAAAAGCTAGAATGGTTATCTTAGAAAAGATACATGAATGCATACCAGAAGCAAGAAAAGATGTTTCAAAATATGCACCAAAGACATCAATAATTAAAATTGATCCAGAAAAGATTAGAGATGTTATAGGAGCAGGTGGAAAGGTTATTAATAAAATAATCGAAGATACTGGTGTTAAGATAGATATAAAAGAAGATGGAACTGTATTTGTATCTTCTGTAGATCATGATGGTGTTAATCAAGCATTAAAGATAATCGAAGGGTTAACAAAAGAAGTTAAGACTGGTGAAGTTTATTTAGGAAAAGTAACTAAGATTGCTGCATTTGGAGCATTTGTAGAAATTCTTCCTAATAAAGAAGGATTAGTTCATATTTCAAAGCTTGATAAGAATAGAGTTAATAAGGTTGAAGATGTAGTTTCAGTTGGAGACGAAATTCTTGTTAAAGTAACAGAAATCGATAATCAAGGTAGAATAAATCTTTCAAGAAAAGATGCACTACAAGATAACGAAGAACAAAAAGAAGATAAATAAGATAAACAAGACTAAAAGGGCAATGGTATTGCCTTTTTTTTACTACAAGGAGGTTTTTATGCATAAGATTTTTACATTAAAAAACGGTCTTAGAGTTGTAACTGAAAAGTTAGACGGGGTTAATTCAGTTAGTGTTGGAGTAATGATTCAAAATGGTTCAAGAAATGAAAGTGAAGAGCTAAATGGTATATCACATTTTATAGAACATATGTTCTTTAAAGGAACAAATAAAAGAACTGCTAAACAAATAGCTGAAGAAATCGAAAATGTTGGTGGACAGATAAACGCATTTACTAGCAAAGAAACTACTTGTTACTATATAAAAACTTTAAGTACTCATTTAGATCTTTCACTAGATGTTTTATCAGATATGCTTTTAAATTCAAAATTTGATGAAGAAGAAATCGAAAAAGAAAAAGGCGTAGTAATAGAAGAAATAAATATGAGTGAAGATAACCCAGAAGATGTTCTAGATAATATTCATTCAAAAGCTTCATATGGAGACAATTCTCTTTCTTATCCTATACTTGGAACCATAGAAAAGATTAGAAATTTAAAAAGAGAAGATATAATAAAATTTATAGATGAAAAATATACTCCTTATAATTCCGTTATATCTATCTGTGGTAAATTTGATGAAGATGAAGTTATAAATTTAATAGAAAAATTCTTTGGACAATGGGAAAGTAAAAAAGTATATAAACCTGTTTATGAAGGAACTGAAATTAAGAAAGATTCAGTATACTTAAAAAAAGAAATTGAACAGCTTCATATTGATTTAGGACTTCAAGGATTACCATTTGGAGATGATAGAAGCTATGCTTTAGTTCTTCTTAACAATATATTAGGTGGAGGAGCATCATCTATTTTATTCCAAAAGGTGCGTGAAGAGTTAGGCCTTTGTTATGTTATATATTCTTATACACAACAATTCCAAGAAGCTGGTTTAATAAATATATATGTAGGACTAAGTAAAGAGTATGCAGATAAAGCATTACAGGTTATAAAAAGAGAACTTGAAAAGTTTGTAGAAGAAGGAATAACTGAAGAACAGCTAAAAATTAATAAAGAAAAGATAAAAGCAAACTATATATTAGGTTTAGAAAGCACAAGTTCAAAGATGTTCTCAAATGCTAAATCATTATTACTTAGAAATAGTATAAGAACAGAAGAAGAAGTTATTGAAAAAATAGATAATATAAGTAAAGAAGATATAGATTATGTTTTAAAGAATTGTTTTGGAAAAGGCATTGTAAATACTGCTTATGTAGGAAGTGAAATAGATAAAGATTACTTAGATTCTTTTATATATAAATCAAAAGAAGCTTATGATAATTCTAGTAAATCAACTAAAAGTGAGCTATAATATTATAGGTAATATATTTCTTCCCTGACTCATATATTTATTTATAAATGTTAGGGAGGGACTTACATATATGTATGTACAAGGTGATAAAAATATAAGATATCTTAGTGAACTTGAAAAATATGAGCTTATAAATATTAATGATGGAGAAAAATATGATTATCTTCAAAATAATGACTTAGTTATTGATGATGAAGGTAATATAAAATATCTTTTAATAGATGCATCTTCTTCTAAATTTAGTATTTTTGGTGGCTCTAGAGAGATATTAGAAATTGATTGGAGCTCAGTACAAAAAGTTGGAGCTAAAACAATAATATTAGATGCTGATGAAAACAGTATAAAGCGAGCAAAGATATAACTTAAGGGGGATAAATATGAAGATTGTAGTACAAAAGTTTGGTGGCACATCCGTATCTACAAAGGAAAGAAGAGAAAAAGTAGTTAAAAAGATTAAAAATGCTATTGATGAAGGTTTTTCACCTATAGTTGTTGTTTCAGCTATGGGAAGAAGTGGAGATCCTTATGCAACTGATACACTTTTATCATTAGTTGGAGATAAATTTAAAAATTCAAATAAATTAGCAACAGACCTTTTAATGTGTTGTGGAGAAATTATAAGTTCTGTAGTTATGAGCAATGAATTATTTGATGCTGGAATTGATGCTGTGCCATTAACTGGAGGACAGGCAGGAATTAAAACAGATAATGTATTTACTAATGCAAAGCATTTAAATGTTGATCCAAAACAAATATTAGATTTTGTAGCAAAAGGAAGAGTGCCAGTTATTACTGGATTCCAAGGAATGACTGAAGATGGATTCTTTACAACTTTAGGTAGAGGTGGAAGTGATACTAGTGCCGCTATATTAGGAGTTGCATTACAAGCTGAACAAATAGAAATTTATACTGATGTAGATGGAATAATGACGGCTGATCCAAGAATAGTAAAAGATGCATCATTAATAAATGTTATAAGTTATAATGAAGTATTCCAACTTGCAGAACAAGGAGCTAAAGTTATTCATCCAAGAGCTGTTGATATAGCTATGAAGAGCAATGTACCATTATTTATTAAAAATACAATGAGTGATGCAAAAGGAACATTAATAAATAATAATGGAGACCTTACAAATAATAAAATAATAACAGGTATTACTCATCAAAATAATAGAATTCAGGTTAAAATAAAAGCAAAAGAAAATATAAATAATCCAAAATATAAAGATTTATTAAGCTTACTTGCAGCAAATAAGATAAGCTTAGATTTAATAAATATATTCCCAGAACAACAAGTCTTTACAATTGGAGAAGAAAAGAAACAAGAACTTGAAAATATATTAAATGCTATAAACATAAAATATTCATTAACAGAAAATTGTAGTCAATTAGCTATAGTTGGTTCAAGAATGACAGGAATACCTGGAGTTATTGCAAAAATAGTTAAATCATTAAATGAAAATAATATTGAAGTTTTACAGACTGCAGATTCTCATATGACTATATGGTGCTTAATACATTCTGATAATGTATCTGAAGCTATAAATGCACTACATAAATCATTTGAATTATCATAATAAATTTTAAAAAACAATATTAAGTATAAAAACTTTCCTCTTGTACAAAATAAAAATGTATAGGAGGAATGTTTATGAATATGGATTTTTTAAAAAGTGAAGATGATAATAATAATGAAAAAGAAAAATTAGATAAAAACAGCGAAGCTATAAAAGAGTTTGGAAATACAGGTACAGTAAATCCTAATGAAAGAATAAGGGTATTACCAATCATTGGGCAAGTAGAAGGACATATAGTTTCTCCTGCTCAAAATAAGGCGACAAAGTATGAACATATTATACCTCAGCTTATTGAAATTGAGCAAAATGAAAATGTTAAAGGTGTTTTAATTGTATTAAATACTGTTGGAGGAGATGTAGAAGCTGGACTTGGAATTGCAGAGATGATAAATTCTTTATCAAAGCCAACTGTTTCTATAGTTATAGGAGGTGGCCATTCTATAGGAGTACCACTTGCAACATCAGCACAACATTCATTTATAACACCATCTGCAACAATGATAGTACACCCTATTAGAATGAACGGATTTATAATTGGAATATCTCAAACGTTTGAATATCTAAAGAAGATGCAAGAAAGAATTAATGATTTTATAGTTAGAACATCTAATATAGATAAAGCACAATTAGAAAACCTTCTAAGACAACAAGGTGATTTATTAAATGATGTAGGAACTATATTAATCGGTAATCAA
This sequence comes from Clostridium sp., assembly GCF_034179595.1. Lineage (GTDB taxonomy): Bacteria > Bacillota > Clostridia > Clostridiales > Clostridiaceae > Clostridium. The sequence goes on from NZ_JAXFPT010000067.1 coordinate 130,670, forward strand.
GCAGTTGAATGTGGTTTGATAAATGAAGTTGGTGGATTAAAAGAAGCTATTTCTAAGTTAAATGCATTGATAGATGAAAATGAGTAAATTATTAAATATCAGCTGTAAATATTTTATAGCTGATTTTATTATGTTTGTAAAAGGAATTTTATTATATATGTAGAAAAATAATAAAGCGAGGTGATTATTTTTGGGCAAAACTAAAAAAACAAGTAGAAATAATAAAAGTAGCAAGAAAAATAGCAAAAATACAGATATACTTGGAATAATATATATTTCTATAGGAATACTTTTATCTATTGCAATATATACAGACCTTATAGGTATACTATCGTCAATATCTCAAAGTCTATTTCATTTTTTAGTTGGAATTGGATCATATATAATACCTATTTATTTATTATATTTAGGATTTGAATATATAAGGTCTAAAGGAAATATAAAGCTTAATAAAAATTTCTATGGGATAACTATTTACGTGATTATACTTATATTGATATTTTCAACTGTATATCTTCAAAATTCAGATTATATAAGCTCCTTTGGAGAAGGTATAGAAAGAGTAATATACACTAATTCTATTTTAAATGGAGGAGTTTTAGGATTTTTAATATCATATCCTTTATTTAAATTTGTAGGAACTTTAGGATCATATATCATATATACAGCACTTGTTATAATAGCAACTATACTTATATTTGATATTACATTATATGATGTTATAACAACTTTAAAAAGTAAGAGCAAGGCTATTAAAAATGCTAATATTATAAATGAAAAGAATCCTAGAAATAAATCTTCTAAAAATAAATCTGAAGATGTTATAGATGATACATTTATAAATATAGTTGATAGAAGTTTAGAAGATGAAGAAAAAATTAAAGATAAAAAAGATTTATTAGATGGTATAGGAAATAAAATTAAGATATTAGATTTTATGAAAAATTCGTCTTTTAAAGAGGATGAAGATCCATTATATGAAAACACTACATATATGAATAAAAAAGAAGTAGAAAAAAGATTAGATTCTAAAAATCATGAAGAAAAGATAGATGATTTTCTAAAAAATTCAAACAAGACAGATAATAGCTATAAAAAAGGCAAGTTAGATAATGAAGTTAAAAATGTAATGCATGATGAAATTGAGACAAGCCTTAATAAAGTTGATGGGGAAAAAGAAGAATATATTTGCCCAAGCACAAGCTTACTTAATATAAATAATGCTACTAAATTAAATAGTAATGATAAGCAAGAACTTATTGAAAGTGCAAATAAATTATCTGAAATATTAGGTAGCTTTGGAGTTGATGCTAAAGTAACTCAAGTAACAAAGGGACCTTCTGTTACTAGATTTGAGCTTCAGCCAAGTCCGGGGGTAAAGGTAAGTAAAATTGTAAACCTAGCAGATGATATAGCATTAGGTCTTGCAGCATCTGGAGTTAGAATAGAAGCTCCTATTCCAGGAAAATCAGCAATTGGAATAGAAGTTCCAAATAAAGAGCAAACACCAGTATTTTTAAGAGAAGTATTAGAATCAGAAGAATTCTTAAATACAAATAAAAAGTTAGCATTTTCATTAGGTAAAGACATAGGAGGACAATGTGTAGTTGGAGATTTAAGCAAAATGCCGCATACTCTAATTGCAGGGGCAACAGGTTCAGGGAAAAGTGTATGTATAAATACATTAATAATAAGCTTGCTTTATAAATATTCTCCAGATGAAGTTAAACTTCTAATGGTTGACCCAAAGGTTGTTGAATTAAGTGTATATAATGGTATACCTCATTTATTAATACCAGTTGTTACAGATCCTAAAAAAGCAGCTGGAGCATTAAATTGGGCTGTAAATGAAATGACTAGAAGATACAAATTATTTGCAGATTCAGGAGCAAGAAATATTGATTCTTACAATGCACTTTATGATAAAGGAATAATTGAAGAAAAGCTTCCTTATATAGTTATAATAGTAGATGAACTTGCAGACCTTATGATGGTATGTCCAAATGATGTTGAAGATTATATTGGAAGATTAGCACAAATGGCAAGAGCTGCAGGTATGCATTTAGTAATAGCAACTCAAAGACCATCAGTAGATGTAATAACTGGTGTAATTAAAGCTAATATACCATCTAGAATTTCATTTGCTGTTTCATCACAAATAGATTCAAGAACAATATTAGATAGCGGTGGAGCAGAAAAACTTTTAGGAAGAGGGGATATGCTTTATTATCCAGTTGGAGAAAGTAAACCACTTAGAGTACAAGGATGCTTTATATCAGAAGAAGAAGTTGAAAAGGTAGTTGATTTTGTAAAGGGATCTGAAAATGATGTTGTCTATAAAGAAGAAATAATAGAGCATATAAATAATGAAGCAAAATCGTCAAATACAAATGTTCAAGAAGAAGAGGAAGATGAATTATTAAAAGATGCTATAGATATAGTTGTTGATTATGGACAAGCTTCAACATCATTTTTACAAAGAAGGCTTAGAATTGGTTTTAATAGAGCATCTAGAATAATGGATGAGTTAGAAGCTAGAAAAATAATATCTCCTAAAGATGGAAGCAGACCAAGACAAGTTCTAGTATCTAAAACTGATTTAGTAGAAGCAAAGTGTGAAGATGAGTAAGATTTGTAGACTATAGCCAATTTTTATCTTGTAATAGGATAAAAACAGTTATAAAATAGTTAAGTATAAAATATTTTTTTAAAACGTAGGAGGAAAAAGTTTTGGCAAAATATAAGGTAGGAATGGTTAGCTTAGGTTGCGATAAAAATAGAGTAGATTCAGAAATAATGCTTGGAGTTATGAATAAAGAATATGAAATAACTAATAACCCAAAAGAAGCAGATATAATTATAGTTAATACTTGTGGATTTATTGAAAAGGCAAAGCAAGAATCAATTGATACTATATTAGAAATGGCAAACTATAAAACTAAACATAATTGCAAATTATTAATTGCAACAGGTTGTTTAACTCAAAGATATGGAAAAGAACTTCAAGAATTAATGCCTGAAATAGATATAATGCTTGGAGTAAATGACTATACTAAAATAGATAAGTTAATTAGAGAATTTATATTAAAAGAAAATATGCAAGATAAGTTTGCAGAAGTAAACTATTCAGATGAAAATATAAATGAAGGTGAAAGAGTACTTACAACGGATAATAGTACTGCATATTTAAGAATTGCAGAAGGTTGTAATAATTTCTGTACTTATTGTATAATCCCTAAGATAAGAGGTAAATTTAGAAGTAGAGAAATGGAAAGCATATTAAAAGAAGCAGAAGGCTTAGCTAAAAAGGGTGTTAAAGAATTAATACTAATAGCACAAGATACTACTCTTTATGGAAGCGATCTATATGGCAAGAAAAGTCTTCATGTGCTTTTAAATAAGTTATCAAAGATTGAAGGCATTGAGTGGATTAGGGTATTATACTGCTACCCAGAAGAAATATATGATGAGCTTATAAGTGAAATGGCTACAAATGACAAAGTATTAAAATATTTAGATTTACCAATACAACATATAAGCAGCAAGATATTAAAGCTTATGGGAAGAAAAACAACAAAAGAAGATATAATAAACAAAATAGAAAAATTAAGAAGAGAAATACCAGAAATAGCACTTAGAACTTCATTAATAGTAGGTTTCCCAAATGAGACAGAAGAAGATTTTAATGAACTTAAAGAATTCTTAAAAGAATATAAGCTTGAAAAGGTTGGAGTATTTAAATATTCAAGAGAAGAAGGTACACCAGCTGCTATAATGGGTGGACAAATAGATGAAGAGACAAAAGAAGCAAGAGAAAAAGAACTTATGCTACTTCAAAGTGAGATCTCAAATGAAATAAATAGCCTAAAGATAGGTAAAACATATGATGTTCTTGTTGAAGGATTTAATGGTGAATACTATTATGGAAGAAACTATGAAATGGCTCCTGAAATAGATGGTAATGTATTCTTTAAGAAAAAACATTGTGGTTCTTATAATGGAGAGATAGTTAAAGTTAAGATAGAAGAAAACACAGAGTATGATTTAATAGGAGTTGGTATGTGTGAATCTTGCAAATAAACTAACATTACTTAGAATACTGTTAGTACCAATTTTTTTAATATTTATAGTTGTTAAGGAGATACCTTATGGCACTTTTATTGCAACATTCATATTTATTATAGCATCAATAACAGATAAACTTGATGGATATATTGCAAGAAGTAGAAATCAGATTACTAATTTTGGGAAGTTCATGGATCCTTTAGCAGATAAGCTATTAGTTACAACTGCATTAATTACTCTTGTAGAATATAGTATTGTTCCAAGTTGGGCTGCTATAATAATTATTGCAAGAGAATTTGCAGTTTCAGGCCTTAGAACATTAGCTGCATCTGAAGGAAAGGTTATTGCAGCTAGTTGGTGGGGCAAAATTAAAACTGTTATACAAATAATAGCTATAATATTATTATTAATACAAGTAAATATAAGCGAAACTGCAAGCTTATATAGCGTAGTTATAAATAGTAGTTTTTTAACTAATTTCTTTAAATATGTCCCAGGTATAATGCTAGATATATCAGTTGTTATAACTATAATATCAGGATATGACTATTTTAGAAAAAATAAGGGTATAATAACAGTTAATAAATAATAGGTTTATAAAATATAAAATATGTAAATAATAATAAAAGTTCCTACTAAATAAGTTGGGACTTTTATTTATATTTATAGTTGACTATGCTTAAGTAGTTCTATATAATTATGTATAGAACATAAGTTCGGTGAGAGGATGGTGTATTAATGAGTAATATAGATGTAAATAAATTAAAAGCAATTGAAGCTGCAATGGGTCAAATAGAAAAGCAATTTGGTAAAGGTTCAGTTATGAAGCTTGGAGAAGAATCAGTTTTAGATGTTGATTCAATTCCAACAGGATGTTTAGATTTAGATATAGGGCTTGGAATCGGTGGAGTACCAAAGGGAAGAATTGTTGAAATATATGGGCCAGAAAGTTCTGGTAAAACTACAGTTGCACTTCATATTGTTGCAGAAGCACAAAAATTAGGTGGAGCGGTTGGATTTATAGACGCAGAACATGCCTTAGATCCTGCATATGCTAGAAAAATCGGAGTAGATACTGAAAACTTAATAGTTTCTCAACCAGATACAGGAGAACAAGGTCTTGAAATAGCAGAAGCTTTAGTACGTTCAGGAGCTATTGATGTTATAGTTGTAGACTCAGTTGCAGCACTTGTTCCAAGAGCAGAAATTGAAGGAGAAATGGGAGATTCTCACGTTGGTCTTCAAGCAAGACTTATGTCTCAAGCATTAAGAAAGCTTGCAGGTACAATAAATAAAACAAACTGTGTAGCTATATTTATAAACCAACTTAGAGAAAAAGTTGGTGTAATGTTTGGTAATCCTGAAACAACTCCAGGAGGAAGAGCATTAAAATTCTACGCATCAGTTAGAATGGATGTTAGAAGAATTGACTCAATAAAACAAGGTGAAAATATAGTAGGTAATAGAACAAGAATTAAGATAATAAAAAATAAAGTTGCACCACCATTTAGACAAGCAGAATTTGACATAATGTATAATGAAGGTATTTCAAGAGAAGGAAATATCATTGATGTTGGGGTTAAAGAAGAAATAGTTCAAAAAAGCGGTGCTTGGTTCTCATACGGAGATATAAGATTAGGTCAAGGTAGAGAAAATGCAAAAGCTTATTTAAAAGAAAACCCAGAAGTAGCTTTAGAGATAGAAAATAAAATCAGAGAAAAACATAATCTTCCACTTAACAAAGGTGTTAAAGAAGAAGCTAAAACTGATAAAGAAAAATAATAGTTAATTAGAATAATTTCTAAAACTTTATGGTAAGATAATCTAGTGATGTATCTTACCATTTTTAATGTAAAAAATACTAGTTAAATATTTACTTTTTATACTTATAAAGTATAAAGATTATATAGAAAATAAGTGAATTTTAGAGAAAATTAAAGGAAAGTAAGTTAATAATACTGTATTATAGCTAACTTGACATAATTTTATTTTTACTATACAATAATAACAAATACTGGTTTATCATATTCCAAAGATAACAGTGAGAAAACAGTATGATATCACTACGCTTTCACTTAAAATAAGCGAGGGGGTGTTGATATGACACATATTATAACAATGGTTATAATTGATATAATTGTGCTGTTAATATTAGGAATAGTACTTTATAAAACGATACAAAGTACATCAAAAAATAAGATAGAGTCTCTTGAAAGAGAAGCTGAAAAGCTTGTAGAAGATGCAAAAAAAGATGCAGAAGCTATGAAGAAGGAAGCTATACTTGAAGCAAAAGAAGAGGTTCATAAATTAAGAAATGATTTAGAAAAAGATTCTCGTGAGAGAAGAAATGAAATCCAAAGGCTTGAAAGAAGAGTTTTACAAAGAGAAGAATCTCTTGATAAAAAGAGTGATTTTCTTGAAAAGAAAGAAGAAACTATTAATGGTAGAATGAACGACATTAAACAGTTAGAAAAAGAAGCTAATGATCTTCATGAAAAGAGAAGAGAGGAACTTGAAAGAGTTGCTAACTTATCTAGTGAAGAAGCTCGTCAATTAATTTTAGATGAAGTTAAGAAGGAAGTTTCTCATGAGTCTGCTATAATGGTTAAAGAAATCGAAAGTAAGGCCAAAGAAGAAGCCGACAAAAAGGCGAGAGAAATTGTTACAACTGCAATACAAAGATGTGCTGCAGATCATGTTTCAGAAACAACCGTTCATGTTGTTACGTTACCTAATGATGAGATGAAGGGTAGAATAATAGGTAGAGAAGGAAGAAACATTAGAACCCTAGAAACATTAACAGGAGTTGACTTAATTATAGATGATACTCCAGAGGCAGTAATTTTATCAAGCTTCGATCCAATTAGGAGAGAAGTTGCTAGAATAGCACTAGAAAAGTTAATAGTGGATGGTAGAATACATCCAGCAAGAATCGAAGAGATGGTAGAAAAAGCTCGTAAAGATGTTGAAAATGACATCAAGGAAGAAGGAGAACAAGCAACATTAGAAACAGCTGTTCATGGACTTCACCCAGAGCTTACAAGATTGCTTGGTAGATTAAAGTATAGAACAAGTTATGGTCAAAATGTATTAAAGCATTCCATAGAAGTTTCATACTTAGCTGGTTTGATGGCTTCAGAATTAGGTTTAGATGTTGCTCTAGCTAGAAGAGCCGGTTTATTACATGATATAGGAAAAGCTGTAGACCAAGAGCAAGAAGGACCACATGCAATGATTGGAGCAGATCTTGCTAAGAAATATGGCGAATCTAAATTAGTAGTAAATGCTATAGGAGCCCATCATGGAGATGTTGAAATGCAATCTTTAGAAGCAGTATTGGTTCAAGCAGCAGATGCAATATCAGCAGCAAGACCAGGAGCAAGAAGAGAAACATTGGAGGCATATATAAAGAGATTAGAGAAATTAGAAGAAATTTCTAATTCATATGAAGGTGTAGAAAAATCATATGCCATTCAAGCTGGTAGAGAGATTAGAATTATGGTTAAACCAGATCAAATTGATGATGCTGGATCAGTTGAACTTGCGAGAAATCTTGCAAAAGATATAGAAGAACAATTAGAATATCCAGGTCAAATAAAAATCAGTGTTATTAGGGAAACTAGAGCAATTGATTTTGCTAAATAAGCTTTTAATAAAAAAATACATTTTGCCTAAAGCAAAATGTATTTTTTATATATTTATATAAAATAAAGGTATTTTAAAATAAATATAGAATATATAAAATATGTATATAAATTTAATAGTTTTACATCACTTATGTAAACGATTAATAAATGGTATAGGAGGAGAAATAAAAGTGGAAATATTAAAAGTTTCAACAAAATCAAACCCAAATTCAGTAGCAGGGGCATTAGCTGCAATAATAAAAGAAAAAAATATAGTGGAAGTACAAGCTGTAGGAGCAGGTGCTATAAATCAAGGAGTTAAAGCTATTGCTATAGCAAGAGGATTTTTAGCACCAAGTGGTAAAGATATAATATGCATACCAGCATTTACAGATATAGTTATAAATGGAGAAGAAAGAACAGCTATTAAATTTATAGTACAACCAAAATAAATAGAACAAATATGTATTATTTATAAAAAACATAATTATTTTGTAAGTAAAGGTAATTTTTTTTGTAAATTAAGTTATGTAATAGTTGAAATTTTCAGAAAAACAATTTATAATTAAATCATTAATAGAAATATTAGTTTATTAAATATTAAATTAAGTAAAGTAAAGAGGTGTATTTCATGGTATCTAAAGAGGTTTTAGTTAAAAATGCAACTGGTTTACACGCTAGACCAGCAACTTTATTAGTTAAGAAGGCTTCATCATTTAAGTCAGACATAAGCCTAGAATTCAATGGAAAGAAGGCTAACGCTAAAAGCTTAATCGGAGTTCTTTCATTAGCTGTTACTGCTAACTCAGTAGTAAACGTTATTGCTTCAGGAGATGACGAAGCTTTAGCTGTAGAAGAAATTTCAAAATTAATCGAAAACTTAGAAGATTAATTAATATTAAAGGTTCCTAGATTTTCTAGGAACCTTTTTCTTTTAATAAGAATTTATGTATATAAAATAAGAGTTACATATTCTTATTACTTAAATGATATTATCTTGCATCTAAATAGTAATGTTATTAAGTTAATTCCTGAAATAGCTATAATAACATAAATTAATCTAGGAATTAATGTAGTTCCAAAACTAAATAATGTAACTAGATTAAAGTTTAATAATCCAATTAATCCCCAATTAATAGCGCCTATTATAACTAATAGAAAAGATAACTTATCTAATAAGTTTAATTTACACATATAAAATCTCCTTTTAAAATTTTTTAAGTATATATAATGTATATGAAGGAAAAATATTAATAATGACTGTAAAAATTTTCTGTAAACAGATGAAAAATATAAAAAAGTATGATATAATACGAACTATATTAATAAGAAATAAAAATATATTCGTATGGAGGTAATTCATGAGAGATTTATATAGTACACCATTAAATTCAAGATATGCATCAAAAGAGATGAGCTTTATTTTTTCAGATGATATGAAGTTTACAACTTGGAGAAAGTTATGGCTTGCGCTTGCAGAGAGTGAAAAGGAATTAGGTTTAAATATAACAGAAGAACAAATAGAAGAATTAAGAGAACATGTAAATGATATAAATTATGATGATGCTATAAGAAGAGAAAAAGAAGTAAGACATGATGTTATGAGCCATGTATATGCATATGGTCTGCAATGCAAAAATGCAAAGGGTATAATACACCTTGGTGCAACTAGTTGTTATGTAGGAGATAATACAGACATAATAATCATGAGAGATGCATTAATGCTTATAAAGAAAAAAATAGTTACTGTATTACATAGATTAAGCAAGTTTGCATTAGATTATAAAGATATGCCAACATTAGGTTTTACTCATTTTCAACCTGCACAACTTACGACAGTAGGTAAGAGAGCTACTTTATGGATGCAAGATTTAGTTATGGATATAGAAAATATAGATTTTGTTTTAAGCACTTTAAAACTAAGAGGAGTTAAAGGAACAACTGGAACACAAGCAAGTTTTATGAATCTTTTTGAAAATGACGAAGAAAAGGTAAAATCATTAGATAAAAAGGTTGCAGAAAAGATGGGCTTTGAAAAAAGCTATGGAGTTACAGGACAAACATATCCAAGAAAATTAGATTCAATAGTTTTAAATACATTATCAGAAGTAGCACAAAGTTGCTATAAGTTTAGTAATGACTTAAGATTACTTCAAAGCATGAAAGAAGTAGAAGAACCATTTGAAAAAAATCAAATAGGATCATCAGCTATGGCATATAAGAGAAATCCTATGAGAAGTGAAAGAATGAGTGCACTTGCAAGATATGTAATTGTAGACTCATTAAATCCAGCTATAACAGCTTCTACTCAATGGTTTGAAAGAACATTAGATGATTCAGCAAATAAAAGACTTTCAATTGCAGAAGGCTTCTTAGCTTTAGATGGAGTTTTAAATTTATATATAAATATAGCTGAAAATATGGTTGTATATGATAAAGTAATAAAAGCTCATGTAGATAGTGAATTACCATTTATGGCAACAGAAAATATAATGATGGAATCAGTTAAAAAAGGTGGAGATAGACAAGAACTTCACGAAAAGATAAGACTTCATTCAATGGCAGCAGCTCAAAGAGTTAAGGGAGAAGGCCTTGATAATGATTTAATAAAGAGAATAATAGATGATTCTAGTTTTAATCTTTCAGAAGAAGAGATTAAAGATATAATAGATCCAAATAAATTCGTTGGAAGAGCACCAAGTCAAGTAGTTGAATTTATTGATGAATATGTAAATCCTATTATAGATAAAAATAAAGAAGCAATAGAAATTAAAACTGAAATTAATGTTTAAAATTCAAAAACTAGAGGTTATTAAGTAACTTCTAGTTTTTACTTTATCAATATTTAAAAAATATGCTATAATAACTTTTGTTTTGTATAAATAAATTAAGGAGGAAAAGTATGGAGAAAAAACAAAGGATAATATCAACTGCTTTGATATATTTAGTTATGGCAGTAACTGCTATAGCAGAAGGTCTTATAAATATATTTTCAGTACCTGTAAAAAGAGATTTTTCAATTAATGATACAAAATTATCACTTATGTTTACATGTGGTACAATAGCATATTTAATATGTAATTATTTAGGTGGTGCTTTATGCGAAAAGATAGGGCAAAAAAAATTATTTTTAATAGGTATACTAGGTGCTGGATTAACTAATTTAATTCAAGCATGGTCTCCAAATTTTATAATTTTTATTATTGGATTTGCATTGATTCAAGCTTTTACAGGTTTAATATCTATTTCAGCAAACACAATAATACCTGTGATTTGGATAACAGGGCAAGCTATAGCTATGAATCTAACTCATTTTGCTTATGGAGTAGGTCTTTCAGCATCACAGAAAGTTTCAGGTATGCTTATGACTGATGGATTTAATTGGAGAAGCATCTATGTAGGTTCTGCTATAATTACATTTATAGTATTAATAATATTTTTATTTATAAAACTTCCAGAAGCAAAAGAAGAGGAAAAAGAAGAGAAACTATCTTTATCTATAGTATTAAAGGATAAATTAATTTGGTTCTTCTTTATAGGATTAGGATTTTATATAATAGCAGAACAAGGAACAGGAAGATGGCTTCCAACATACATAAAATCAACTTATCAAAATATTACAGAATCACAAATAGCATCATATTTATCAATATTCTTCTTATTACTTACTATAGGTAGATTAGTTGGTGGATTTATAGTTGAAAAAATTGGAGCTATGAGATCTGTAAAATTATTCTCATTAATTGGTGGATGCTTATTTATAATTGGGCTTGTACTTGGAGAAAAAGGTTTATATTTAATATCAGTTTCAGGATTTTTCTTTTCAATAATGTTCCCAACAGTTATTCTTATTGTAAGTAATACATTTAAGAAAAATACTTCTTATATCACAGGAATAGTAATAGCATTTGCAAGTATTGTAAATACTAGCACAAATTTATTAGTAGGGGTTATGTCTGATAACTTTGGTATAAGATATGCAATATTTATAATACCAATAGCTATACTTTTAACATTTATGTTCTTATGTCTTATAAGTAAAGTTACAAAGGAATAAAATAAATTAGCTGAATGCATATAATATGTATTCAGCTAATTTATGATAGAATATAATTATAAAAATACTGATATCTTAAGGGGCGATATATATGAAAAATAAAAATTTAAAGCTTTATAATATAATAGATAATATAAGTTATGCAGATAAAGAAATTCAAAGAAAAGCAAAAAAAAGAATTGATTCTTTAGCAAAACCTTTAGGAAGCCTTGGGAAACTTGAAGATATTGCAATTAAAGTTACAGGGATAACAGGAAATATAAAAAATTCTTTTAAAAAGAAATGTGTATTGATTTTTTGTTCAGATAATGGAGTGTATAAAGAAGGCATAGCAAGCACACCACAATATGTTACAATTGCTCAAACAATTAACTTTACTAAAGGTCTATCAGGGGTTGGAGTAATAGCAAAACAAAATGGAAGCGACCTTATGGTAATTGATGTTGGTATAAATAGCAGTTTAAAAATTCCTGGAGTGATAGATAAGAAAATAAGAAAATCAACTTCTAATATTTTAAAAGGCCCTGCTATGACAAAAGAAGAATGTATAGATGCTATTTTAATAGGAATAGAATCTGTTAAAGAAGCTGTAGAAAATGGATATGAAATCTTAGGTGTTGGAGAAATGGGAATAGCAAATACTACTACAAGCAGTGCTGTTTTAATATCTTTATTAGATTGCAGTATAGAAGAAGCAGTTGGAAAAGGTGCAGGTTTAACTAATGATGCATTTAATAAAAAGAAGGATATAATAAGACAAGCATTAGAGATAAATAAGCCAGATAAAAATGATCCTATAGATGTACTTACAAAGGTTGGCGGATTTGATATTGCAGCTATGACAGGGGCGTTTTTAGGTGCAAGTTTTTATAAAATTCCAATAGTTATAGATGGATTTATATCAGTTGTAGCAGCTTTAGTTGCAACAAAATTAAATGAAGATGTAAAAGATTATTTATTTTCATCTCATCTATCACAAGAGATTGGATATAGAGTTGCTATAAAAAAATTAGGTCTTGATCCTATGCTTAATTTAGATATGAGACTTGGAGAAGGAAGTGGATGTCCTATAGCATTTACTATAATAGATACAGCAAATGCTATATTAAGAGATATGGCAACTTTTGAAGAATCAGGAATAGACTGTGAATATTTAGATAAAATACGAGATGAAGAGTGTTATAAATAGATTTTATAGATTTAGGAGTTAAAGTATGAAGATAATAGTAATAGGAGGAACAAGAAGCAGTAAATCTTTTATTGCAGAAGAGATTTCTAAAAGGATAAATATTTTAGATAATATAAAGTATTTAGCTACTATGAAGCCAGATTGTGAGGAAAATTTAAAGAGAATAGAAGGCCATTTAGAAAGAAGAAAAAATACAAAATTTGTAACTTTAGATGCATTTAAAGATGTGGATAATGTTATAGATAAACTAAATAAGCTAGATACTGTACTTTTAGATAGCGCTACTATGTTATTAAATAATGAAATGTTTGATAAAGATAAAATAAATAAAAATGTATATAAAAAGATAGCAGAAAACATTATTAAGGTAAGTAATAATTGCAAAAATATAGTGGTTGTAACCGATTATATCTTTAGCGACTCAATTATATATGATAATTTTACAGATGAATATAGAAAAGAATTAGCATATTTAAATAGACTTTTAGCAAACGATTTTGATGTTGTGATTGAGTGTAATTATAATAATATTGAATTTTTTAAAGGAGAAGAAGAAGGGAGAAAATTGATAAATGAGATATATTAGAAGCTTTTTTATGGCATTATCTATGTTTTCAATTATACCTACACCAAACTACAAATGGGAAAAAGAAAATACAAAAAATATTCTTAAATTTTATCCTGTGGTTGGGTTAATAATAGGAGCATTATGGGTGTTAGTTTATAATATATTAAATTTACTTAAGGTAAATAATATATTAATTAGTGCAATACTATTAGTTTTTCCTATATTTATTACTGGAATGCTTCATTTAGATGGTTTTATGGACATATGTGATGCAGTGTTTTCAAGAAGAGATAGAGAAACAAAATTAAAAATACTTAAAGATTCATGTAGTGGTGCATTTTCAGTTATTTGTTTTGGTGTTTTAATGATAATTGAATATGCCTCTATTTATTCAATAGTAGAATATAAGAAAAACATATTATTTTTATTATTTATACCAATAATAAGTAGAAGCTTTATGGCACTTATGATATTAATAAAGCCTGAAATAAAAGAAAGCACTTTAGTAAAGATATTTAAAGATGGTACTAGCTTAATAGATAGAGTATTACAAATAATTATACTTATAATAATTTTTCTAAGTTTATTTTTAAAGTTAGGAGCAATATATGCTGTATTTATGGCTATTATGTGCTTATTTATGCTTTATAAGACAAATATTAATATAAAAGAACTTGGTGGAATAAATGGAGATGTAGCAGGTTATGGACTAATAGTTGGAGAATGTATTGGTCTTTTAGTTTTAGCATTATTTTAAGGAGAATTTGATATGATTTTAGTTTTTGGTGGAGCTTATAATGGAAAATTATCTTATGTTAAAGAAAAATATAACATAGATGAAGAGGATATATTTTATTGCACTTTAGATAACTTAGATTTAGATAAAAAAGTTATATGTGGTCTTCATATATTTGTTAGAGAAATGATTTTAAATGATAAGGATCCTTTAGAGTACATAAAAAATAATATAGAAAAATTAGAAGGAAAAATAATTATAACTGATGATATTGGAATGGGGATAGTTCCAATTGAAAAGAGAGATAGAATATGGAGAGATATACATGGAAAATGCATTCAGTACATATCTTTAAATTGCATAAAGGTTATAAGAATATTTTTTGGAATAGAAAAGGTTTTAAAAAATGAAGAAGATTAATTTATATTTAATAAGACATGGAAAAACAGAAGCCAATGAAAAAAAGTTATATTGTGGACATACTGATTTATCATTATCAAGTCTTGGAGTAGAAGAACTTAAAAAATTAAAAGGTTTATATAATAAATGTGACTTTTATTATACAACAGGGCTTAAAAGAACAAATGAAACACTAAATATATTGTTTGATTCTGATTTCTATTTAATTGAAGATGGGTTTAAAGAATATAACTTTGGTGACTTTGAAATGAAGGGATATGATGAATTAAAGCACAAAAAAGAATACATAGATTGGTTAGAAGATACTTCTGGAACCTATATTATCAAAAATGGGGAATCAAAAAATGAATATAGAGAGAGAATTAAAGATACATTTAAAAAGTTTATAAGAAAATTATCAAAAGAAAACAAAAAAGATGTAGCATTAATTTGTCATGGAGGAACTATAGGAACTATTTTAGAACAATTTTATGATGATGAAAAAGATATGTTTTATTGGCAACCTAGTTGCGGAAGAGGATATTTATTAGAAATAATATTAGAAGATGATATAATTAATATAAATAGTATACAAAAGATAGAATAATTAATTATTTGTATAGGAGGTTTAAACTATGAGTGTAAATTTATCAACAAAAGAAAAAGCATTAAAATTGCATAGAGAAAATCATGGGAAATTAGAAATAGTATCTAAAGTACCTGTAAAGACTAAAGAAGATTTATCTTTAGCTTATACACCAGGGGTTGCAGAACCTTGTTTAAAAATAAAAGAAAATTATGATGATATATATGAATATACTTCAAAAGGAAACATGGTAGCAGTTGTAACAAACGGAACAGCAGTACTTGGACTTGGAGATATAGGAGCAGGAGCTGGGCTTCCAGTTATGGAAGGTAAAGCAGTTTTATTTAAAGCTTTTGCAGGAGTTGATGCTTTCCCAATATGTTTAAACAGCAAAAATGTTGATGAAATAGTAAATACAGTAAAGATAATGGAACCAAGCTTTGGTGGAATAAACTTAGAAGATATAAAAGCACCAGAATGCTTTGAAATAGAGAAAAGATTAAAAGAAGAGATGAATATTCCAGTATTTCATGATGATCAACATGGTACTGCTATAGTTGTTTTAGCGGCAGTTATAAACGCTTTAAAGTTAACTAAAAGAACTATGGAAAATGTAAAAGTTGTTGTAAATGGAGCAGGTTCGGCTGGAATATCAGTAGCAAAACTACTTATGAGTGCTGGAATAAGAAATATAACTATGGTAGATCGTTTTGGAATACTTGAAGAAAGTGAAGACTGGATGAATGATGCTCAAAGAGAAATGGCTAAAGTAACAAATAAAGCTCACTTAAAAGGAACGCTAGAAGATGCTATAAAAGGAGCTGATATGTTTATTGGAGTATCAGCGCCAAAGGTTTTAACAAAAGAAATGGTATCTACTATGGCTAAAGATTCTATAGTATTTGCAATGGCAAATCCAATTCCTGAAATATTCCCAGATGAAGCTAAAGAAGGTGGAGCATTAGTTGCAGGAACAGGGCGTTCTGACTATCCAAATCAAGTTAATAACCTTCTAGCATTCCCAGGAATATTTAGAGGTGCTTTAGACGTTAGAGCAACCGATATAAATGAAGAGATGAAAATAGCAGCAGCTTATGGAATAGCAAATCTAATTAGTGAAGACGAATTAAATCCAGACTATGTAATTCCAAATGCAACAGATCTTAAAATAGCGCCGAAAGTTGCAGCATTTGTTGCAAAGGCTGCAATAGAAACAAAAGTTGCAAAGAGAGATGATATAACTCCAGAAATGGTAGAAAAGCATACAAAAGATCTTTTAGGAATAAAATAATATTTCATAAATAAAATAGCATATCTTATTAGATAATATAAGCATAAAAAGTATCTTTAGAATATTCTAAAGGTACTTTTTTATACTTATTTGTTTTAAAATGGGTTATTAAATACTTTTTCTTTTACTACTTAAGAAAAAAATGATAAAATTATTATTGAATATATATAATTTATGGATAAAGTATCAAAAAATGAAATTAAGGAGAAGTTTTTATGGAAAAAAATTTTGTTTTATCATATAGTTGTGGAAAAGATAGCACTTTAGCATTATATAGATTAATAAAAAAAGGTTTAAAGCCTGCTTGCTTAATAGTAACAATAAATAAAGACGAAAATGAATCATGGTTTCATAAGATACCAGAGGATATGTTAGATGAAATTTCAAAATCATTAGATATTCCTTTAATAAAAGTTATTTGCCATGGAGAAGAATATGAAAAATTATTTGAAGAGGCACTTAAGAAAGCAAAAGAACTAGGTGCAAAGGTTTGTGCATTTGGTGATATAGATATAGAAGCACATAGAAAGTGGTGCACAGATAGATGCAAAAATGTTTCAATAGATGCAGAATTTCCATTATGGCAAGAGGATAGAGAAAGCTTAACATATGAATTTATAGATGCTGGATTTAATGCTTTAATAAAGTGCTGTAATAATATTGAATTAGATGATACATATTTAGGTAAAGATTTAACAAGAGAAATAGTATCAAAGATAAAAAATGCAGGAGCAGACCCATGTGGAGAAAATGGAGAATATCATACTTTTGTTTATGGAGGACCTATATTTAAAGATAAAATAAACTTTAAATTAGGTGAAAAATTTAAGGTTAATAATTATAATCATGTGAAAATTGAGAAATAATATTATGGGGTGAAAGGTTATGAAAAAGAATGTAATGATTTTAGGTACTGCATCTTCAGTTGGAAAAAGTACCATTGCAATAGCTTTATGTAGATTTTTAAAAAAGAAAGGTTTTGATGTTGCACCTTTTAAAGCAATAAATACAACTAGCAAAACAGGAAAAGTAGAAAATGATGAAGAGATTGGGTATTCTCAAATAGTACAAGCAGAAGCCTGTGAATTAAAGCCAGAGAGTATAATGAATCCTATTTTAATAAAACCTACAGCAAATAAAAAGACAATGATTATAGTAAATGGAAGATCATATTGTCATAAAGAAAACTGTTCATTTGAAGATCTACATAAGGATTTAAGAGACTTTATAAAAGAAGATTTTGAAAAGCTAGAAAATCAGCATGAAAATATTATTATAGAAGGTGAAGGAAGCTGCATGGAATTAGGAGCTAAAAGTGAAAATTTAGCTAACCTTTATACTGCAAAGCTTACAAATTCAGATGTTATATTAGTTGGAGATAGCGAAAAAGGTGGAGTATTTGCATCACTTTATGGAACTGTAATGCTTCTTAATGAAGAAGATAGAAAGCTTATAAAAGGTATTATAATAAATAAATTCAAAGGCGATAGAGAAGAATTAGAAAATGGAATAAAAGAATTAGAAGAAAGATTAAATATTCCAGTTCTAGGTGTAATTCCTTATGAAGAATTAAATATAGAAGATGAAAGTGTTATCAATGAAAAGTTTAGAAACAATAAAAGAAGTGGATTAAATATAGGTATAATAAAATTATCACATATGGCTAATATCACAGACTTTTATCCATTAGAGCTTGAAAAGAATGTTAACATAAGATATGTAAAATCACCAAATGAATTAGATGGTGCAAATTTAATAATCCTTCCAGGCAGCAAAAGCATAATGGAAGATTTAAATGAAATAAAAGCAAATGGAATTTATGATAAAATAATAGAGCTACAAAAACAAGGTGTAACTATTATGGGTATTTGTGCAGGATTCCAGATGTTAGGTAGAAATATAGTAAATGATATATATTCAAATAGTGAAAAATGTATAACAGGATTTGAAATGCTTCCAATAGATACTAAAATATCATTTGAAAGAAAAACAGTTATTTCAAAAGGTATTATATGTTCACTACAAAATGAATTAAAAGATCTTTCAAATATAAGAGTTTATGGATATGAAGTTCAAAATGGTTATAATGAAATACTAGAAGGTGATGGAGAAGTCTTTATGATAGATAAAGATAATAACATAACAGGCCTTTGCAATAAAAATGGAGATGTATTTGGAACTTATCTACATGGTATATTTGAAATAGAAGAGTTTAGAAAAAAACTTATAAATCATCTAAAAGAAAAATATAATGTTGTTATTGAAAATAGCAAAGAAGAAAAAGAAAATTACAAACAATACAAATTAAATCAATACGATAAATTATGCAAGATTCTTGAAGAAAATGTAGATACAGAAAAGATTCTTGAATTATTTAAAAACAAAGAGGAGGAAGTTAAGGAGGAATCCTTAAATAATTAACATGGATAGTATGATAAATAACGTAATAAATGTAGTGGTAATAGCAGGGTGCTTTTATCTTTTCGATTTATTATGGAGAGGAAGCAAATTATATGAAAAATTAATTTCAAAAAAATCTATAAATAATGTAGGTATGAAACTTATTATGATTGTAATATCAATAATAATGATTGTAATAGCATTAAATACAGATAGAATATCTACTGGTATGTTTGCTTCAGATACAGTTAAAGTAACAATACAAGCAATTTGTTTAATAATATTATATATTATGACATCATTTATCTTTATGGATAAATTCACAAAAACAAAAAAAACAAGCAATGCAAAATAATGTATTGCTTGTTTTTTTATTATAAAATTTAAGATATATATTCCTAAATAAAATACTCGTAAATGATAAGTGTAAAAAATAATATACTCGATATCTTTAATAAAGGATTTTAATATTAAAATATAAATATATGCAATAAATAGTAAAATTTGTTTTAATTTTACTATTTATAGGATAAAATTAATATAATAACTGATAAACAACCGCATTAAATGATTTTTTAAAAATATAAGAGGTGATTAATTGGTATGAAAAATCCTATGGAGGTTCTAAAAAAAGAACAGCATTATAGAAAGAATAATTATAAATATAAGAAAATCCATGTCTGATTATCCGATATTTAT
>NZ_JAXFPT010000086.1:0-2758 GCF_034179595.1 Clostridium sp.
CAGCAAGAGAAAAAAATATATCTTGCTGGTTATTTACCAGTTAATGAATTTTCTGAGGTATTGATGGACAAAGATGGAAAGAAATTTAGAGAGAAAATTAATAGTGGTTGCTTCAGTAGAAAGCTGGAATCAATGGGAGAAGAGTTCCCCTTGCTACTGGTAAATCATAACTATAAAAATCGAATACCAGTAGAATCGTTTGAATATGAGGAGTATGGAAATAGATTAAGAATACTGTACACTTTACCTTTAATGGAAGAAGTAATGGATAAACTAAAAGATTTGAGTGAAGCTAAACTATCATTTGGATTTACGGTGTTGAAGGAAATAAAACTTCCTAAGAAAAAGGATGTAGATGGGGTAGAGTATGAAAGAATAGTAACTGATTTTGATACTTTAAGGGAAATCTCCATTCTTAGAAATAAGCTACCAGCATATTCGCAAACTAAAGCTTTTACTGGAGATGAAAAATCAGTGAAAAGAGCAGTAGCAAAAGCAGAAATTTCAGAAAGAAGAAAAGAGATAGTTAGGTTACAACAG
The DNA here is from genome assembly GCF_034179595.1 of Clostridium sp. Lineage (GTDB taxonomy): Bacteria > Bacillota > Clostridia > Clostridiales > Clostridiaceae > Clostridium. The sequence goes on from NZ_JAXFPT010000086.1 coordinate 541, forward strand.
TTAGAGATAGATAGGTATAAGGAATACATAAATAAAAAGAGAAGAAATGATTTGTTTAGATTTGGTGCAAGTGTAAAAATATCAATGAATTAATCAAATGGGGATGCAGTAATTGCATCCCTTTTTTTCTTTCTGTAGAAAAAATAAATTTTCAAAATAACTCGAAACTAATATAAGGAGGTTGTAAAGATTGTAGAAATTACAAACTGAAAGGAAATCAAGTTGATATAATGAAATACTGATTTTATTGATTATTTGAGTTTTTGTTTTACAGGTAGAAGGTACAAATTCGGATAATAGTAAAAGAAATTTTTTAGGAGGAACTAGGTTTATGAATATTAAGAATAAACATGGCTTAGCTAAAAAGACTAAGTTATATGGAAGATGGGTTATGATGAAACAACGTTGTTATAATTCCAACAATAAAGATTATTATAATTATGGTGCTAGAGGTATAAAAGTATGTGATGAGTGGAGAAATAGCTACTTGAATTTTCATAACTGGGCATATGCTAATGGGTATAATGATATGCTCAGTATTGATAGGATTGATGTAAATGGTGATTATGAACCTGATAATTGTAGATGGGTAGATAAGAATATACAAGCAAACAATAAATCGTGTACTATTTATATAGATTATAAAGGTAAGAGAGTTACACTAACTGAATTGAGTGGTATTACTGGTATAAAAAGAGAAACATTAGAAATGAGATATATTAGAGGAGATAGAGGAGAAAGGCTTTATAGACCAGTTAGAAAAAGAGCAAGTTAAGTATTGACAAAATGTAAATAAAAGTATACTATTACACCAATAAATATTTTTTGTCTAAACCTATCAATTTAGAAGAAAATATGCTTTGTAATATTTTAACAAATGGCTTAAATACTAACTTTGGAGTGTGTTGGTTTACATAGGCAAGCCAACTAACTCAGAATTTATAGCAATAATAGCTGATAAATTAAGACTTAAAAATAAAGTAAGCTAAGATAAAAATATACCTTTTATTTGTTAGATTGAAAAATCTAATAGATAAGAGGTATTTTTATTTTGTTCTAATTTATAACTTATAGAAAATATACTTTATAGTAAATGACTAGATATTATGAATATTAGTGAAGAATTATATAACTTTATAGAAAGAGGTAAATATCATGATTAAAGGGATAGATATATCAGTTCATAATTTCACAATAGATTTTAAAAAGGTTAAACAAGCTGGCATAGAAACAGTAATTATAAAGGCAACTGAAGGAGTTAACTTTATAGATGAAAAGCTTGAAGAAAACTATAAGATGGCTAAGGCTAATGGGTTAAATATTGGGTTTTATCATTTTATGTCAGAAAAAACTTCACCTACAGAGCAGGCAAAAGATTTCTATGAAGCTATTAAAGATAAAGAATTTAATATATTTCCTTGTTTAGATATAGAAACTAATAAGATGAATAGAAGTGCTAAAGAAATATCAGATAGATGTATAGAATTCTTAGAAAAGTTTGAAGAATTAAGTAATTTACAATGCATGATATATACTGGTGGTTATTTTGGTAGAGATAATTTAGATGATAGAGTAAAGAAATATCTAGGGTGGATTGCTCACTATAATGTAAGTAAGCCTATGGAGACAGGATTTAAAGTAGTTGGGCATCAGTATACTGAATCAGGAAGAATAGATGGTATAAGTACTAATGTAGATATGAACAACTTTTCAGAAGATATATTTATAAACAGTAGAAAAGATGATACAGAAGAGAAGGAAAATCCAGCTGATGATAAAAAGGCACTATATGAGCTTTCAATTCAAGGAGAAGAAGTTAAGGAATTACAAAGAGAATTAAATGCTCAATTTAATAAAGGATTAAAAGTTGATGGATATTTTGGAGATTTAACTTTAAAAGCTTGTGTAATAGTAAAAGAAGGGGCAAGAGGAAACCTTACTAAGCTTATACAAAAAAGATTAATAAATAGAGGATATACTTCATTAGAAAAGTATGGTGGAGCTGATGGAATATTTGGAAATGCTACTACTTTAGCTATAAAAGCATTACAAAAAAATAAAGGTATTGATGTAGATGGTATAGTTGGCAAGGATACATGGAAAGCCTTATATTCTCTACAATAATAAAAAAAGCACCTATAAATATAGGTGTTTTTTTATTATTTAATATTTATAATTTAGCACTTAAATAAAATACTCGTAAATGATAATTAAATAT